>NZ_ANBZ01000080.1:0-7149 GCF_000316965.1 Pseudomonas sp. 313
GCAGCCTTTTCCGCTCTTGATATCGGCTGCTGGAGCCACCCTCACCCCAGCCCTTTCCCGGAGGGAGAGGGGGTTGTCCGAGCGGGCGCTCGATATCGGTTGCGTGGGATCACCCTCACCCCAACCCTCTCCCAAAGGGAGAGGGGGGGCTGCTCCGTGCGCGTCCGTGGTCACGACACCTCAGCGATAGGCGCTGACCTGATTCAGCAGGGTGATGTCATCGGCCGGTAGCTGCAGCCGGGTGGCGGCCACCAGGTCGTCGAGTTGGGCCTGGGAGGTGGCGCTGGCGATGGGCGCGGTGATGCTGGGGCGGGCGATCAGCCAGGCCAGGGCGACCTGGGCCGGGGTGGCGTCGTGCTTTTCGGCGATTTCGTCGAGGCCGGCCAGGATGGCCATGCCGCGTTCGTCCAGGTAGCGCTTGACCATCTCCGCGCGTGAACCCTGCAGATCGTCCTTGGTGCGGTACTTGCCGGTCAGGAAGCCGCTGGCCAGGGAGAAGTAGCTGATCACGCCCAGACCGAGTTCCTCGACTACCGGTTCCAGGTCGGTCTCGTAATCCTGGCGCGCATGCAGGTTGTAGTGGGGCTGCAGGCTCTGGTACGCCGGCACGCCCAGGCGTTCGGCGATCCTGGTCGCTTCGCGCAGGCGCTGGCCGCTGTAGTTGGAGGCGCCGATCACCCGTACCTTGCCTTGCTCCACCAGCCGGGCGAAGGCGCCCAGGGTTTCCTCCAGCGGGGTATCCTCGTCATCGCAATGCGCCTGATAGAGATCGATGCGATCGGTCTGCAGGCGCTTGAGCGAAGCCTCCACCGCCTGCTGCACATAGCTGGCCTTGAGGCCCTTGCGGCCTTCGCCCATGTCCATGCCCAACTTGGTGGCCAGGATCACCTGGTCGCGCTTGCCGCTGCGGGCGAACCATTTGCCCAGCAGGGTCTCGGATTCGCCACCGCTGTTGCCCGGTGCCCAGCGCGAATAGACGTCGGCGGTGTCGATGAAGGTCAGGCCTGCCTCGAGCAGGGCGTCCAGCATGCGAAAGGACTGGGCTTCGTCCAGCGTCCAGCCGAAGACGTTGCCACCGAAGCAGAGTGGCGGCACCTGGAGGTCTGAGTGGCCAAGGGTACGTGTGTGCATGGAATCCTCATCCGGTTGGGGGCGTCATGCAGGTTACGACCGATGGCCGCGGCTCAAGGTTCGAGGCGTGATGACCCCGGCCACTCCCGCAGGGGGAGGGGTTTGCCGAGGGCGTAGCCCTGGGCGTAGTCGACGCCGATGGTGCCGAGCAATTCGAAGGTGGCCTGGGATTCGACGAATTCGGCGATGGTCTCGGCGCCCAGGTGATGGGCGACCTGGTTGATGGACTCGACGATGGCGCGATCCAGCGGATCCTGATCGAGGGTGCGGATGAAGCTGCCGTCGATCTTCACGTAGTCGACGCGGAAGTGCTTGAGGTAGGCGAAGGAGCTGAGGCCGGCGCCGAAGTCGTCCAGGGCGATGCGGCAGCCGCGTTCGCGGACCTGGCTGATGAGCGCGGAGGCCACCGAGAGCTTGTTGATCACCGCGGTCTCGGTCAGCTCGAAGAGCAGGCGCTGCGGATCCAGCGGCGAGGCGGCGATCAGCTCCAGCAATTCGGGCAGAAAGTCGGGATCGCTCAGGCTGTTGCCCGAGAGGTTGATGCCCACGTGCAGCTCAGGTCGTTCCTGCAGCCAGGGCACCAGCTCGACCAGCACCTGACGCACCACCCAGCGGTCGATGCTGCTCATCAGGCCGAAGCGCTCGGCGGCCGGGATGAAGGTGGCCGGCGAGATCAGCTGACCCTGGACATCGCGCAGGCGCAGCAGCAGCTCGACGTGCTGCGCGGTGCTGCCGGTGGCGCGAGTGGGGACGATGGTCTGGGCGTGGAGCTCGAAGCGGTGCTGCTCCAGGGCCTCGCGCAGGCCGCTGGCCATGAGGATCTCGCGGTGCTGGCGCTCCACGTCCTCGCTGCCGGCGCGATAGAGCGCCGCGCGATTGCGCCCGGCGTGCTTGGCGGTGTAGCAGGCCACGTCGGCCTGGCTCATCAATTCGGCCGGGCTGCGGGTCTCGGCGGTGATGGCGACGATGCCGGCACTGGCGCCGACGTCGTAGATCCGGTTCTGCCAGTTGAAGCGCACGGCACCTATGCTGGCGATGAGTTTTTCGGCGACGGCCTCGGCCTGTACCAGGTCGCAGTCGCGCAGCAGCAGCGCGAATTCGTCGCCACCGATGCGCGCCACCGCGTCCGAGCCACGCAGGGAATCGCGCAGCAGGGTGCCCAGTTCGCGCAGCAGCAGGTCGCCGGCGGCATGGCCGGCGGAGTCGTTGACCACCTTGAAGCGGTCCAGGTCGATGAAGCACAGGGCATGCTGGGTGGTGCCGGCCTGGGCCTGCTGCCAGGCGGCGTCCAGCTCCTGCTCGAACTTCAGGCGGTTGTAGAGACCGGTAAGGGCGTCGTGGGAGGCGTTGTAGCTCAGCTCGCGCTGCAGGTTGCGGGCATGGGTGACGTTCTGGAACACCAGCACCGCGCCGATGATGTGGCCATCCACCGTGCGTACCGGTGCGGCGGAGTCCTGCACCTCGTGTCTTTCGCCCTGGCGGCTGAGCAGCACCGCGCCTTCGTCCAGCGAGGTGATAGTCTGCTCGCGCAGGCAGCGGGTCACCGGACTGGGCAGCACCTCGTCGCTCTGGCTGTCGTGGATACGGAAGACCTCTTCGTGGGGTCGACCCTGGGCATCCGCCAGCGACCAGCCGGTCAGCTGTTCGGCGACCGGATTGAGAAAGAGGATGCGGCCGTCCATGTCGGTGGTCAGCACGGCGTCGGCGATGGAGGCCAGGGTGACCTGCAGCCGTTCCTTTTCCTCGTAGAGCGCCGTGGTCAGCTGGTGATGCTCGGTGACGTCGCGGTTGCTGCCGACCAGGCGTACATGACCGTCGGCCTCGACCACCGAGATCAGCTCGGAACGGATATGGCGGACCTCGCCGCCGGGACCGCCACGGTTGATGCGGAAGTTGAAGGTGTAGAACATCGACTCGCTGACGACCTTCTCGAACACCTCCAGCGAGCGCGCCTTGTCGTCCGGGTGGATGAAGGTGAGCCAGAAGTCCATGTCCCGGCTGAGATTGTCGGGGGCGATGCCATAGAGATCGCGCAGCCGGGCGTCGGCATTGAAGCCCGGACTGCGGGTGTCCCATTCCCAGATTCCCACGTTGCTGGCACGGATGGCCAGTTGCAGCCGCTCGCGCAGCCTGGCGTTGGTCGCCTCTGCGCGGCGCTGGGCGTCGATGTCGCGGGCCTGTAGCAGATAGCCGGTGAGCAGGTCGCCGTCGTCATGGTCGGGCGACAGTGCCAGTTGCATCCACAGCCCCTGGCCGTCGCGGTGCAGCAGACGGCGGGTCTGTTCGCCTTCCTCGATCGTCAGGGACTCTTCGGCGTCGGCGATCAACTCCTTGAGCAAGCGGCCGTCGAGACTGTGGCGCGGATAGCCGAGCATGGCCTCCAGGGCCAGGTTCACCTGGCTCAGGCGGCCCTCCACCGACAGCAGCGCCATGCCATAGGGCGCGGCGCTCAGGGCATGGCGAAAGCGCGCCTCGTTGCGCGCCAGGCGCTGGTTGTGATGACGGCTCTGCTGCACGGCGGCGGCCAGCAGCAGCGGTGGAATCTGCATCAGGGCCACGGGAATGTAGGTCAGGGCTTCCTGCACCAGGGAGGCGCCGCGGACACCGAGCAGATAACCGTGGGCCACCAGGTAGGTGAAGATCAGGATGTTCAGGCCGCCCACCACCGCGGTACCCGCGGCGCTGAGCCTCAGGGTCATCAGCAGCAGCAGGGTGGAGACGTAGACGAAGGGATAGGGCACGTAGGCCAGCAGGGCGAGCACCAGCCCGGGGCTGATCAGCAGCAGGACGACGAATTCGCGGGCGCCCTGGCGGCTGAACTGCTGCCACCGCAGCGGACGGCGGAGAAAGGCCAGGGGCATCACCACCAGCAGGCCGAGGGCATCCCCGAGGTACCAGTGCAAGGCGACCCGCAGCAGCTCGGGATTGCCCTGCTGGGCGGCGATCAGCGTTCCCAGGGCGGTGCCGGCCAGGGGCGTCACCAGTACCCCGTAGAACAGCAGTCGGCCCATGGCCGCGACATTGCGTTCGGGATGGAGGATGCGATCGTGCAGCAGCCAGGTGCCGAACAGGATCTCGGCCAGATTGGGTAGGGAATAGAGCGCGCCGATGGCCGGCTGGCCACTGAAGGGCAGCTCGGCCAGGGTGCCGGCCAGCCAGATCGCCAGCAGTTGCAGCGGCCAGCGGCGGGGCGCCGAGCGCAGCAGCCAGGCGATCGCCAGGCCATTGGGCAGCCAGAGGGTGGCCACGGTGGTGGACGCCTGGCGGGTGAAGAGGATGCACAGGACCGAGCTGAGCAGGAACAGCAGTGCCAGCGCGGTGGCGTCACGCAGCGGAGAGGTATTTCGCGACAGAGTGGAAGTCATTGCCTATCCAGACACACTGCTCGGCCGGCAGGTGCCGGGCAGACGAGACGATCCCGAGGAAGCGGGGAGTATCTCCGCTGGTTGGCCATAAAAAAAGGGAATACCGGTCGGTATTCCCTTGGGCTTGACCAACGTCAGCGTCAGGCGGCCTTGGCCTGGGCCTGGGTGACCGCGCGGTTCAGGGCGCTGAGCAGGGCGCGGAAGCTGGCGGTGGTGATGTTCTCGTCGATGCCGATGCCATGCAGCGGACGCTGGCCTTCCAGGCGGACCTCGATGTAGGAGGCGGCCTTGGCGTTGGCGCCGGCGCCGATGGAGTGCTCGTGGTAGTCCATGATCTCCACCGCCTGGGGCAGGCTGGCGACCAGGGCTTCCAGCGGCCCCTTGGCGGTGCCGTGCCAGTGCTCGGTACGACCCTCGACGGCGACCTTGATGTCGACGGTGGAGGTGCCATCTTCCTCGCGCAGCTTATGGCTGACCAGCGCATAGGGGCTCTTGGCCTGCAGGTATTCCTGTTCGAGCAGGCCGTGGATCTGCGCCGCGGTCATCTCCAGGCCCAGGCGATCGGTCTCGCGCTGCACCACCTGGCTGAATTCGATCTGCATGCGACGCGGCAGGCTGATGCCGTATTCCTGTTCCAGCAGGAAGGCGATGCCACCCTTGCCCGACTGGCTGTTGACGCGGATGACCGCCTCGTAGTCGCGCCCGATGTCGGCCGGGTCGATGGGCAGGTAAGGCACTTCCCAGAGCGCATCCGGCTTCTGCTGGGCGAAGCCCTTGCGGATGGCGTCCTGGTGGGAGCCGGAGAAGGCGGTATGGACCAGGTCGCCGACATAGGGATGACGCGGGTGCACCGGCAGCTGGTTGCACTCCTCGACGGTCTTGCGCACGGCGTCGATGTCGGAGAAGTCCAGCTCGGGATCGACGCCCTGGGTGTAGAGGTTGAGCGCCAGGGTCACCAGGCAGACGTTGCCGGTGCGCTCGCCGTTACCGAACAGGCAGCCTTCGACGCGATCGGCGCCGGCCATCACCGCCAGCTCCGAGGCGGCGACGCCGGTGCCGCGGTCGTTATGGGTGTGGACGCTGATCAGCACGCTGTCGCGGCGATCGATGTGGCGGCCGAACCACTCGATCTGGTCGGCGTAGTTGTTGGGCGTCGCGCACTCGATGGTAGCGGGCAGGTTGAGGATCAGCTTGTTGGCCGGGGTCGGCGCGAACACCGCGATCACCGCGTTGCACACCTCGACGGCGAAGTCGGTCTCGGTGGAGCTGAACACCTCGGGGGAATACTCGAAGCCCCACTGGGTCTCCGGGCGCTCGGCGGCCAGGCGCACGATGGTCTGGCCGGCGGCCACGGCGATGGCCTTGACGCCCGCCTGGTCCTGGTTGAAGACGATGCGGCGGAAGCTCGGCGCGCAGGCGTTGTAGTAGTGGACGATGGCGCGCTTGGCGCCCTTGAGCGACTCGAAGGTGCGCTCAATGAGGTCGTCGCGGGCCTGGGTCAGCACCTGGATGGTGACGTCATCGGGGATGTGCCCGCCCTCGATCAGCTCGCGGACGAAGTCGAAGTCGGTCTGGGAGGCGGAGGGGAAGCCCACCTCTATCTCCTTCAGGCCCACGGCGACCAGGCACTTGAAGAAGGCCATTTTCTTCTCGGCATCCATCGGCTCGATCAGCGACTGGTTACCGTCGCGCAGGTCGGTGGACAGCCAGATCGGCGCCTTGTCGATGACCTTGTCCGGCCAGGTGCGGTCGGGCAGGGCGACGGGCGTGAAGGGACGGTACTTCTGCGAGGGATCTTTAAGCATGGTCATGGCGATTCTTTCCTTGGGCGTGGTCGGGACTTACGAAGCGAGCGCGGTCGAGCTTCGCAGTCGTGGACTGACCAGTCGCAGGCAGCGGTGCTGCCGGAGGAGGATGAGGGTATGGGCGTTGTGCATGGCGCTAACGGTAGTCCGCTCAGGGTAGGGCTCGCAATCTTCTTTTTAAAATTGGCAGGAATGGTCGTCTAGACTTTATAGCCGACGATTTATTGCTATGTAGGGATCCCTATTGGTGATTTATGAACAGTGGGTCTGGCGGTTTTTGTGTAACCCGAAATCGCCAGGGCGATCCCTGACGCCGGACCGAGGTCAATGCTGGACGACTCTTGGCAACCGAACGGAAGGAAGGCGTCCATGAAGACCCTCGCACTGGTAGGCCTGGCGACCACCCTGATCGCCGGTCTGGCCTCGACGGCCCAGGCGGCCGACAACCCCCTGGAGGCGGAACGCTGGAAGACCCGACCGCTGATCCTGGTCGCGCCGACGGCGAACGATCCCCAGGTGGTGAAGCTGCGCGAGGAGCTGGCGCAACCGGCCAATCGCGAAGCCTTCGTCGAACGGGACATGGTGCTCTATACCGTGGTGGCCGGCGCCGCCAGCCGCAACGACCAGCCATTGCGTCCGGAGCAGACCCGGGCGCTGCTCAAGGCGCTGGACGCCCGCGCCGTGCAGCCGGCGACGCTTTATCTGGTAGGTAAGGATGGTGGGATCAAGGTGCGCGAAGAGCAGGGGTGGTCGCTCAAGGCCTTGTTCGGCACGGTCGATCGGATGCCGATGCGGCAGTGAGGGAGGGGACCCTCACCCCAACCCTCGCCCAGGGGGAGAGGGGGCCT
>NZ_ANBZ01000081.1:0-71929 GCF_000316965.1 Pseudomonas sp. 313
TGTAGGTTGGGTTGAGCGCAGCGAAGCCCAACAGGGTTGGCCAGGGCGACGCTAGAACTCGCCACTCTCCATCGCCCTTTTCATGTCCGCCCGCTCTTCCAGGCATTCCGGACCGGCCATGTCGAAGATCCGGCAGACCCAGGGCCGCACCTCGTAGATGCTGCAGTTCATCTGCTCGCGATCCAGGGCCGCGCACCAGCCGTCGTCTAGCCGTTTCATGCGGGTGCCGGTCCAGTCTTCCTCGATGTAGCGGGCGGGCACGCCGGCATCGTCGAACAGCAGGACTTCCTGGCGGCAGCACCAGGCCTGACAGCTCTCGCAGGTCACGGCAGGGGTGGAAAGATCGTGCAGGGGGATGTCGCTCATGTGCGCAGTGTACCGCCCTCGACCGCCCAGCGGTTTCCGGCCGATAGCTGGAGCAGTTACCATGCGCGTCCCTGACGGTTGTAACCAGTTGTGACCATGCCCAAGCCTTCTTCTCGCGCAGGAGCCGCCATGACGGCCGCACCCCGCTATCGCTTCTATGTCGTGGTCGTCGTGCTGGTCCTGCTGACCTGCGTGGTCGCTGGCCGCATCACCTACCTCAAGCTGATCGATGCCGCCTTCCTGGGTGACCAGGGCGATCGCCGTTCGGTGCGCCACATTCCCATTCCGGTCACCCGCGGCATGATCACCGACCGCAACGGCGCGCCCCTGGCGGTTTCCACCGAGGTGGTGACCATCTGGTGCAATCCATCGGAGATGCAGGACAGCGCCGACCAGCTGGGGCGCCTGGCCCAGGCCATCCACAAGCCCGAAGCCGAACTCCGCAACCTGATCCTCGGCCATCCGGAAAAGCACTTCCTCTATCTGGCCCGGGCGCTGTCGCCCATCGACGGCGAGAACATCATGGCCCTCGGCGTACCCGGGGTGCGCCAGATCAAGGAATACAAGCGCTACTATCCCAGTTCCGACCTGGTGGCCCAGGTGATCGGCATGGTCAACATCGACGGCCATGGCCAGGAGGGCCTGGAGCTGGGCTTCGAAGACTGGCTGGCCGGCCGCGGCGGGGTGCGCGAGGTGCTGATCAATCCGCGTGGCTCGGTGGTCAAGAACATCCGCGTGGTGCGTCAGCCGCAACCGAGCAAGGACGTGGCGCTGTCCATCGACCTGCGCCTGCAATTCATCGCCTATCGCGCGCTGCAGACCGCGGTGGAGAAGTTCGGCGCCCAGTCCGGGTCCGCCGTGCTGGTCAATCCCAAGACCGGCCAGATCCTGGCGATGACCAATTTCCCCTCCTACAACCCCAACAACCGCGCCACCCTGCAGATCCCCAACATGCGCAACCGCACCCTGACCGACGCCTTCGAGCCCGGCTCGGTGATCAAGCCGTTCAGCATGTCGGTGGCCCTGGCCTCGGGCAAATTCAACGAGAACAGTACCGTGGACGTGGCGCCGGGCTGGATGACCATCGACGGTCACACCATCCACGACGTGGCCCGGCGCGGTGTCCTGACCATGACCGGGGTGCTGCTCAATTCCTCCAACATCGGCATGAGCAAGGTGGCGCTGCAGATCGGGCCACTGCCCATCTACGAACAGCTCAGCCGCGTCGGCTTCGGCAATCCGATGGCCCTGGGCTTTCCCGGCGAGAACGCCGGCTACCTGCCCGGCCACACCAAGTGGTCGCAGATCGCCACGGCCAGTATGTCCTTTGGCTACAGCCTGGCGGTCAACGTCGCCGAGCTGGCCCAGGCCTATTCGGTGATCGCCAACGACGGCCTGCTCACCCCCCTGACCCTGCTCAAGGACCAGAAGCAGCAGAGCGTCCAGGCCATGGACCCGGCCATCGCCCGGCGCCTGCGCGCCATGCTCAACCACGTGGTGGAAGACGAAGGCGGCGTGATCCGCGCCCGGGTGCCCGGCTATCACGTGGCCGGCAAGTCAGGTACCGCGCGCAAGGCCGGCGCCGGCAGCTACACCGAGCACGCCTATCGCTCGCTGTTCGTCGGCATGGCGCCGGCGGCCGATCCCAAGCTGGTGCTGGCGGTGATGCTGGATACCCCGACCAAGGAAGGCTACTTCGGCGGTCTGGTCTCGGCGCCGACCTTCAGCGAGATCATGTCCGGCGCCCTGCGTGCCCTGGCGGTACCGCCGGACAACCTGCCCGACACCAATACCGCACAGCAGGCGAAAGCCGAGTCTCACTCCCACGGCTGAGCGGATAACGGAAACGAAAAAGGGCGACCCTAGGGTCGCCCTTTGCGTACCGCGCTACCTGGCCAGAGCTTGTTCAAAGGCTCGCGAGCTAGAGCCAAACAAGGCCTGGGCGGCCCCGCGAAAAGACCTGAGGAAGCGGATCGGACTCGCGCGCGAGTTTACGAGTGGTAAATGAGCATTCCGACCGGGCTGGCGGCCCAGGGTCTTTTCAACGCAGTTTGGCCGACGCGCAGCAGACTTTGGACAGGCTCTCAGCGGTGCAGCACGTATTGACCGGTAAAGCGCACCCCATCCTCGCCACTCTCGGTGACGATGCGCGACTGCAGGGTGATGCGCGCGCGGCCACGGCGGCGGAAGGTGGTCTCGAAGCGCTCCCAGGCCCGTGCCTCGGGCGGCTCGCCATAGGCCAGGGCATCGGCGGTGATGGGCCGCGGATAGCTGATCTGGCCTTCCTGGATGAGGATGTGGCCTTCCTCGATGCCGGCTTCGCGCAGGCGCAGGTACAGCCAGCCCCAACCGGCCAGCACGGCCACGCAGTAGAGGCTGCCGCCGAACATGGTGCTGGCGTGGTTGATGTTGGCATCCAGCGGGGCATGCAGCTGCAGGCGCTGCTCGCTCCAGTCGCGGACTTCCAGGCCCAGGGCCTTGGTGATGGGAATATCGTGGTGCAACAGGGATTCGAGGTGACGGCAGTCGCGGCTCATGCCGGGGTCCTTACAGACAGAATTTCACTATCAGGAGCAGACGCAAGCCATGACCCATGGGTCACGTCTTGGCCCCATTGTGCACCAAGGAAGGCCGCTCCGGGGAAATCGCCGCTGGCAGGCGGAAGCGGATACGGGCGCCGCCCAGGCTGGATTCATCGATGGTCAGGCTGCTGCGGTAGCCTTCCAGGATGTCCTGTACCACGGCCAGGCCGATACCCTGTCCAGGGTGGCGGCTGTCCATGCGCATGCCGCGACGCAGCACGCTTTCGCGGCGCTCGGCGGGAATGCCGGGGCCGTCGTCCTCGATGTCGAGGATCCAGTGCTCGGTATGACGGCGGGCGCTGACCCGCACCTGCGTCAGGCACAGGCGATAGGCGTTTTCCAGGAGATTGCCGAACACCTCCAGCATGGCGGCTTCTTCGGCCTGCACCCGCAGATTCGGCGGTAAATCCATTTCCGCCTGCACGCGTTTCTCGGCATAGACCTTGTCCAGGGTGCTGAACAGCGACTCCACCAGCGGCGCCAGCTCCAGCGGCCGGCTGAGCACCGCGCCGCCCTGGCGGGTGGCCCGCTGCAGCTGGTACATCACCTGCTGGTTCATGCGCTCGATCTGGGTCTGCAGGGTGCCGACCTCCTGGTCGAGCTGCGGCCGACGGCGCAATTCCTCGGTCACTCCCTGCAAGACCGCCAACGGCGTCTTCAGGCTATGGGCCAGATCGCCCAGGGTGTCGCGGTAGCGCTCGCGCTGCAGGCGTTCGTGATCGAGCAGGCGGTTCAGCGAACGGATCAGGCGACTGATCTCGCTGGGTACGTTGTTTTCGTCGAGCAACTCGCGCTGGTCGGTTTCCACCGCGTCCAGCTGCTGGCTGAGGCGGCGCAGCGGTCGCAGGCTCCATTGCATGACCAGAGCGAGCAGGACCAGCAGCGCACCCAGCACCCCGACCAGCCAGAGGATCACTTGGTGGACGAAGGTCGCGCGCAACCGCTCGTACTCCTCGGCCGGCTGCATGGTGACCACGCTGAAGCCGGCGACCGGCGGATTACCCAGCAGCACCTCGCGATCGAAGACGAAGAAACCCTGGCCCTGGTCGTCGGTGGCCTTGACCAGCTTGACCCCGCCGCCGTCGAAGGTCGGCCGGTAGTTGGGCCGCTCCTTGATCGCCGAGCGCGAGCGCCAGAGCAGGCGACCGTTCTGGTCGTAGACGTAGCCGAGGATGGGCGAACCGGGTCGGTCGAAGACCTCTTCGGCGATCATCTCCGGCATCGCCAGGCGCCCGTCGATGGCCCGCGCTGCGCCGATCAGGGTATTGGCGTTGGCCTCCAGGCGCGCGGCGACGAAGTTTTCCACGGTACGGTCGAAGGCATTGCGGATCGCCGGCACGATCAACGCCAGGCAGACGATGACCAGCAGCGCCGCGCTGAGCAGCAACCGTACCCGGAACGAACGGATCACTGGCAGCGCTCGGTGAACAGGTAGCCGCGGCCCCGGACCGTTTCGATGGGTTGCATCTGGCAGTTGGCTTCCAGCTTGCGCCTCAGGCGCCCCACCAGCACCTCGATGACGTTGCTGTCGTGCTCGCCGTCATCGTCGTAGAGCTGCTCCATGAGCCGCTCCTTGGTGATCACCTGCTGATGGTTGCGCATCAGGTATTCCAGCAGCCGGTACTCGTAGGCGGTCAGCTGCAGCGGCTGGTCTTCGTTGAAGGCCTGTTGGCGCCCCAGGTCCAGCTTGAGCGAGCCGGCGCGGATACTCGGCTGGACGAAGCCCGCCGAGCGACGCAACAGCACATTGAGGCGAGCCTCCAGTTCTTCGAACTGGAAGGGCTTGACCACGTAATCGTCCGCCCCGGCACCCAGGCCCTCGACCTTGTCCTGCCAGCTGCCACGGGCGGTGAGGATGAGGATCGGCAGGGTGGCGCCCTGGTTGCGCAGCTGGCGGATCAGATCGAGACCGCTCATGCCGGGCAGGCCCAGGTCGATGATGGCGAGATCGTGATGGAATTCGCGGGCGCTGTAGAGCGCTTCTTCCGCATCGGCCACGGCATTGACGACATGACCGGCTTCACCCAGACGCACCTTGAGGTGGTGGCGCAGCAGGTTTTCGTCTTCGACGACGAGGATCTTCATGCAGACTCCTGAACAGCTAACGAGACTTTCTGTGGCTGCGACTGCATCTGTCGCGTACGTCGCGCAGCAGCGCCCTGGGCCCGATTATGGCGCCTGGAGCCGGCTGACGGCGAGAGCAGGGAGCGGATGGATGGGTACACTTACTTTATTCCAGGCAAAAAAAACCTCTCCGGTTGGAGAGGTAAGGAGCACTTCATGGGGATCGGAAACTGCCGTTGGGGGACGGCTCCGTCGTGAGACGGCTACAGGGGACCAGAGCTGACTTGGTGACCCTGCAGTGGAGTTACAAGGATGAACATCGCCAGGTCGGGTCGAAGTGTCCGGACGATCTGCCTTAGCGGGAGCTGCGCTAGGGTGAACATATCCGGGCGACCTCGGCGTTGCTGATCTGACAGTTGCAGATTAGGCCAGTGGCCCTGAACGCTGCCTGAACTCGTCCTGAACGCCAGCTGAACGATCACCAGGGCAGGTCAAGGGCGACGAACGGTAGCCCTTGCCGAATCGTTATCCCGGGTGGCTCAGGGGAGCTTGCCGAGGCAGCCGCCGAGGGTGTCGGCCACCTGTTGCAGCAGGGTCGCATAGCCCTGGCTATCGACCGGAATGCGGGCCCCCAGGGGATCGAGCTCCACCAGGGTCACCGGCAGGCCGCTGCTCAGGGTGGTGGCGATCTTCGGCTGCAGCGGCGGTTCGGTGAAGACACAGGTCGGACCGGCCGCCTTGAGCTCTTCACGCATGGCGGCCACATGGCGCGCGCCGGGCTGGACGTCGGCGCCCAGGGCGAAGACGCCACGATGCCCCAGGCCATAGGCTTCCTCGAAATAGTCGAAGGCCTCGTGGAAAACGAAATAGGGCTTGCCGGCCAGCGGCGCCAGCTGGGCGCGCAGGGCCTGGTCCTTGGCGGCCAGTCCACTTTCGAAGGCCTTGAGGTTGGCCGCGTAGCGACTGGCATTGGCCGGATCGGCCTGGCTCAGGTCGGCCGCGAGACGCGTGGCGATCACCCGGGCATTGGCCGGGGTTAGCCAGAGGTGGGCATCCAGGCTACCGGGGCGGTGGTCATGGTCGTGGGCGTACTCGGGCGCCGCACCGTGCTCGTGCTCGTGCTCGTGCTCGTGCTCGTGCTCGTGCTCGTCATGATCGTCGCCCGACTCATGGGCGTGCTCGGCGCCGAAGCGACGCAGGTGCAGGCCCGGCAAGTCCTGGATGGCCACGCTGGGGCCCTGGCGTTCCTTGAGCACCGCCGGCAGGAAGGTCTCTAGATCCGGGCCGATCCAGTAGACCAGCCCGGCCTCGCGTACCTGGCGCAGGTCCGAGGGCCGCAGGGCGTAATGGTGCGGCGAGGCGCCCGGCGGCAGCAGCACGGCGGGCTGTCCGGCGCCGTCCTGGATGGCCGCGGCGATCAGTTGCAGGGGTTTGATACTGGTCAACACCTTCACCTCGGCCTGGGCGGGCAACAGGGTGCAGGCGAGCAGCAGGGAAGCGACGAGGGGTAGGAGGCGTGGCACGTGAAAATCCCGATTCTTAGGAGAGGTGCAATATAATAACGTCCTGGCTCCCAAGGTACCGTTTCATGTCCGACGCCCCCCTGGCCTTTCGGCCCCACGATCATTCGCGCTGCGTCGCCCACGCCCTGGCCGAGGCCGACGAACTCTGCAGCCGCGCCGGCGTGCGCCTCACCGAGCTGCGCAAGCGGGTGCTGGAGCTGGTCTGGCAAAGCCACAAGCCGCTCGGCGCCTACGACATCCTGGCCGTGCTCAGCGAGCAGGACGGTCGCCGCGCGGCGCCGCCCACCGTCTACCGGGCACTGGATTTCCTGGTCGAGAACGGCCTGGTGCACCGCATCGCCTCGCTCAACGCCTTCGTCGGCTGCAATCATCCCGGCGAGGCCCACCAGGGGCAGTTCCTGATCTGCCGCAGCTGCCAGGTGAGCATCGAACTGGAACAGCCCGCCGTGCACCAGGCCATCCTCGACGGCGCCAGCGCCGTGGGCTTCCAGGTGGAAGGCCAGACCGTGGAAGTGGTCGGTCAGTGCGCCGCCTGCCGGAAGCAGGCATGAGCGAGGCGCTGATCCGGCTGCAGGATGTCGGTGTGACCTTTGCCGGGCAGCCGGTGCTCGATCAGGTCAGCCTGACCCTGGATCCCGGCCGCATCGTCACCCTCATCGGCCCCAATGGCGCCGGCAAGACCACCCTGGTGCGCAGCGTGCTCGGGCTGCTCACGCCCGATCGCGGCAGCGTCTGGCGCCGCCCGCGGCTGCGCATCGGCTACATGCCGCAGAAACTGCAGGTGGACGCCACCCTGCCGCTGTCGGTGCTGCGCTTCCTGCGCCTGGTGCCGGGGGTGACCCGCGCCAGCGCCCTGGCCGCCCTGGGCGAAGTGGGCGCCGAGGGCGTCATCGACAGCCCCTTGCAGAGCATTTCCGGCGGCGAGTTGCAGCGGGTATTGCTGGCCCGCGCCCTGCTCCGCCAACCCGAGTTGCTGGTGCTCGACGAACCCGTGCAGGGCGTCGACATCAATGGCCAGAGCGAGCTGTACCGGCTGATCGGCCAGTTGCGCGAGCGTCATGGTTGCGGCGTGCTGATGGTCTCCCACGATCTGCACCTGGTGATGGGCGCCACCGATCAGGTGATCTGCCTGAATCGCCACGTCTGCTGCTCCGGGCACCCCGAGCAGGTCAGCGGCGATCCGGCCTACCAGGCACTGTTCGGCCAGAGCGCGCGCAACCTCGCCGTCTATCACCACCACCACGATCACGCCCACGACCTGCATGGCAGCGTGATCAAGACGCCGCACGTCCATGGAGCCCACTGCAAGCATGGCTGATTTCCTGCTGTATGCCCTGCTCGCCGGTCTCGCCCTCGCCCTCGTCGCCGGCCCCCTCGGCTCCTTCGTGGTCTGGCGGCGCATGGCCTATTTCGGCGACACCCTGTCCCATGCCGCCCTGCTCGGGGTCGCCGTGGGCTTCTTGCTGGATGTCAGCCCGACCCTGACCGTCACTGTCGGCTGCCTGGCGCTGGCCGTGGTGCTGGTGGTGCTGCAGCGTCGTCGGGGGCTGGCCGCCGACACCCTGCTCGGCATCCTCGCCCACAGCACCCTGTCGCTAGGGCTGGTGGCGCTGTCGTTCATGCACGAGGTGCGCATCGACCTGATGAGCTACCTGTTCGGCGATCTGCTGGCGGTGGGTCCCGGCGATCTGCGCTGGATCCTTGGCGGCAGCGCCCTGGTGCTGGTAGCCCTGGCCTGCCTGTGGCGGCCGCTGCTGGCCATCACCGTGCACGAGGAACTGGCCCAGGTCGAAGGCCTGCCGGTGACCTGGATCCGCCTGGCGCTGATGCTGCTGGTGGCCATCGTCATCGCCGTGGCCATGAAGATCGTCGGGGTGCTGCTGATCACCTCGCTGCTGATCATTCCCGCCGCCACCGCCCAGCGCCATGCCCGCAGCCCCGAGCAGATGGCCTGTGGCGCCAGCCTGCTGGGCATGGCCGCCGTGTGCCTGGGGTTGACCCTGTCCTGGTACCAGGACACCCCGGCCGGACCCTCGGTGGTGGTGGCCGCTGCCGGGATGTTTCTGCTGGGCTACCTGCTGCCTCGTCGCGCCTAGTCGTCCTAGGGCGCCTGCCAGACCGCTTGGCTTACCTCCACCGCCCGGGGAATCAGCCCCTGGGCCTTGAAGATGTCGGCGGTCTGTTGCTGGGTGGCGATGATCTCTGGCGTCAGCGCCGTCACCCCGTAGCGGGTGCGTGCCTGCCAGGTGGCGATCACCGCTTCCGGCAGCCCAATCTGCTCGGCCAGGATGCGCGTCACCTCCGGCTTATGGGCATTGGCCCAGGCACCAGCCTTGGCCAGTTCCGCCAGTAACAGGCGGATCGCCTCGGGATGGGCATAGGCGAAGCGCCGCGAACCCTCATAGAAGCTGTTGGCGTGCAGCAGACCTTTATAGTCGGCCAGCACTCGCACCGGCTGGCCTTGCTGGATGGCCGCCAGATAGGGATCCCAGACCACCCAGGCGTCCACCGAACCGTTGACGAAGGCGGCGCGGGCATCGGCCGGCGGCAGATAGACCGGCTGGATGTCCTTGAAGCTCAGCCCGGCCTTTTCCAGGGCCGCGACCAGCAAAAAGTTGGCGCTCGACCCCTTCTGCACGGCCACCTTCTTGCCCTTGAGTTCGGCGACGTCGCGGATCGGCGAACCGTCCGGCACCAGGATGGCCTCCACCGCCTCGCTGGCCGGTTCGGCGCCCAGGTAGACCAGATCGATCCCCGCCGCCTGGGCGAAGATCGGTGGCGGGGAGCCGGTATAACCGACGTCGATGCTGACGGCATTGAGGGCTTCCAGCAATTGCGGCCCAGCCTGGAACTCGCGCCAGCTCACCTGATAGCCCTGGGCCCCTAGGGCCTGCTCAAGGGTGCCTTGGGCCTTGAGCACGGCCAGCAGACCGCCGCCCTTCTGATAACCGATGCGCAATGGCTGGTCGGCGGCCTGTACCGGAGCGAGCACACCGAGCGCGGCTAGCAGAACGGCGCCCTGCGCCAGCCATCGTCGGAGAGAGGAACGAACCATGGTGACCTTCCTTATATTCCATTTGGAAAGGTCAGCCTGGCCTATCTAGACCTGAATGTTTAATACATTTCTCTGCTAAGGCTATGCCCAGGCCAGGCATCGATGGCCGGCCAAGGTCCGATTGACGCTGGCCCCAGGATCGCGCCACCCTGCGCCAGCGGCGGCCATCGGGGCCGCCGAGCCTATCGGAGCCCGCCATGCCTTTTCTGATCGAGACCTTCGACAAGCCGGACAGCCTGGCCCTGCGCCAGCAGCATCGCCCGGCTCACCTGGATTTCCTGCGCGAGAACGCCGCCGCCCTGCTGGCCTGCGGTGCCAAGCTCAGCGATGACGGCGAGACCGCCAGCGGCAGCGTCTATATCGTCGATGTGGAAACCCGCGCCGAGGCCGAAGCCTTCATCGCCCGCGATCCCTTCACCACTGCCGGGCTGCCTGGCGAAGTGCGTATCACCCGCTGGCGCAAGGCGATTCTGGACGGCAAGGCCTTCGTCTGAGCCAAGCCACGGCGGCCTGCCCTGGCCGCCGCTGGCCTAGCGCAAGCTGGCTTAAGAACACCTTAAGCCTGGCACAATGCCATCTGAATCAACGTTGTTCGCCGCCGTTGCAAGTTCACACTTCTAGTAATCGCTTCACAGAAAAGTGATGCAGCGCAAGAAAAGCCGGAGTTTTCCCGCCGCTACAGCAAGGAAGCTAACGAACTAGCCTAAGCTCACCGGGCTCAGATGATCTGATGCGCCGACATCCGTTCCCCACGCCCGTGGAGACGCTGTCTCGCTTAGCTAGTACAGAGGACTCAGCATGACCAAGACCACGCCTGAAAAGGATCTGCGCATCGAGACGATCCGCGGACTGGCGCTGTTTCTGATGGTAGCGGGCCACGTGATCGGCAGTTCGTCCACCCTTGGCATGAAGGTGCCGGACGACTCCGTGCTGCGCTATCTCTACGATTCTCTCGTCTACGTACGGATGCCGCTGTTCACCGCCATCTCCGGTTACGTCTATGCGCTGCGCCCGGTGAATACCGGCAGCGACCTGTCACGCTTCTACCAGGGTAAGTTCAAACGCATCGGCATTCCTCTGCTGGTGGTGTCGACGCTGTTCTTCGCCTTGCAGATGGCGGTGCCCAACACCAACTACAAGCCGCAGCTAACTGACATCTTCAGCATCTACTTCTTCAGCTACGCGCACTTCTGGTTCCTGCAGTCGATCTTCTGCATCTTCGTGGTGATCGCCCTGTTGGAAAAGGCCGGACTGCTGCTGACCCTGCGCAACTTCGGCCTGGTGTTCGCCGTAGCCCTGGCGGCGTCCTTCGCCTGGGAGAGCTTCCCGGACCTGTTCAGCCTCTACAAGGCGGTCCAGCTGTTCCCCTTCTTCCTGCTGGGCCTGGGTCTCTACCGCTTCGGCGCGCAGCTCATCACCCAACGCAATGTCGTGACCATGGCCGTGGCCCTGGTGATCCTGGTGGCCATGGACCAGGCCTATCTGTTCGAACTGGTCGATCTCGACGAGACCGACATGGCCATCATCGGTACCGCCTTGGGTCTTGCCGCCATCAGCCTGCTGATCGCCCGCCGCTTCTACTTCAAGCCGCTGGCCTGGCTAGGGTACTTCTCCTTCGAGATCTACCTGTTCCACGTCTTCGGCACCGCCGGAGCGCGCATCGTGCTGAACAAGCTGCAGGTGCACGACACCTGGGTGGTGTTCACCGTCAGCATGGTCATGGGTCTGTTCCTGCCGGTGGCGCTCAAGTTGGTGCTGGAACGGATCAGTCCGCTGCACTTCCTCAGCGTGGCCTTCTTTGGTGCCAAGACGCGAGTCAATCGCGCCACGCCGCCGCTGCAAAAGAAAGCCACGGCCTAGGCGACCTGCAAGGGCGACCGGTCATGAAAAAACCCACGCCTTGGCGTGGGTTTTTTATTGCCTGGCCCGTCACTCGACGCTGAGGACGACGCGGCCGCGGGTAGGGCACTGCTCCATGCAGCGATGGGCTTCGACGAACTGCGCGAAGGGAAAGACCTGCTTGATCTGCGCCTTGAGCAGGCGATCACGGGTCAGTTGGTCGATGTGCTGCAAGGCTTCCCGCACCGCGGCACAATCGGCTTCCAGGCCCATCTCCGGCTGGCCGGTGAAATCCTGCACGCAGTGGATGTAGAGCTTGAATTTCTTCTTGAAGGCCGCGCAGGCCGGCAGCGGGGTCTGGTTGCCGCCGTTGAGGCCGTAGAGCAGCAACCGGCCGCGGGGCGCCATGGCCTCGCCGAGCAGCGCCAGTTGCGGACCGCCCAGGGCATCCAGGGCCACGTGTACGCCAACGCCGTCGGTGATGCTGGCGATGCGGCTGACCAGATCCTCTTCCTCGGCGGCGATGACCCTTTCCGCGCCCAGTTCGCGCAGGTAGTCACGGTCGGCGGCGTCGTGGGTGCTGGCGATGACCCGGGCACCCAGGGCCTTGGCCAGCTGGATGGAGGCCGGGCCGCAACAGCGACTGGCATCGGTGATCAGTACCCATTCGCCGGGCTGCAGCCGCGCCTGGTGCATCAGCGCGGTATAGACGGTGAGCAGCGGATTGTAGTGCACCGCGGCTTCAACCGGGGTGAGCACGTCCGGGTAGCGCACCAGGGAGGTGGCCGGATAGACCAGGTCGTCGCCATAGGCCGGATAGCGATTGATGTCGTGGCCGAGAAAGCTGGCCACGCGATCGCCCACCGCCAGGTCGGCCACGCCTTCGCCCAGGGCGGTGACCACCCCGGCCAGTTCGCAGCCGAGACCGGCCGGGGGCACGGCCTGCTCAGGAGCCAGATTCTGCCGCCAGAGCACGTCGTACCAGCTCACGCCGATGGCCTCTACCCGCACCAGCACCTCGCCTGGCCCCGCCACGGGCGTGGGCCGGTCGATGCAGGCGAGCACCTCCGGCGGGCCGAATTGGGTGAACTGGATCAGGCGGGACATGGCACTACCTCGCGTTGATGCCGACCCCGGAACCGTTGCCGAGGCGGACTGCTTATGGCTAGGACTCTAACCAGCCTTGCCTTAGGATTCTATGCATCCCCATCGATAATGGACATCGGGGGTATCGATCCACTCCCTATCGGGGCCTGAATGAACCGTACCGATCTGCGCCGCGTCGACCTCAACCTGCTCATCGTGTTCGAGACCCTGATGCTCGAGCGCAGCGTCACTCGTGCCGCGGAAAAGCTGTTTCTCGGCCAGCCGGCCATCAGCGCCGCCCTGGCGCGACTGCGCACCCTGTTCGACGATCCGCTGTTCGTGCGTACCGGGCGCAGCATGGAGCCGACCCCCCGGGCCCAGGAGATCGCCGCCCTGCTGTCGCCGGCCCTTGACCAAATCTCCAGCGCGGTGAGCCGGACCCAGAGTTTCGAGCCGGCCAGCGCCGACCGGGTGTTTCGCGTCGGCCTGTCCGACGACGTCGAATTCGCCCTGCTGCCGCCGCTGCTCAGGCGCATCCGCATCGAGGCTCCGGGCACCACCCTGGTGGTGCGGCGAATGAACTACCTGACCGCCGCCGGCATGCTGGCCTCCGGCGAGATCACCGTGGCGGTGGGCTATACCGAGGAATTGCCAGCCAATGCCAAGCGCCGCCCGGTGCGCCGCTTCGGCTTCAAGGTACTGCGCGCCGACAGCAAGCCCGGGCGCCTGACCCTGGACGAATACTGCGCCCGCCCCCATGCCCTGGTGTCCTATGCCGGCGACCTCACCGGCTATATCGACGAATTGCTCGACAAGCTCGGCCGCCAGCGCAGGGTGGTGCTGGCGGTGCCCCAGTTCAACGGCCTGGGCTCGCTGCTGGCGGAAACCGATCTGCTGGTGATGGTGCCGGACTACACCGCACGCCTGCTGGCCAGCACCGGCGGCCTTCGCTACGAAGACCCGCCCGCCGAGCTGAACGACGGCGGCCATGAATTGCCCATGGCCTGGAGCGGTGCCCAGGATCACGACCCCGGCGAGCGCTGGCTGAGGTCGCGCATCCAGATGTTCATTGGCGATCCGGACAGCCTTTGAGAAACGGATTCTGCTCTTGATTCGGCAGAAGGGCTCAACCGCGGCCCTTTCCAGCAAGGGCCATCACCGCCAGCGATACCTACAGCAAAACCATCATCGCCATCGATAAATAAGTTCGAGCCCTTCGATTCGTCGCCGACCTTACCCGGCGGCAGACTCGCCTCCCTGACCTCTTTCCACCTCGGGCGGACTCGAACATGGATCTTTTCGCGAAAACCCTCGGCCCCCTGGCCCTGACCTCTACGCTATTCCTTGCCGCCTGCGGCGATTCCCATCCCCAGGCCAGCGCCGCGCCGCCCGCGCCCAAGGTGAGCGCCGCCGAGGTGCTGCGCCAGCCGGTGGTGGAATGGGACGAGGTGACCGGCCGGCTGGAAGCGCCGGAATCCGTGGTGGTGCGTCCGCGCGTCTCCGGCTACGTCGACCGCGTCCTGTTCCACGAGGGTGCCCGGGTCAAGCGCGGCGACTTGCTGTTGCAGATCGATCCGCGGCCCTTCCAGGCCGAGGTCAAGCGCCTCGAAGCCGAGCTGCAACAGGCCCGCGCCAACGCCAGCCGCACCGCCGACGAAGCTGCCCGGGGCGAACGTCTGCGCAGCAGCAACGCCATCTCCGCGGAAATCGTCGAGGCCCGCCGCAGCGCCGCCCAGGAAGCCAAGGCCAGCGTCGCCGCCGCCCAGGCGCAACTGGACGCCGCGCGCCTGAATCTGGGCTTCACCGAGGTGCGCGCCGCCATCGACGGCCGCGTTGGCCGTGCCGAGGTCACCGCCGGCAACCTGGTCAACGCCGGCGACACCCGCCTCACCACCCTGGTCTCCACCGACAAGGTCTATGCCTATTTCGACGCCGACGAGCGCGTCTTCCTCAAGCAGCAGGCCCTCGCCCGCCAGGGTCAACGCGGCGCGGCCAGCCCGGTCTATATGGCGCTGTCCAACGAGGACGCGTTCTCCCACGAAGGCCACATGGACTTCATGGACAACCAGCTCGATCCACGCACCGGCACCATCCATGGCCGCGCCGTGTTCGACAACGCCGACGGCCGCTTCACCCCGGGGCTCTATGCCCGGCTGCGGCTGGTGGGCAGCGGCACCTACGAAGGCACCCTGATCCAGGACGCCGCCGTAGGCACCGACCTGGGCAAGAAATTCGTGCTGGTGGTGGACGGCCAGAGCAAGACGGCCTATCGCACCGTCGACCTGGGTCCGCGCCTGGAAGGCCTGCGCATCGTGCGCAAGGGGCTGGAAGCCGGCGATCGCATCGTGGTCAACGGCCTGCAGCGGGTACGCCCGGGCATGACCGTCGACGCTCAGTCGGTGCCCATGGCCGATGCCACCACCCTGGCCGCCCTCAAGCGCCAGCGCGACGCGGTCCTGGCCAGCCTGCCGGCGCCCACCCAGCCGCTCAAGGTAGGTAGTCGCTAGACCCCAGGCTCCACCCCGTCCCGTTTCAGACTTTCACCCGTCCAGGCATCGCGGTATCGCGGTCATGGACCGCTCCTACAGTGGCATCCGTACCTGTAGGAGCGGCCCATGGCCGCGATGGCTGCGCCTCTGCACGCCTTTCGCTCAAGGACTGCTCCGATGAACTTCTCCCAGTTCTTCATCCGCCGGCCGATCTTCGCCGCCGTGCTCTCGCTGATCATCCTGATCGGCGGGGCCATCTCGCTGTTCCAGCTGCCGATCAGCGAATACCCCGAGGTGGTCCCGCCCACCGTGGTGGTGCGCGCCACCTTCCCCGGCGCCAACCCCAAGGTGATCGGCGAGACCGTGGCCGCGCCCCTGGAGCAGGCCATGAACGGCGTGGAGCACATGCTCTACCTGTCGTCCCAGTCCACCGCCGACGGCAAGCTGACCCTGACCATCACCTTCGCCCTGGGGACCAACCTGGACACCGCCCAGGTGCAGGTGCAGAACCGCGTCACCCGCACCCTGCCCAAGCTGCCGGAAGAGGTGCAGCGCCTCGGCGTGACCGCCGACAAGGCCTCGCCGGACCTGGCGATGGTGGTGCACCTGACCTCGCCGGATCAGCGCTACGACATGCTCTATCTGTCCAACTATGCCCTGATCAACGTCAAGGACGAACTGGCGCGACTGGACGGCGTGGGCGATGTCCAGCTGTTCGGCATGGGCGACTATTCCCTGCGCGTCTGGCTCGATCCGGACAAGGTCGCCTCGCGCGGCCTGACCGCCAGCGACGTAGTCACCGCCATCCGCGAGCAGAATCGCCAGGTCGCCGCCGGTGCCCTGGGCGCGCCGCCAGCGCCGGGCAGCACCAGCTTCCAGCTGGCCATCAACACCCAGGGCCGCCTGGTGGATGAAGAAGAATTCGCCAACATCATCGTGCGCGCCGGCAGCGACGGCCAGATCACCCGGCTGCGCGACATCGCCCGCATCGAACTGGGCTCCAACCAGTACGCTCTGAGATCCCTGCTGAACAACCAGCCGGCGGTGGCCATCCCGATCTTCCAGCGCCCCGGCAGCAATGCCATCGACCTGTCCAACCAGGTGCGCGCCAAGATGGCCGAGCTCAAGCAGGGCTTCCCCCAGGGCATGGACTACGAGATCGTCTACGACCCGACCATCTTCGTGCGCGGCTCCATCGAGGCCGTGGTGCACACCCTGTTCGAGGCCATCATCCTGGTGGTGCTGGTGGTGATCCTGTTCCTGCAGACCTGGCGCGCCTCGATCATTCCGCTGGCGGCGGTGCCGGTGTCGCTGATCGGCACCTTCGCGGTGATGCACGCCTTCGGCTTCTCGCTCAATGCGCTGTCGCTGTTCGGCCTGGTGCTGGCCATCGGCATCGTGGTGGACGACGCCATCGTGGTGGTGGAAAACGTCGAACGGAACATCGGCCTCGGCCTCGATCCGGTGGCCGCCACCCGGCGCGCCATGGGCGAGGTGACCGGGCCCATCATCGCCACCGCCCTGGTGCTCTGCGCGGTGTTCGTGCCGACCGCCTTCATCTCCGGTCTCACCGGGCAGTTCTATCGCCAGTTCGCCCTGACCATCGCCATCTCCACGGTGATCTCGGCCTTCAACTCCCTGACCCTGTCGCCGGCCCTGGCCGCGGTGTTGCTCAAGGGCCACGACGCGCCCAAGGACCGTTTCTCGCGGCTGCTCGACCGGCTGTTCGGCGGCTGGCTGTTCGCCCCCTTCAACCGCTTCTTCGACAAGGCCAGCCACGGCTATGTCGGCGCCGTGCGCCGGGTATTGCGCGGTGGCTCCATCGTGCTGGTGCTCTATGTGGTGCTACTCGGCCTGACCGGCCTGGGCCTGGTGAAGACGCCGACCGGATTCGTACCGCCCCAGGACAAGCAGTACCTGGTGGCCTTCGCCCAATTGCCCGACGCCGCCACCCTGGATCGCAGCGAGGAGGTCATCCGCCGCATGTCGGCCATCGCCCTCAAGCACCCCGGCGTGGAAAGCACCGTGGCCTTCCCCGGCCTGTCCATCAACGGCTTCACCAACAGCCCCAACAGCGGCATCGTCTTCGTGACCCTGAAGCCCTTCGAGGAGCGCCGTGATCCCCAGTTGTCGGCCGGCGCCATCGCCGCGCAGCTGAACGGTGAATTCGCCGCCATCCAGGAATCCATCATCGCCATCTTCCCGCCGCCACCGGTGCAGGGGCTGGGCAGCATCGGCGGCTTCCGCCTGCAGGTGGAGGACCGCGGCAACCTGGGCTACGAAGAGCTCTACGCCCAGACCCAGAGCGTGCTGGCCAAGGCGCGGCAGCTGCCGGAGCTGGCGCCGGAGTCGCTGTTCACCAGCTACCAGGTCAACGTGCCGCAGATCGATGCCCACATCGATCGCGAGAAGGCCAAGACCCACGGGGTGCCCATCGACGCCATCTTCGACACCCTGCAGGCCTACCTGGGCTCGGTCTACGCCAACGACTTCAACCGCTTCGGCCGTACCTTCCAGGTCAACGTCCAGGCCGACCAGCGCTTCCGCCTGGAGCCCGAGCAGATCGGCCAGCTCAAGGTGCGCAACGACCGCGGCGAGATGGTGCCCCTGTCCACCTTCGTCAAGATCAGCGACACCGCCGGCCCCGATCGGGTGATGCACTACAACGGCTTCCTGACTGCCGAGATCAACGGCGCGCCAGCCCCGGGCTACAGCTCCGGCCAGGCCCAGGCGGCCATCGAGGCGCTGCTCAAGCAGGAGTTGCCCAACGGCATGACCTTCGAATGGACCGAGCTGACCTACCAGCAGATCCTCTCCGGCAATACCGCCCTGCTGGTGTTCCCGCTCTGCGTGCTGCTGGCCTTCCTGGTACTGGCCGCCCAGTACGAGAGCTGGAGTCTGCCGCTGGCGGTGATCCTGATCGTGCCCATGACCCTGCTCTCGGCCATCACCGGGGTGATCCTGGCCGGCAGCGACAACAACATCTTCACCCAGATCGGGCTGATCGTGCTGGTGGGCCTGGCGTGCAAGAACGCCATCCTCATCGTCGAGTTCGCCAAGGACCAGCAGGCCACCGGTAAGGACCGCGTCGCCGCGGTGCTGGAGGCCTGCCGCCTGCGCCTGAGACCCATCCTGATGACCAGCTTCGCCTTCATCATGGGTGTGGTGCCCCTAGTGACCTCCACTGGTGCCGGCGCCGAGATGCGTCATGCCATGGGCGTCGCGGTGTTCTCCGGGATGCTTGGGGTGACCTTCTTCGGGCTGCTGCTCACGCCGCTGTTCTATGTGCTGGTGCGCGCCTTCGTCGAGCGTCGCCAGGCCCGTTCCGCCGTTGCTCAGGAGGCCCAGGCATGAAGGCTTTCGCTCCCCTGCTGCTGGCGCTGGCGGTTTCCGCCTGCGCCGTCGGCCCGCACTACCAGGCGCCTACCCCGGCGCCGGCCCAACTCAAGGCCATTCAGCAATCCGCGGCCTATGACCAGGGTCGCTTCGAGGCACTCTGGTGGCGCCAGTTCGAGGACCCGACCCTCAACGCCCTGGTCGCCAGCAGCCTGGACGGCAACCGTGAATTGCGCGCCGCCTTCGCCCGGCTGCGTGCCGCCCGCGCCCTGCGCGATGACGACGCCAACGATCTCTACCCCACGGTCACCAGCCGCGCCAGCAGCCAGCTCGGCAAGGCCCAGCAGCCCGGTCTGACCGAACAGCGCGTCAACAGCGAACGCTATGACCTGGGCTTGGACATGGCCTGGGAGCTGGACCTGTTCGGTCGTGTGCGACATACCCTGGAAGCCAGCGATGCCCGCGCCGAAGCTGCGGCCTCCGACCTCGCTGGCCTGCAGGTCAGCCTGATCGCCGAACTGGTGGACGCCTATGGCGACCTGCGCGGCGCCCAGCTGCGCGAACGCATCGCCCGTGACAATCTGGGTAACCAGCGCGAGGCGCGCCGCCTGACCGTGACCCTCAGGGACGAAGGCATGGGCAGCGACCTGGACGTGCAGCGCAGCGAGGCACGCCTGGCGGCCACCGAAGCCAGCCTGCCGGAATTCCAGGCCCAGGCCACCCGTGCGCGCAATCGCATCGCCACCCTGCTCGGCCAACGCCCGGATGCCTTGAGCGTGGATCTCTCGCCCAAGGCCCTGCCGGCCATCGCCAAGCGCCTGCCCATCGGCGATCCCGGCGAATTGCTGCGACGCCGTCCGGACGTGGCCGCCGCCGAACGCCGGCTGGCTGCCGCCACCGCCGACGTTGGCGTGGCCACCGCCGATCTCTTCCCGCGGGTCAGTCTCTCGGGCTTTCTCGGCTTCACCGCCGGACGCGGCTCGCAGATCGGCAGTAGTGCCGCCCGCGCCTGGGGCCTCGGCCCGAGCATCAGCTGGGCCGCCTTCGACCTGGGCAGCGTGCGCGCCCGCCTGCGCGGCGCCCGTGCCGGTTCCGACGAGGCCCTGGCCAACTACGAGCAGCAGGTGCTGACCGCCCTGGAAGAGAGCGCCAATGCCTTCAGCGACTACGGGCGACGCCAGGAACGCCTGCAGGCGCTGATCCGCCAGTCGGTGGCCAGTCGCGCCGCCGCCGACCAGGCCGAGATCCGCTACCGCGAAGGCGGCACCGACTTCCTGGTGCTGCTCGATGCCCAGCGCGAACGCCTGGCCGCCGAGGACCAGCAGGCCCAGGGCGAGATCGAGCTCTATCGCGGCATCGTCGCCCTCTACAAGGCCCTGGGTGGCGGCTGGGACGTGCAGCCCGCCCGTCTCGCCCAGGGTAACGCTTCCCCCGCGCCGGCGCTCTGACGCTGGCGCTTACCCCCGACACGCGTGTTCTCTTGCTCCTTTGGCGTGTCGGGTTTTTTCTTCGCACTACCCGGTGCGGCGCCTAGGGTGCCGCACCGGGTGCCCTCCTCCGCACAGATCTGAGCAAAAGCCCGTATTAGAGGTCTTAGTGAGACCCGCACAGCGCCTGCCAGGTGTTTGAGACCCGTGCTGGACACGGCGTGCCTGTTTCCTAATATTTTGTAAGGGAGACAGGGCTAGGATTTTGTGGTCTCTCTTTTATTATCACCTTAGGTTATTAAACCTTCGGTTCTTGTACGAAACTCGAAGATCGATTCCGACACCTCTCGCCGTCTTGGCGATCTCTGCGTGGACGCATCGAATGCCGCTCGAGGTCTCGAGGGAGCACCATCTATCCACCGCCGTGAGGCGCTCAGCTAAAGGATGCAGGCATGATATTGGCGCTGATCATCGCGTTGCCCTTCCTGGGAACACTGTTGTCGCTGGCGACCGATCGCTTCGGTCGGCGCGCCTGCGCCCTGGGCACCGCCGTGGCGCCCGCCCTGGCCCTGGCCCTGCTGGCCACGCAACTCCCAGCGGTGCTGGACGGCACCGTGCTGCTGCAGCGGGTGGACTGGCTGCCGGCCCTGGGGCTGAATCTCAGCCTACGCCTGGACGGTCTTGGGCTGATGTTCGCCCTGATGATCCTGGTCATCGGCCTGCTGGTGATCCTCTATGCCACCTATTACCTGAGCAAGGACGAGCCGGTCGGGCGCTTCTTCGCTTACCTGCTCTTGTTCATGGGCGCCATGCTGGGCGTGGTGCTGGCGGAAAACCTGCTGCTGCTGATGGTGTTCTGGGAGTTGACCAGCCTGTCGTCCTTCCTGCTGATCGGCTTCTGGAGCCATAGCAAGGAGGCCCGCCAGGGCGCGCGCATGGCCCTGACCGTCACCGGCGGCGGCGGCCTGGCCCTGCTCGCCGGCATCCTCTTGATCGGCCATATCGTCGGCAGCTTCGAGTTGACCGACGTGCTCGCCGCCGGCCCGCTGATCACCGGCCATGCCCTCTATCCACTGGCGCTGATCCTGGTGTTGCTGGGCGTCTTCACCAAGTCCGCGCAATTTCCCTTCCACTTCTGGCTGCCCCAGGCCATGGCCGCGCCGACGCCGGTATCGGCCTATCTGCACTCGGCGACCATGGTCAAGGCCGGGGTCTTCCTGCTGGCGCGGCTCTATCCGGCGTTGGCCGATTCGGAGTGGTGGTTCTACATCGTCACCCTCACCGGCCTCACCACCCTGGTGGTGGGCGCCATCCTGGCACTGTTCCAGCACGACCTCAAAGGCCTGCTGGCCTACTCCACCATCAGCCATCTCGGCCTGATCACCCTGCTGTTCGGCCTCGACACCCAGCTGTCCACCGTGGCGGCGGTGTTCCACATCCTCAACCACGCCACCTTCAAGGCCTCGCTGTTCATGGCCGCCGGCATCATCGACCACGAGACCGGCAGCCGCGACATGCGCCGCCTGGCCGGGCTCTGGCGCTACATGCCGCATACCGCGGTGCTGGCCATGGTCGCCGCCGCGGCCATGGGCGGGGTGCCCCTGCTCAACGGCTTCCTGAGCAAGGAGATGTTCTTCAACGAGACTCTCAATCACGGCCTGTTCGGCAGCTTCAGCTGGGTCGTGCCGGCGGTGGCGGTGCTCTACGGGGTCTTCTCGGTGGCCTATTCGCTGCGCTTCATCCACGACGTCTTCTTCAACGGCGAGCCGCGCGACCTGCCCCACTATCCACCTCATGAACCGCCGCGCTACATGAAGATCCCGGTGGAGATCCTGGTGCTGCTCTGCCTGCTGGTGGGCGTAGTACCGGGCTACACCGTGGCGCCGCTGCTGGCCGCAGGTGCCAGCGCCGCCCTTGGCGGCAGCCTGCCCGACTACAGCCTGGCCATCTGGCACGGCTTCAACACCGCCCTGGTGATGAGCATCCTGGCCATGGTCGGCGGCGTACTGGTCTATGCCTTCCGCCAGCCCCTGTTCCGCTGGCAGGAGGGACTGCCCGACGTCGACGCCCGCCTGGTCTTCGAGCAGAGCCTGAACCGGCTGATCGGCTTCGCCCAGCGGCTCACCGGGCGCCTGGAAAGCGGCTCGCTGCAGGGCTACATCGCGCTGATGCTGGCGGCCACCCTGGTGCTGCTGGTGGCGGCGCTGTCGGGGCTGGACAGCCTCCACGGTCCGGTCGCGCTGTCGCCCTTCGATCCGCTCACCGCCCTGGGCCTGGGCATCCTGATGCTGACCGCGGTGCTGACGGTGTTCTTCCACCGCAACCGGCTCAAGGCCTTGATGACCCTGAGCACCGTGGGCCTGATCGTCTCGCTGCTGTTCGCCCGCTACTCGGCGCCGGACCTGGCCCTGACCCAGCTGTCGGTGGAGGTGGTGACGGTCATCCTACTGGTGCTGGCGCTGTTCTTCATGCCGGATCGCACCCCCATCGAATCCAGCAGCCTGCGCGGCCTGCGCGACGTCCTGCTGGCCGGCGGCCTGGGCCTGCTGGTGGCGCTGCTGGCCTATGCCGTGCTGACCCGCCCCTACGAGGGCATCGGCGACTTCTTCCTGGCCAACTCGGTGTCCGGGGGTGGTGGCTACAACGTGGTCAACGTCATCCTGGTGGACTTCCGTGGTTTCGACACCCTTGGCGAGATCACCGTGCTGGCCATCGCCGCCGCCGGCGTCTACGGCCTGCTCAAGCACCTGCATCTGCCGCATCCACTGGTCGACCCCAAGGGCACGCCCTGGTCTCGCGACAGCCACCCGATGATCCTCAACAACGTGGCGCGGGTGCTGCTGCCGCTGGCGTTGCTGGTATCGGCCTTCATCTTCGTGCGTGGCCACAACCTGCCCGGCGGCGGCTTCATCGCCGGCCTGATCACCGCCATCGCCCTGATCCTGCAGTACGTGGCACATGGCGTGACCTGGACCCAGCGGCGCCTGCCGATCAGCTACCACGCCATCTGCGGCCTCGGCGTGCTGATCGCCGCCCTGACCGGACTGGGTTCGCTGGCCTTCGGTCACCCCTTCCTCACCACCGCCTTCGACTACTTCGCCATCCCCCTGATCGGCAAGACCGAACTGGCCACCGCCCTGATCTTCGATCTCGGCGTCTACCTCGCCGTCGTCGGCGCCACCCTCCTGATCCTCTCCAACCTCGGCCATGTCAGCCGGGACGAGACGGACAAGGACGGCTCCAGCCAGGAGGTGCTCTAACATGGAAATCCTGTTCTGCACGGCCCTTGGGGTCCTTACCGCCAGCGGCGTCTACCTGCTGCTCCGGGCGCGCCTCTATCCGGTGGTGCTCGGCCTCACCCTGCTCTCCTACGCAGTCAATCTCTTCCTGTTTGCCATGGGCCGCCTGCGCACCGGCGTGCCGGCGGTGATCGGCAAGGCCGCCGAGCAAGCCGATCCGGTGCCCCAGGCGCTGGTGCTCACCGCCATCGTCATCGGCTTCGCCATGACCGCCTTCGTGGTGGCCCTGTCGCTGCGCGCCCTCGGCGAGTTGCGTACCGACCACGTGGATGGCGAGGAGCCGCGCCGATGAAGCACCTGATCATCCTGCCGATTCTCGTACCGCTGTTCATGGGTGCCTTCCTGCTCATGCGTCCGCGGCTGTCCGCCAGCACCGCGCGCGGGCTGTCGCTGCTGGCCACCTGGACCCTGCTGCCGCTGGCACTGCTGCTCCTGCAGCGAGCCAACAGCGGTCAGCTGGAGGTCTATGCCCTGGGCGACTGGCCGGCGCCCTTCGGTATCGTCCTGCTGCTGGATCGCCTGGCCGCGCTGATGCTGGTCAGCGTGGCGGTGCTGGCCGCCGGGGCGGCGCTCTATGCCTGCCGCGGCGACGACAAGCGTGGCCCGGATTTCCATGCGCTGTTCCAGTTCCAGCTGCTGGGCATCAATGGCGCCTTTCTCACCGGCGACCTGTTCAACCTCTTCGTCTTCTTCGAGATCCTGCTGATCGCCTCCTATGCCCTGCTGGTGCATGGCGCCGGCCCCGCCCGGGTCCGCGCCGGTCTGCACTACGTGGTGCTCAACCTGGTGGGCTCGGCGCTGTTCCTGATCGGCATCGGCCTGCTCTATGGCCTGCTCGGCACCCTGAACATGGCCGACCTCGGCCTCCGGGTCGCCAACGCCGATCCCGAACAGGCGCCGCTGCTGGCCGCCGCGGGCTTTCTGCTGCTGGTGGTCTTTGGTCTCAAGGGCGCCATCCTGCCGCTGTACTTCTGGCTGCCCAGCGCCTATTCCGCCGCCAGCGCCCCAGTCGCCGCCCTGTTCGCCATCATGACCAAGGTCGGGCTCTACGCCATCGTCCGCGTCTTCCTGCTGGTATTCGGCACGGCCGCCGGACCCCTGGCCCACTATGTCCTGCCCTGGCTCTGGCCGCTGGCGGCGGTCACTCTGGCCGCCGGGGTGTTCGGCGCCCTGGCGGCCCATCACCTCAAGGCCCTGCTTGGCTACCTGGTGGTCATCTCGGTAGGGATGCTGCTGACCGGCGTGGCCCTGGGCAGCGTCGCGGGCCTGGCCGCCAGCTTCTTCTACCTGGTGCACAGCACCTGGATCGCCGGCGCCCTGTTCCTGCTGGCGGATCTCATCGCCCAGCAACGCGGGGCGCAGGGCGATACCCTCAACAGCGGTCCGCAGCTGGCTCACCCACGACTGCTCGGTGGCCTGTTCTTTCTCGGTGCGGTATCCGTCGCCGGCCTGCCGCCCTTCCCCGGCTTTCTCGGCAAGGTGATGCTCTTGCAGGCTACCGGCACCGCCTGGCCGGCATTGATCATCTGGCCGGTGGTGCTGCTGGGCGGCCTGGGCATGATCATCGCCCTGTCCCGCGCCGGCACCACGCTGTTCTGGCGCGGCAACAGCGCCGCCCTGGACGTCCGCCTCGATCCGGTCCAGCTCGCCGCCACCCTCGGCCTGCTGCTGGGCAGCCCGCTGCTGATGGCGCTGGCCGCGCCGCTGCACGGCTACGCCTTGGAAACCGCCCGGCAATTGCTGGACGTCACACCCTACTTCGACATCGTCCGGGGGGTTGGCCCATGAAACGCTGGCTACCGCACCCACTGCTCACCGGGTTGCTGACCCTGACCTGGCTGCTGCTCAACAACAGTCTGAGTCTGGGCCAGCTGCTGCTGGGTCTGCTGCTTGGCTGGGGCATCCCGCTGCTGTGCCAGGACTTCCTGCTGCACGCGCCCCGGCTGCGCCGCCCGGTCCTCCTGCTGCGCTACATGCTGATGGTGGTATACGACATCATCGTCGCCAACCTGCACGTCGCGCGCCTGGTGCTGGGCCGGACCGAGGCGCTCAAGCCGGCGTTCATCGAGGTGCCCATCGACATCGAGGACGAATTCCTGCTCACCCTGCTGGCCTGCGTGGTATCCCTCACCCCCGGCACCGTTTCCTCCGGCCTCAGCGGCGATCGCAAGACCCTGCTGCTGCACGGTCTCGATGTCGCGGACAAGGACGCGGTGATCCATCAGGTCAAGACGCGCTATGAAGCCCCGCTCAAGGAGATCTTCGAATGCTCACCTACGTGACCCTGCTGTGCATGGGGATGATGGGCGTGGCCGCCGTGCTCAACGTCTATCGCCTGGTGAAGGGACCGGACATCCCGGATCGGGTGCTGGCCCTGGACACCCTCTACATCAACGTCCTGGCGATCATCATCCTGTTCGGTATCTGGCTGGCCACCGACGTCTTCTTCGAAGCCTCGCTGCTCATCGCCGTAACCGGTTTCGTCGGCACCGTGGCGCTGGGCAAGCATATGCTGCATGGCGAAATCATCGATTAACAGGGAGCTACCCCATGCCCTTCTGGCTCGAACTCCTGATCTGCGCCCTGCTGCTCATCGGCAGCAGCTTCGCCCTCATCGGCGCCATCGGCCTGTACCGGCTGCCGGACTTCTTCATGCGCCTGCACGGTCCGACCAAGGCCACCACCCTGGGCGTGGGCAGCACCATCATCGCCTCGATGCTGTTCTTCAGCGTCCAGGGCGAGGGCCTCAGCCTGCACGAGCTGCTGATCGCCCTGTTCATCTTCATCACCGCGCCGGTCAGCGCCCATATGCTGGCGCGCGCCGCGATCCAGCAGAAGGTCAAGCAGGTGGAGCGCACCGACGGCCAACCCTGGCGTTAGGGCTGGCCGCGCCGCACGCGCGGCTAGCGACCGCCGCTGACCTTGCTGAAGTCCTGGCGGCCGAAGGGATTGGGCTGGTAGCCCTCGACGCCATTCTTGGCCAGCACCGTCACCGTCGGGTGCGCCAGCGGCAGCCACAGCGCCTGGTCGTGGATGATGCGCTGCGCCTGGTGGTACACCGTGGCCCGCGCCATCTGGTCGGACAGGGTCTTGCCCTTGCTGATGGCGCCATCCAGGGTCTTGTCGCAATAGCGGGCGAAGTTCAAGCCCGACTGCACCGAGGCGCAGGAGAATTGCGGCGTCAGGTAGTTGTCCGGATCGCCGTTGTCGCCGGCCCAGCCCATGAACAGCAGATCGTGCTCGCCGGTCTTGGCGCGGCGGATCAATTCGCCCCATTCGATCACCTGGATCTGGGCATCGACGCCGATCTTCTTCAGGTCGGCCTGCAGCATCTGGGCACCCAGTTGCGGATTGGGATTGAGCAGGCTGCCGCTGGGGCGCGTCCAGATGGTGGTCTTGAAGCCATCCTTCAGCCCCGCCTGGGCCAGCAAGGCCTTGGCCCTGGCCGGGTCATAGGGATAGGCCGGCACGTCCTTGGCGTAGCCCCAGGTGGTGGGCGGATAGACATTGTCCGCCGCCACCGCGGTGTCCTGGAACACCGCCTTCAGATAGCTCTGCTTGTCGAAGGCCAGGTTGATGGCCTGGCGCACCTTGATGTTGTCCAGCGGCGGATGGGTGGTGTTGATACCCACGAAGGCGGTCATGAAGGCCGGCGTCTGCAGCACCTGCAGGCTCTTGTCCTCATGGGCGCTCTGCAGATCCTGGGGCTTGGGTGACAGGGCGATCTGGCATTCGCCGCGCTTGAGTCGCTGCAGGCGCACCGCCGAGTCGGGGGTGATGGCATAGATCAGGCCATCCAGCTTGGGCTTGCCGGCGAAGTAGTCCGGATTGGCGGCGTAACGCACCACGGCATCCTTCTGATAGCGCTTGAAGACGAAGGGACCGGTACCGATGGGCTCGTCGTTGAGCTGGGCGGTCTTGCCGGCCTTGAGCAGCTGAGCGGCGTATTCGGCGGAATAGATGGAGGCGAAGCCCATGCTCAGGGTCGGCAGGAAGGTGGCGTCCGGGCTGTTGAGCACGATGCGCACGCCGAGGTCGCTGGTCTTTTCCACGCGCTTGATCAGCTTGGGCCACTGCATCGACTGGGCATGGGGATAGCCGCTCTTGGCCACCGCGTGCCAGGGATGATCCTTGTCCAGCATGCGCTGGAAGCTGAACACCACGTCGTCGGCCGTCAGGGTACGGCTGGGGGTGAAGTAGTCGGTCTGGTGAAACTTCACGTCCGGGCGCAGGGCGAAGTCGTAGGTCAGGCCGTCCGTGGAGATCGTCCAGCTCTGCGCCAGGCTCGGCACCAGCTTGGCTTCGCTGGCGTCGTATTCCACCAGCCGGTTCATCAGCACATCGGCCGAGGCATTGGTGGTGGTCAGGGAGTTGTATTGCACCACGTCGAATCCATCCGGACTGGCTTCGGTGCAGACGCTGAGCGTGGCGGCCTGAGCCAGCAGGGGCGCGAAGAGCAGAGGCAAGGCGGCGAAACGCATGAACGATTCCTTGTAGATCCGAGGTGGGCAGACGACACGCGCTTAGCGGGCAGCGGCTGACAGAGCGCTGTGGGCGGCCGTCTGGCGGACGTGGATTGAGTGTGGCACGCGCTCTAAACTAGACCACCCGTCCGTCCGTCACAATGCTTCTCACCGACGAACGGTTGACATTCCGGCCAGGCCCACACGGCGGCCGGTCCGTAGGCATTTCATCCGTCGCCCTACCTTGTTATCCCTGGGTGCTTCTGGTATAAAACAGCGCTCTTTTTTCGGGGTATGGCCGCTTCAGGTCCCCGGCGTTTGCCGGCTCTCCCCGTCAAAACAGGAATCAATACAGTTACAAGCGGCCAACCCATGCCGGGTTTGGCATGAGGTTTATGAGGGCTGAGCCATGTCGAGAGTTTGCCAAGTAACCGGTAAGGGTCCGATTACTGGGAACAACGTTTCCCACGCTAACAACAAAACCCGTCGTCGTTTCCTGCCGAATCTGCAGCATCACCGTTTCTGGGTAGAATCCGAGAAGCGCTTCGTGCGTCTGCGCGTTTCTGCCAAGGGCATGCGTATCATCGACAAGCGCGGTATCGAAACCGTACTGTCCGAGCTGCGTAGCCGCGGCGAAAAATTCTAAGGGGATTCGTCATGCGTGAATTGATCCGTTTGATTTCCAGTGCCGGCACCGGTCACTTCTACACCACTGACAAGAACAAGCGCACCAAGCCCGAAAAGATCGAAATCAAGAAATTCGATCCGGTCGTGCGCAAGCATGTCATGTACAAGGAAGGCAAGATCAAGTAATTGATCGCCCCTTGAACAAAAAACCCGCCTCGGCGGGTTTTTTGTTGCCTGGCGTTTGCGGTTCCGGCGCCTGGAGCGCCGGAGGCCAGTCAGACGGTCACTTGAACTGGCCGGTCAGCTCGCGCAGGGCGGCCTCAGCACCGAGGATCTTCTGCATGCACTCCCGCGCCTTGGCCGGATCTATGTTCAGCCGCGCATAGAGATCCTCAGGAATGGCCTGCGCGGGGCCGTTGCCGATGCCTTCGCCGCGCAGCAGCTGCACCGCGAGAAAGATCAGGTTGGGATAGACCGCCTGCTCGCCCTGGTAGGCCGGGTCGCCCTGGAAGCGCAGCGCCGTCACCACCTCTTCGGGCATCTCCCAGCAGCGCATCAGGGCCGCGCCGATCTGCTCGCGGGTGATGCCCAGCAGGTGATGCTCGATGACCTGGTGATCCAGCTGGCGGTTGGCCTCCAGGTGGCGGCAGATCAGCGAGAAGTGCGGCGGAAAGACATGGGCCAGCACCAGGTAGCCGAAGTTGTGCAGCAGGCCGCCCAGGTAGGCCAGGCCCATTTCCGGCCGCTCCGCGCGCGGCATGGCGCGCGCCAGGCCCTCGATCAGGGCAGCAGTGTAGATAGCCTGTTTCCAGTAGGGCGTTTCCTGCTGGGCCTGGTCGCTGGGCAGGCTCAGGGTCTTGCCCAGGGCAAGACCGAGGGCCAGGTTGATCACCAGGTCAAAACCCAGCACCCGCACGATGGCGTCTTCCACCGAGCGGATCTTGCCGGGCGCCGCATAGTAGGGCGAAGCCGCCCAGCTGATCACCTGGGCCGCCAGGGCCGGATCGGTCTCCACCACATTGGCCAGATCGTCCACCGTGGCCTCGGGATCGACGCGCAGCTTGATGACCTTTTCCGCGGTCTTGGACAGGGGCGGAATCTCCAGGGTCTCTTCCAGACGCTGGCGGATGCGCCGCGCGGTAAAGGCGGTGGCGGCATGGAGGATTTCCGCTTCGTCTCGCTCCGGTTGCCGCAGATTCGGCTGGATACCGGCCGCCGGGATGCCGAAGCTGCCCGCGGTCGCCTGACTCAGCAGACAGCGATAGTCAGATGTTTCCACTTCCAACAGTAGCGAGCGCTCACCGGATTCCAACAGCAGGCGCGGTGCCTCCAGCAGGCGCTCGTCATACAGGCAGGGGGAATTGGTCAGCGACGGCAACCCTGGCAGGACGTCCAATTCGTAGCGCTCCAGGGTCCGCATCAGCCGCTCCGGCGCCACCACCGCCAGTTGCCGCCCGGTGAATTCCACCAGCCGGCGCAGGTCCAGCAGCTGATTCTCGGGCAACAGCACCAGCAGCATGCCGACGCTGTCGCTCAAGAGCACCGTGTGCACCCGGTTCGCCTGCGGCTGACGCGTCGTCGCCGGGACCGGCCGATAGGCCAGGTTCAACTGGGCGAGCAACTGCTGGATCGAAGGAGGGACCTCAGGGAGGGGCGAAGCGAGCGCTACATCGGTCATGGCATTTTCTTCCTCACGTACGCCTTGGAGTATAACCATTCGGCTCCGTAGGTAGCGTCGTCTGTATAAGCTTTGTCAAACCTGGCCGTATTGCTGCCCATGGCGCAACCAGCGCTCCAGCAGCGGAGCGGCATGGCTTGGCCAGCGTGCCAGCAGCTCCTGGGCGGCGTCGCGTACCGCCGGCAGCCAGTGGGCATCGCGCATCAGATCGGCCACCTTGAATTGCAGCAGGCCGGTCTGGCGCGTGCCGAGCATCTCGCCGGGCCCCCGCAACTCCAGGTCCTTCTCGGCGATGATGAAGCCGTCGTTGGTCTCGCGCATGATGGCCAGGCGTTCGCGGCCGATCTGCGACAGCGGCGGATGGAACAGCAGCACGCAATGGCTGACCGCACTGCCCCGCCCGACGCGGCCACGCAGCTGGTGCAACTGGGCCAGACCCAGGCGTTCGGGATTCTCGATGATCATCAGACTGGCGTTGGGCACGTCCACCCCCACCTCGATCACCGTGGTGGCCACCAGCAGCTGCAGGTTGCCGGCCTTGAACTCGGCCATCACCGCGGCCTTTTCCGCTGGCTTCATGCGCCCGTGGATCAAGCCGACGTGCAATTCAGCCAGGGCCAGCTGCAATTCCTCGTAGGTGGTCTCGGCCGCCTGGCAGGTGAGCTCCTCGGATTCCTCGATCAGGGTGCAGACCCAGTAGGCCTGACGGCCTTCGTGGCAGGCGGCGCGCACCCGCTCCACCACTTCCTCGCGGCGACTGTCGGTGACGCTCACGGTATTGACCGGCGTCCGCCCCGGCGGCAGCTCGTCGAGCACCGAGGTGTCCAGGTCGGCATAGGCGCTCATGGCCAGGGTGCGCGGGATGGGGGTGGCGGTCATGATCAGCTGGTGCGGCGCGAGACGGCCGTCGACGCCCTTCTGGCGCAGGGCCAGGCGCTGCTGCACGCCGAAGCGGTGCTGTTCGTCGATCACCACCAGGGCCAGGCGGGCGAAGCGTACCTCGTCCTGGAACAGCGCATGGGTGCCCACCACCATGGGTGCCCCGGCGGCGATGCGCTCCAGGGAGCTGGCACGGGCCTTGCCCTTGAGCTTGCCGGCCAGCCAGGCCACCTCGATGTCCAGAGCGGCGAACCAGCGCTGGAAGTTGAGGAAGTGCTGCTCGGCGAGGATCTCGGTGGGCGCCATCAGCGCCACCTGGTAGCCGGCCTCGATGGCCTGCAGGGCGGCCAGGGCGGCGACCACCGTCTTGCCCGCGCCCACGTCGCCCTGCACCAGGCGCAGCATGGGCTCGGGCTGGGCTAGGTCATGGGCGATCTCGCGCCCGACGCGCTGCTGGGCACCGGTGGGTTTGAAGCCGAGGTTGTCCAGATAAAGCTGTGGCAGGCGCCGGGCCGCCGGCAGGGGCACCGCGCGCTGGGCGCGCAGGGTTTCGCGCAGGCGCTGCAGGGACAGCTGGTGGGTCAGCAATTCTTCGAAGACCAGCCGTTCCTGGGCCCAGTGGCGACCTTCGGCCAGTTCTTCCAGGTCCGCATCCGGCGGCGGTCGGTGCAGATAGCGCAAGGCATCGGCCAGCGGCCCCAGGCGATAGTGCTCGGCCATCTCCGGCGGCAGCCAGTCGGGCAGGGATTCGGGCCCGAGCCGTTCCAGCGTCTGGGCGCTGAGCTGGCGCAGGCGCAGCTGGGTGAGGCCTTCGGTGGTCGGGTAGATGGGCGTCAGCGTCTGCTCGACCGGCGCCGGGGCGTTCTCGTCCTGGGCGCGGTATTCGGGGTGATAGATCTCCAGGCCGGAAGCACCAGGACGCACCTCGCCATAGCAGCGCAGCAGGGTGCCGCGAGCCATCCCGTCCTTTTGCGCCTGGCTGAAGTGGAAGAACCTCAGCGACAGGGTGCCGCTGCCGTCCTGCAGCCGCACCAGCAGGCTGCGCCGGCGACCCATGAGCACCTCGGCGGAGGCGACCATGCCCTCCACCACCGCGTCCTGACCGGGCCGCAGGGCGCCGATGGGCACGATGCGGGTGCGATCCTGGTAGCGCAGCGGCAGGTGGAAGAGTACGTCCTGCAAGGTTTCCAGACCGACCCGCGCGAGCTTTTCCTGCAGGGCGGCGCCGACCCCCTTGAGGGCGGTGACCGGCGTCGCGGCCAGTTCACTCATGCCGGCTGCACGACGCCCTTGGCTTCAGGCCGCGCCACCGAGCAGAGGCGGACCGAGTCGGCCAGCACCTCGATGGCCTTGGGCCGCGGAAAGCTGGCGCGCCAAGCGATGGCCACGGTGCGATAGGGCACCGGCCGCTCGAAAGGCCGTACCTCGATGATCCCGGGGGCATAGTGGTGACTCTCCACCGCCGAGAACGGCAGGACCGAGACGCCCAGACCCGAGGCCACCATGTGGCGAATGGTTTCCAGCGAGGAGGATTCCACCGTGGAATTCTTGTTTTCCTCGTGCTTGCGCACGGTCGGACAGGCTTCCAGGACCTGGTCGCGGAAGCAGTGACCCTCGCCCAGCAGCAGCAGGCTCTTGTCGCTGAGCTGGTTCTGCGGAATGGCCTTGAGCTTGGTCCAGGGGTGCCGCGCCGGCATCATCACGTAGAAGGGCTCGTCGTACAGCGGCAGGGTCAGGACGTCCGGCTCGTTGAACGGCAGGGCGAGGATGACGGCGTCCAGCTCACCGGTGCGTAGCTTGTCGCGCAGCAGGTGAGTGAAGTTTTCCTCGATGTACAGCGGCATCTCCGGCGCCACCCGGTTGAGCTGCGGGATGAGGTGCGGAAAGAGATAGGGCCCGATGGTATAGATGGCACCGATCTTCAGCGGCGCGGTGAGCTGGTTCTTGCCGGCCTGGGCCAGTTCGCGGATGCCCTGGGCCTGCTCCAGCACCTTCTGCGCCTGGGCGACGATGCCCTCGCCGGTAGGGGTGAGGCGCACGGCACTCTTGCTGCGCTCGAAGATCAGAATGCCCAGCTCGTCCTCGAGCTTCTTGACGCCGACCGACAGGGTCGGCTGGCTGACGTGGCAACGCTCGGCAGCTCGGCCAAAGTGCTGTTCCTGGGCGAGCGTGACGATATAGCGCAGTTCAGTCAGGGTCATAGTCAAATTCCATGGGTGGCCAGGCAATCTTAGCGGCTGTCTCTATCAACGGCCAAGCGCGACGGGCAGCTGCCTGCGCCTTCTGGTTGGACCGCGGGTACGCTCAGGCTACCCTGGCCGTCTGTCCAGGCCTTTGCAGAGGGAAATACCGATGAGCACCATTCTGATCGCCGGTTGCGGCGATGTCGGCAGCCGTCTCGGCCTGCAGCTGGTCGCCCAGGGCCACCGGGTCTTCGGCCTCCGGCGCAACGTCGCCGCCCTCCCCGCCGCGTTGCTGCCGGTAGCGGGCGATCTGGCCGACGCCATGCCACCGGCGGCCTGGCCGCGAGAGCCCATCGACCAGGTGGTCTATGCCACCGCCGCGACCCATCATGACGAAGCCGGCTATCGCGCCGCCTATGTCGACGGCCTACGCCACCTGCTGGACTGGCTGGCCGACTGCGACCAGCGTCCGCAGCGATTGCTGTTCGTTTCCAGCAGTGGCGTCTACGCCCAGGGCGACGGCGCCTGGGTCGACGAGACCTCCCCTGCCGAACCCGAGCGCTTTTCCGGACGCCTCCTGCGCGAGGCGGAGGACCTGGCGCTGGGCAGCGGCCTGCCCGCCACCGTGGTCCGCCTGACTGGCATCTATGGCCCGGGCCGCGAGGCGCTGCTGCGGCAGGTGCGCGAAGGCTCCCGGGTGACCCGCGAGCCGCCGCTGTATGGCAATCGCATTCATGTCGAGGACGCCGCCGGCCTGCTGGCACTGCTGCTGCAGCGGGATCGCGAAGGGGTCGCCCTGGAAGCGCTCTATCTGGGCGTGGACGACGATCCGGCGCCGCTGGACGAGGTAGTGGACTGGCTGCGGGCACGGCTGGGCATCACCTTCTGGTCCGACGAGGCCCAGTTGCGTCGCGCCGGCAGCAAGAGATGCAGCAACGCCCGCGCCCGGGCCCTGGGCTGGACGCCCCGCTACCCCAGCTATCGCGAGGGCTACGCGGCCATTCTCGCCGGCTGAAACGACGGAGCCCGACACAAGGCCGGGCTCCGTTCTCAGCTAGCTAGCCACTCAGTCACGCAGGGCTTCGCCGCGGGTGGCCTGAGGACGCTCCTCGACCTTGGCGGTGCGCTTCAGGTGCGGCAGGGCGGCCCAGTAGGCGGCGCCCTTCTCGGCGTCGTAGAGGCCTTCCCACTTGGCGATGACCAGGGCGGCCAGGGCATTGCCGATCACGTTCAGGGCGGTGCGCGCCATGTCCATGATGCGGTCCACGCCGGCGATGAAGGCCAGGCCTTCCAGCGGAATGCCGACGCTGCCCAGGGTGGCCAGCAGTACCACGAAGGAGACACCCGGCACGCCGGCGATGCCCTTGGAGGTGACCATCAGGGTCAGCACCAGCAGCAGCTGCTGGCTCAGCGACAGGTCGATGCCATAGAGCTGGGCGATGAATAGCGCCGCGATGCTCTGGTAGAGGGTGGAACCATCGAGGTTGAAGGAGTAGCCAGTGGGCACCACGAAGCTGGTGATGGCCTTGGGTGCGCCATAGGCCTCCATCTTCTCGATGATGCGCGGCAGCACGGTTTCCGAGCTGGCGGTGGAATAGGCCAGGATCAGCTCGTCCTTGAGGATGCGGATGATGCGGAAGATCGAGAAGCCGAACAGCTTGGCCACCAGGCCCAGCACGCCGAGGGCGAAGAAGCCGATGGCGACGTAGACCAGCACCACCAGCTTGGCCAGCGGCAGCAGCGAGGCGAAGCCGAAGTTGGCCACGGTCACCGCGATCAGGGCGAAGACGCCGATGGGGGCGTAGTTCATGATCATGTGGGTGACCTTGAACATGGCCTCGGAAATGCCCTGGAAGACCCGCACCACCGGCTCGCGGGTGGCTTCCGGCAGGGCGCCCAGGCCCAGGCCGAACATCACCGCGAAGAAGATGATCGGCAGCATCTCGCCACGGGCGACGGCGGCGAAGACGTTGGACGGGATCAAGTTGAGGATGGTCGCGATGAAGGCGTGGTCATGCTGCACTTCCGCGGTGGTCTTCTGGTACTGGGAGATGTCGGTGGTGCCCAGGGTGCTCATGTCGATACCGGCACCGGGCTGCACGCTGTCGGCGAAGAACAGGCCGACGACGATGGCCAGGGTGGTGACGATCTCGAAGTAGAGGATGGTCTTGAGGCCGATGCGCCCGAGCTTCTTGGAATCGCCGACGCCGGCGATCCCGACCACCAGGGTGGCGATGACGATGGGCACCACGATCATCTTGATCAGCCGGATGAAGATGTCGCCGGCCGGCTTGAGGACGTTCGAGATCCACCAGGCCTTCTCGGCGCTGAAGTGGTTGAGCAGTGCGCCGACGGCGATCCCCAGCACGAGGCCGATAAGGATCTGCCACGCGAGGCTGAGCTTGGGCTTGGTCATGTACCGACACCTTTGTTCTATTTGGATGGAGTTCGGGACGAACGTCACCGTGCCGGGTCGTGATGCGCGAAGCGCATGCAACGCCAACGTGGAGGGTGCGTTCAGGCTGCGGAAACGGTGCTCGAAAAGGACTGGGAGCACCAAGGCGTCACACTTTTGCCAGAGGGTAACGGGGTATGTCTAATGCCGCTGTCGCCTGCCCTATGCCGATCCGGCATGAGGTGTCCCGAAAGGGCCGCGCAGCATACAGGCACTGGCGCCTTGCGCGCCAGGCATACGGAGGCGCCGCTCATCGCGGCGCCCCGTGAACGTCAGCCGTTGAAGGTGGATGGATCGGGGCCGAGGCGCTTGTCCTGATTCAGCCCAGCGATCTGCCGCATGTCCTCGTCGTCCAAGGCGAAGTCGAAGATCTGCATGTTCTCTTCGATGCGCTTGGGCGTCTTGGATTTGGGGAAGATGATGTTGCCGAGCTGGATATGCCAGCGCAGCACCACCTGGGCCGGCGTCTTGCCATGCTTGGCCGCCAATTGCTGCAGCACCAGACTGCCCAGCAGCTCGCCACCCTGGGCCAGCGGACTCCAGGCTTCGGTGGCGATGCCCTTGTAGGTATTGAAGTCGCGCAGCTCCTGCTGTTGCAGCAGCGGATGGCACTCGATCTGGTTGACCACCGGGACCACGCCAGTCTCGGTCAGCAGGGTCTCGATGTCGGCCTGACGGAAGTTGGAGACCCCGATGGACTTCACCCGACCCTGGTTGCGCAATTCGATCAGCGCCTTCCAACTGTCGAGGAACAGGCCCTTTTCCGGCAGCGGCCAGTGGATCAGATAGAGGTCGACATGCTCCAGGCCCAGCTTGGCCAGACTGGTGTCGAAGGCGCGCAGGGCGCTGTCGTAGCCCTGGTCGGCATTCCACAGCTTGGTGGTGATGAACAGCTCGTCACGCGGCAGACCGGCCTGGGCGATGGCCTGGCCGACGCCCTCTTCGTTGCCATAGATGGCGGCGGTATCGATGTGTCGATAACCCAGGTCGAGGGCCGTCTTGACCACCTGAGCGGTCTCTTCGGCCGGAGTCTGCCAGACCCCCAGACCGAATTGCGGAATGTGGTGACCGTCGTTGAGCTGAAGACGGGTGATCGCGGACATGCGTCGCTCCTCTGGAATGGATGGGGTACCAGAGGTGTGACTGGCGGCGGTGGCCTTTTGCTCCCGATCAGTCGAGGCGCATGGCCTCAGGCACGCTGTAGCTTTCCACCCAGCCCAGCACGGTACGGCCATCCCGCTGCAGCTCGATGCGCTTCCAACGCTGGAAGGAACGGGTCTCGATCACCCGCACCTGGGTATCGCCGTCCAGCCGTACCAGGGTGTTGCGGGCGCGCTCGCGACTACGGTCGTAGACGAAGGGCCACTTGAGGACATCGACCGGACCGCGCAGCATCCAGCCCTGCCCTTCTTCGGCGAAGCGAAAGGACACGCCACCCTCGGCGCGCGCCAGGTTGCTGCCCAGCAGCAGCACGGACGCCACCAGCAGTGAGGGGAGGATACGGCGAAGGATCGAAAGGACATTCGGGGTCATGCAGGCCTCGTCTGTGGCACCAAAAAAACAGCGCCCGAATCGGACGCTGCGAGGGTAGACCCCTTGGTGTGGCAAACGACTGCAGGCTTTGCCCGAGAAATGCCAAATGGCCAGCATTCCCGGACAAAACCCTTAGCGCAATGATCAGGCCGCGCTGAACAGCTTGTGCGGATCGATGACGAATTTCTTCGGTACGCCCGAATCGAATTCGCTGTAGCCGCGGGGTGCCTCGTCCAGGGTGATCACCTGCACGCCGACGATGTCGGCGATCTTGATGCGATCCCACATGATGGCCTGCATCAGCTGACGGTTGTACTTCATCACCGGGGTCTGGCCGGTGTGGAAGCTGTGAGACTTGGCCCAGCCCAGACCGAAGCGGATGCTCAGGGCACCCTGCTTGGCCGCGGCGTCGACGGCGCCTGGATCGTCGGTGACGTACAGACCGGGGATGCCGATCTTGCCAGCCACCCGCACGATGCCCATCAGCGAGTTCAGCACGGTGGCCGGGGCCTCGCTCTTGGCGCCTTCGTGACCATGGCCACGGGCCTCGAAGCCAACGGCATCGACGGCGCAATCCACTTCCGGAGTGCCCAGCAGCGCGGCGATCTGCTCGTGCAGCGGGGTGTCCAGGGACAGGTCGGCGATCTCGAAGCCCTGGGCCTTGGCGTGGGCCAGGCGCACCGGGTTGACGTCACCGACGATGACCACGGCGGCGCCCAGCAGACGGGCCGAGGCGGCAGCGGCCAGGCCGACCGGGCCGGCACCCGCCACATAGACGCTGGTGCCCGGGCCGACGCCGGCGGTGACGGCGCCGTGGTAGCCGGTGGGCAGGATGTCGGACAGGCAGGTCAGGTCACGGATCTTTTCCATGGCCGCGTCGCGATTCGGCAGCTTGAGCAGGTTGAAGTCGGCATAGGGGACCAGCACGTATTCGGCCTGGCCACCGACCCAGCCGCCCATGTCGACATAGCCGTAGGCACCGCCGGCACGCGAGGGGTTGACGGTCAGGCAGACCCCGGTGTCCTGCTCCTTGCAGGTGCGGCAGCGACCGCAGGCGACGTTGAAGGGCACCGAGACCAGGTCGCCGACCTTGAGGGTCTCGACGTCGCGGCCCGCTTCGATGACCTCACCGGTGATCTCGTGGCCGAGCACCAGACCTTCGGGGGCAGTGGTCCGGCCGCGCACCATGTGCTGGTCGGAACCACAGATATTGGTGGACACCACGCGCAGGATGACGCCGTGGTCGATACGCTTGCCCTGCGGGGTTTCCATCTTCGGATAGGGGATGGTCTGCACCTCGACCTTGCCCGCGCCCAGATAGACGACGCCACGATTACCGGACATGTTGCACCTCGCTGTTGTTGTTGGACTGGCTCTAGGGATCCGAGCCTAGTCCTCGCGAAGCGTGGCGTCTGTGGGGATGGCGTTTTTGGCCATGCCGAGGTCGCCCTGGCGGGTCGTCCTGGCGAACCCGTTCACGCCGCCGGTGCAGGTGGCGTGAACGGCCGGGGTCAGGCGGGCGCCAGGGCGGCGGCGCGGCGCTCGCGGCTGAGCAGGTAGCAGCCGATGCCCACGCCCAGCAGGGCCAGCCCCATGACGTACCAGGCCGGGCCCAGCGGATGCTGCTTGAGCATCAGGGTGACGACCATGGGGGTCAGGCCGCCAAAGATGGCGTAGGCCACGTTGTAGGAGAAGGACAGGCCCGAGAAGCGCACCTTGGGCGGGAAGGCCAGCACCATCACTCGCGGCACGCCGCCGATGACGCCGACCGCGGCGCCAGCCAGGGCATAGAGCGGGAACAGCCACTCCGGGTGGATCTTCAGACCGGCATAGAGCGCCCAGCTGGCCACCGCCAGGATCAGACCGCCGACGATGAACACCGGACCGCTGCCGAAGCGATCGGACAGGGCACCGGAGACGATGCAGCCCAGGGTCAGGAAGACGATGGCCAGGCTGTTGGCCTTGAGCGCCAGGGCGGCGGAGAAGCCGTACTGGGTCTGCAGCAGGGTCGGGGTCATGAGGATGACCACCACGATGCCGGCGGTGAGCATCCAGGTCAGCAGCATGGACAGCACCACGCTGCTGCGATGGTCACGCAGCACCGCCTTGAGCGGCACTTCCTCGGCCAGCGACTTGTGGATCGCCAGCTCGGCGAACACCGGCGTCTCGTGCAGCCAGCGGCGCAGGTAGACCGAGAACAGGCCGAAGACCCCGCCGATCAGGAAGGGGAAGCGCCAGGCGTAGTCGGCCACCTCCACCGGGGTGAAGACGGTGTTGATCAGGGTCGCCATCAGCGAGCCGAGCAGGATGCCGAAGGTGAGACCGGCGGTCAGGGTGCCGCAGGCATAGCCGACGTGCTTGCCGGGCACGTGCTCGGAGACGAACACCCAAGCCCCGGGCACCTCGCCGCCGATGGCCGCGCCCTGGATGATGCGCAGCACCAGCAGCAGGATGGGGGCGGCCACGCCGATCTGGGCGTAGGTGGGCATCAGGCCCATGCCAAGGGTCGGCAGGGCCATCATGAAGATGCTCAGGGTGAACATCTTCTTGCGTCCGAGCAGGTCGCCGAAGTGGGCCATGATGATGCCGCCCAGCGGGCGGGCCAGGTAGCCGGCGGCGAAGATGCCGAAGGTCTGCATCTGCCGCAGCCAGTCGGGCATGTCGGCGGGAAAGAACAGCTTCCCCACCACCGCGGCGAAGAAGACGAAGATGACGAAGTCGTAGAACTCCAGCGCGCCGCCGAGAGCGGACAGCGAGAGGGTCTTGTAGTCGTTGCGGCCCAGAGGGCGCGACGTGAGCGGCGCGGAGGCGGATTGCAGTTTCATCGAGGATCCCGGACAAGAGAGGAGCGCAAAGGAAATTCGGCCTCTGGCATCCCTCCGGGTGTAGCGGACAAGACGCGGCCCCGAGTGACCGTCCGCCTGGGGCGGCTGGCAGGGATCGGGCGGGTCGCCGGATGGGCGCCGGACCTGCACCGCGCCGCCTGCGCTCTTGTGGAGCACGGCAGCAGCAGGTCTACCGATCATTACCTGATCATCGGACGTGCACGACCCTCTGGATTGCCTGGCCGTGCACGGTCTCCACGATAGCAAATCCGCAAGGAATTTCCGCTATTCATTCAGTGCCCATTCAGGGCTCATCTGCCGAGCTATGCCTGTTCCATCCTGGTGCAAAAGCGGTCGAGCCGCCCTGCCCCAGGCGTTATACTGTAGCCCCCTAACGATCTCCCCAGAGAGATTGGCAGCATTCTTGCGTGCAGATGCTGAACGTTACCTACCTATCCGGGCTCCCGAGGGCCCTGTCATGATCGAAGAGCTCGAACAAGAAGATCCCATCCCCCAGGGCGACCTGGCCATGCAGATCACCGCTCTGCCCCGCGAGACCAACGGCTTCGGCGACATCTATGGCGGCTGGCTGGTGGCCCAGATGGACCTGGCCGGCAGCGCCATGGCCAGTCGTCTGGCCGCTGGTCGGGTGGCCACGGTGGCCATCGACCGCATGGCCTTCATGACGCCGGTGCCCGTGGGCGCACAGCTCTCCTTCTATACCAACACGCTGGAAGTGGGCCGTAGCTCCATCCAGATCCTCATCGAGGTCTGGAGCGACGATCCGCTGTCCAGCGAGTGGAGCAAGGTCACCGAGGCGGTGTTCGTCTTCGTCGCCATCGACGGTAGCGGTCGCACCCGCCCGTTGCCCGCGCGGCGCTAGCGCGGCCTCGCCAGGCCACTAAGGCTCCTGGGCCAGCGGCGCCTCGCGCATCTTGGTCGGTCGGCCGTGGCGGATGCCTTCGACCTGCTCCAGCGCCTGCCGGACCTCGGCGGCGGTGGCCAGCAACCGATAGTCGAGGGTGAAGTCGCGCGTGCCGCCCGCCTCGATGCGCGGCACCAGCCCCAGGGCCCGCTGCTGGCTGCGGTTGTAGGAAAAGCTGGTGCCTGGCTCCAGGCCGGTGACATAGCCCTGGGCCTTGGCATCGGTGTGCTTCCACAAGGTGAAGACCGGCAACTCCCGCACATTGAAGGCCAGCGCCACCCCTTGGTGGGCACTGTGATCGTGCAGTACCGCCAGGCTATGCCCCTGATCGTCGCCCCAGGGGTAGAGGTTGTAGACCGTCTCGCCATAGCCCGGCGTGGGTGCGCGATAGGCCTGCCATTCGCCCAGTTCCTGACGCGCCCGCGCATCGAAGGGTGACACCTCCCGCACCGGCGCGGCGAACCGTGAGCCCTCGCCGAGCAGCGGCGGACCGAAGTTGCTGTGATAGAGCACCTGGTACTCGGCGGTATGCGCCCCCTGGTTGGTCAGGCGGTCGTGCAGCGTGAAGCCGGTAGCCCCGGCGTGGGTGACCAGTTCGGTGTCGATGCGAAAGTTGGCCTGCTTGAAGGCCTCTTCGTGCAGCACGCCCTTGAGGCTGATGCGGTGCGGCGGCTGTTCGTCGATGGTCAGCACCACCTGACTGGCCGGCAGATAACTGGCCCGTCCGTGCAGGGTCAGCAGCTGCCCCCGATCCATGCCCGGATGGCCGACCCACTCGAAACCGGCGCGGGCCACCAGTTCGTTGAAGCCCTCCAGCCAGCCCAGGCCATGGCGGCTTTCCAGGTTGACGAAGGCCGGATTGACCACCTCGCGTACCGGAGAATCCCAGCCCAGCCGCAGGGTGCCGGCCTGGGCGCGCAGGACGTTCATGCCTCGGGTGGCCACCACGGTCAGCTGCAGGGCGCCGGTATCGATCTCGATCAGCACCGAACCCTCCTGGCGCCCGCCACTCAGGCGATGCACACCGACGGTAAAGGCCAGGCCATCGCGCAGACCCAGGCGGTCACTGCTGATGCTCCAGTTCTGCACCGGCTTGTCGGGCGCGATGAGGGTGTATTCCCAGGCCGAGGCGCTGACACTGGCAAGGAGCAGGAGACAGCCAGACAACAGACGAGCGTGGATCATGAAGTCCCCTTGGCAGCGGTCGACTTGAGTCTAGACCAGCCCGCGCCGGCCTGCAGACCCCCGCTCCAGACGCGACCAAAGGGACAAGACCCCTTATTCCCGTATAGGTTTGTTCAAGGAAATCAAAGGAATGGGTAAAGACAACCTTTACCATTCAAACGACCGTTTGGTACTTGCCAGGGCAGCGATTTTTGCCGAGGATCGGCTCGTCTCTACCACGGAGTGGACTCCATGAAACCTTCAGCCCTGTTCTTGTTGCTTGCCCTGGCGGGCGTTGCCCCGGCCTATGCGGGCAATACCGAAGCCGGACTCGGCGGCGCCGTGGGTGGCGTACTCGGTACCCTGGTCGGCCAGCAGGTCGGCGGCAGTACCGGTGCGGCCATCGGTGCCGGCGTGGGTGGTGCAGCAGGTGGTGTACTGGGCGCGGACCGGCGCAATCGCACCGAGGCCGCCATCGGCGGTGGCCTGGGCGCCGCGGGCGGCAACGTGATCGGCAATAGAGTCGGTGGCAGCACCGGTGGCCTGGTGGGCGCAGCCCTGGGTGGCGGTGCCGGCAGTGCCCTGGGCAACAACCTGGGCGACAGCGGCCGCGACGATCGCCGCTACCGCGACCATCCCGGCAAGGGCTGGAAGCACGCCAAGCACAGACACAAACACTGGGATCGTTAATGAAAAACGCCCGGCATCGCCGGGCGTTTTCTTGTGCGCTCGATCCTATTGACCGAGGTCGCGCAGGCGCTTGCCCTGCATCAGATTGCGCTCGATGCGCTCCAGGGTGACACCCTTGGTCTCCGGCACCAGCAGGAACACCAGGAAGATGAACACCACGTTCAGACCGGCATAGATCCAGAAGGTGGTGCCCTGCCCCAAGGTGCCCAGCATGGTCAGGAAGGTGGCGCCGACGATCATGTTGGCGATCCAGTTGGTGAAGGTGGAGCAGCCGATGCCGAAGTCGCGGCCCTTGAGTGGCTGGACTTCCGAGCACAGGGTCCAGATCAGCGGACCGGCCGACATGGCGAAGCCGACGATGAAGATCAGCAGCATGACCACGGTAAAGGTCTGCTGGCCGTGGCTCAGGTTGCCCATGCCGAGCATGGTGCCGACCACGCCCAGGCCCACGGCCATGACCACGAAGCCGGTATAGAGGATGGGTTTGCGGCCCCACTTGTCGACCAGGAAGATGGCGATGAAGGTGGCCAGCACGTTGGTCAGACCGACCGCGGCGGTAAACCACATCTGGGCGGCGGTGTCGTAGCCCATGCCCTCGAAGATGCGCGGGGCGTAGTACATCACCACGTTCATGCCGGTGAACTGCTGCACCACCTGCAAGAGCACGCCCAGGCCCACGGAGCGGCGGAAGTTGGCGTTCTCCTTGAACAGCGACCAGCCCTTCTGCGGCACCTTGAGCTGCTCTTCGATCTCGGCGACTTCCTGCTGGATGACCTTTTCGTCACCGCGCAGCTTGTGCAGGACCTTGATGGCCTCCTGCTTGCGCCCGGCCATGATCAGCCAGCGCGGACTGTCGGGTAGCGCGAAGACGCCGATCAGGAACAGCACCCCGGGGATGGCGATGATGCCGAGCATCCAGCGCCAGGCCTCGTAGTAGCTGAAGGCGGTGTTGGAGAGGAAGGCGAGCAGGATGCCGGCGGTAATCATCAGCTGGTACAGCGAGATCATCGAGCCGCGGATGTTTTCCGGAGCGACCTCGGCCAGGTACAGCGGCGCGGTGAAGGAGGCGATGCCGATGGCCAGGCCGAGCAGGAAGCGGGCGAAGATCAGCATGGTCGGCGAAGTGGCCAGGCCACAGAGGATCGAGCCGATCACGAACAGGATGGCGCCCAGCATCAGCGATTTCTTGCGCCCCAGCTTGGCCGACAGCGAGCCGGCGCCCAGAGCGCCCAGGGCGGCACCGGCCATCATGCTGGAGACGATCCACTCGATCACCTGATCGGAGATCTGGAATTCCTGCTGGATGAATTTGGTGGCGCCGGAAATGACGCCGATGTCGAGGCCGAACATCAGACCGGCCAGGGCGGCCATCAAACAGGCGAAGATCGCCTTGGGCTGGGCCTTTTCGGTGACGTGACCGTCGGCGTTGGTAGTGGTGTTGCTCATGACTGAGGCTCCTCGCTCGCCTTGTGGGCGATCTTGTTGGCGCGGGTCGTTCCGTATCCGCTTGTTACAGACCTGTCTAACGATCCTTGGTTCGGCCGGTGAGAGGCCCTTACCAGAGCCGCGCGGGCTGGGCGTTCACATAGGTGGCATAGAGCGAACCGCCGCCGGTGATGAACAGGCGATTGCCCTTGAGGCCGCCGAACTCGACGTTGGACACGGTCTCCGGCAGGTGCAGGGTGGCCAGCGGCTGGCCGCTCGGATTGAAGACCCGCACGCTGTTCTGCTCGGCCGAGCCGGCCCAGCTGCACCAGAGGTTGCCGTCGCTGTCGACGCGGAAGCCGTCGATCACGCCCTGGTCCTTGGCATCGATCAGCACCTCGCCGCCGCCCAGGGTGCCGTCGTCCTTCAGCGTGAAGGCACGCAGATGGTTGGGCTTGCCGGGATTGCCGCCGCCAGCGGTGTCGCTGATGTAGAGGCGCTTGCCATCGGGGGCGAAGGCCAGGCCGTTAGGCCGGCCGAAGTCGCCCGCCGCCACCGTGGCCTTGCCCTGGGGATCGATGCGATAGACGTTGGTAGGCAGCTCGAATTCGGCCTTGTGGCCCTCGTAGGCGCCGAGGATGCCGTAGCCGGGATCGGTGAACCAGATGGCACCATCGGCCCCGACCACTACGTCGTTGGGGGCGTTCAGTGGCTTGCCGTCGAAGCGGTCGAGCAGCACCGTGACGCTGCCGTTCAACTCGCGGCGGGTGACGCGGCGGCTGTCGTGCTCGCAGCTGATCAACCGGCCCTCGCGGTCACGGGTGTGGCCATTGGCGTTGTGGGACTGGTCATCGTAGACGCTGACGTGGCCGTCGTCGGCGCTCCAGCGCATCACCCGGGCATTGGGGATGTCGCTGAACAGCAGGCAGCGCCAGTCGGCCATCCACACCGGGCCCTCGGTCCAGAGACCACCGGACCAGAGGCGCTCGACGAAGGCATTGCCCAGGCGGCCTTTGAAGGCCTGGTCGTGGATTTCCCAGGCGGGATCGGGCATGACGATGGGCGGCTTGCCCTCCCAGTTGCGGGTAAGGCCGAACTTGTCGTCGGCGAGGGCGCGACTGGCGACCAGACCGGCCGAAGCGGCCAGGGATACGCCGAGAAAGGTGCGACGGGCGAGCGGCATGGGGAGACTCCTTTGTTGTCGTTATGGGTCCGGCAAGGCCGGTGGCAGAGCACCGCGTACCGGGACAGGCACGCGGTGCTTCCTTAGTCGCCCTTATTCGGGCAGACGTTCCACCTTGCCCACCACCAGGCCATAGCAGAGGGCACCGATCAGTGCGGTCACGCCGATGAAGGCGATGGCCGGGGCGAAGCTGCCGTCCTTGACCAGGAAGCCGATGACGATGGGCACGCAGATGGCCGAGAGGTTGCCGATGAAGTTGAACATGCCGCCGGTGAGGCCGATCAGCCGCTCCGGCGCCATGGCCGAGACCATCGACCAGGTGATGGAGGCCAGGCCGTTGCCAAAGAAGGCCAGCGCCAGGCAGGCGATGATCAGCGCCGGGGAGTCGACGAAGTTGGCGCCGACGATACTGGTGGAGATCAAGAGGCCACCAATGATCGGCAGCTTGCGCGCCAGGCCCACGGAGGCGCCGCGACGGACCAGCCAGTCCGACAGCAGGCCCGAGCAGATCACGCCGAGGAAGGCGGCCAGGAACGGCAACGAGGCGAGAAAGCCGGCCTTGATGAAGTCCATGCCGCGGTATTTCACCAGGTAGGTGGGGAACCAGGTGAGGAAGAACCAGAGGGTGGAATTGAGGCAGAACTGGCCGATGTAGATGCCCCAGAGCTTGCGCTTGTTGAGCACGCTCCAGAGGTCACGCCACTGGAAGGCGGCGCGACTGCGGTTCTTCTGCTCCAGATCGACCAGACCGCCACCCTCCTGGATCAGCGCGACCTCGGCGGCATTGGCGCCGCGGAAATCCTTGGGTTCGCGATAGACCAGATACCAGATGGCGGCCCAGAGGATGCCGACACCGCCGGTGACGACAAAGACCATGTGCCAGCCAAAGGTCTGCTGCAGGTAGATCAGCACCGGGGTGAGAAAGGCCAGGCCGACGAACTGGCCGGAGGTGTAGAAGCCGATGGCGGTGGCCCGCTCGCGCTCGGGAAACCAGGTGGTGACCACCCGGTTGTTGATCGGATAGGCCGGTGCCTCCAGGGCGCCCACGGCGAGACGCAGGATGATCAGGCCGATGAAGCTGCCGACGAAACCCAGGCCGATGGTGGCCAGCGACCAGAGCGCGATGGCTACCGGATAGAGGATGCGCGGAGCGACCTTGTCCACCAGCCAGCCGCCGGGGATCTGCATGGCGGCGTAGGTCCAGCCGAAGGCCGAGAGGATCAGCCCCATGTGCACCGGTTCGATGCCCAGGTCCTGGGCCAGGTGCGGGGCGGCGATGGAGAGGTTGCTGCGGTCGAGGTAGTTGATCACCACGGTGACGAACAGCAGCATCATGATGAAGAAGCGCGCCCGGCTGGGCTTGGCCAGGGTCGGGGCAACCGTGGCCGCCGCCGGGGAGGCCTGGGTAGGGGTTGGCATGGCTCGGGTCCTGTAATTGACGTTGTGGCGAGCGTTGTCGATGTCTAGGGGTCAGGGCGCCGTGGCGGCCCTCACCCTGGCCCTCTCCCAAGGGGAGAGGGGATGGTCGGTGCGGAGGTCGAGTCCCGCGCTCCTGCTCTTGCCCCTCTCCCTTGGGGAGAGGGTTGGGGTGAGGGGCCAGCGGTGTGTCTGGCCATTAACAGTGGCGTTGCTTTTCCCTCACCCTGGCCCTCTCCCAGAGGGAGAGGGGACGGTCAGTGCGAGCGTCGGGGCCGGAGCTCCTGCTCTTGCCCCCTCTCCCTTGGGGAGAGGGTTGGGGTGAGGGAGCAGCGGCGCCAATCTTCGAAAGCAACGCGTCGCGAGCGCAGGCGGAGCAAGGCGAAAGCCGGTGAGAAAGCGGAGTGCACATCGAGTGCATGAGCATTTCGAACCGGCTTTCAACGCCGCTCCGGCAAGCGCAGCAGCGTTGAATCGAAGATTTACCATTCCGCGAAACTGCCGTCCTTGTGCCGCCAGATCGGGTTGCGCCAGCGATGGCCGATGGCGGCCTGTTCCTTGACGAATTCCTCGTTGACCTCGACGCCCAGCCCCGGTCCCTGGGGGATCTTCACGTGGCCATCGGCGTAGTCGAAGACCTCGGGATTCTTGATGTAGTCCAGCAGGTCGTTGCCCTGGTTGTAGTGGATGCCCAGGCTCTGCTCCTGGATGAAGGCGTTGTAGCAGTTGGCGTCCAGCTGCAGATTGACCGCCAGGGCAATGGGGCCGAGCGGGCAATGCAGGGCGATGGCCACGTCATAGGCCTCGGCCATGTTGGCGATCTTGCGCGTCTCGGTGATGCCTCCGGCGTGGGACGGATCGGGCTGCAGGATGTCGACGTAGCCTTCCTGGAGGATGCGCTTGAAGTCCCAGCGCGAGTACAGCCGCTCGCCCAGGGCGATGGGCGTGTTGCTCATCAGGGCGATTTCCTTGAGCGCCTCGTGGTGTTCGCTGAGCACCGGCTCCTCGATGAACATCAGGCGGAACTGCTCCAGCTCCTTGACCAGCACCTTGGCCATGGGCTTGTGCACCCGACCATGGAAATCCACGCCGATGCCGAAGTGCGGCCCGCAGGCGTCGCGGATGGCGGCGACGTTGGCGATCACCTGGTCGACCTTGTCGTAGGTATCGACGAACTGCATCTCTTCGCTGGCGTTCATCTTGATCGCGGTGAAGCCCTTGGCCTGACGCTCCAGGGCCTGGGCTGCGGTCTCCGCCGGGCGGTCGCCGCCGATCCAGGAATAGACGCGGATGCTGTCGCGCACCTGGCCGCCGAGCAGCTCGTGCACCGGTACGCCCAGGGCCTTGCCCTTGATGTCCCACAGGGCCTGGTCGATGCCGGCCAGGGCGCTCATGTGGATGCCGCCGCCGCGATAGAAGCCGCCCCGGTAGAGCACCGTCCAGTGGTCTTCGATGTTGCGCGGGTCCTTGCCGATCAGGTAGTCGGCCAGTTCCTCGACCGCCGCCGCCACGCTGTGGGCGCGACCTTCCAGCACGGGTTCGCCCCAGCCGTGGATGCCCTCGTCGGTCTCGATCTTGAGAAAGCACCAGCGCGGCGGGACGACATAGGTGGTGAGTTTGGTGATCTTCATGGTGTGGAAATCTCGACAGTAATTATTGGAATCGAGGGGGATTGGGCAAATCGCGGTCATGGACCGCTCCTACGGAGGCACCGGGTATCTGTAGGAGCGGTCCATGACCGCGATTGAATTAGGAAACGGACCGCCACCCGGCCGCAAACGCCTGGGCGTTGGCGCTCACCTGGACCGCCGTGAGGCCCGGCTTATACAGCGCCGAGCCGAGTCCGAAGCCGTTGGCGCCGGCGGCCACGTAGGGGCCCATGTTGTCCGGGGTGATGCCACCCACCGGCAGGAGCGCCAGCGCCTTGGGGAAGACCGCGCGCCAGGCCTTGACCACGGCCGGGCCGAGTTGCTCGGCGGGAAACAGCTTGAGGCTGTCGGCGCCGGCGTCGAGGGCGGCGAAGCCTTCCGAGGGGGTGGCCACGCCGGGAGCACTGACCAGGCCAGCGGCCTTGCTGGCACGGATCACCGCCAGGTTGGCGTTGGGCGAGACGATCAGCCGGCCGCCCGCGGCGTCCACCTCGGCCACCTGGGCCTCGGTGAGCACGGTGCCGGCGCCGATCAGGCAGCTTTCATCCAGCTCGGCGGTCAGTCGGCGGATGCTTTCGAAGGGCTGCGGCGAGTTGAGCGGGATCTCGATGACGCGAAAGCCGGCGTCGTACAGGGCACGACCGACCGGGACGATCTCGTCCGGGGTGACGCCGCGCAGGATGGCGATCAGCGGCAGGTCCTTGAGGTAGGTATCAAGCATGGGAGCCTCCAGAGGTGGGGAGCAGGCCGGCGGCCTGGGCCAGGCGCCAGAGCCCGGCCCGGGTGGCCTGCTCCAGCAGGCGGACCTGGTGGATGTCGAACAGCGCCAGGGCGTCGCGATAGCGCTGGCAGAGCGCCGCGTCGCCGATCAGCACCAGGGGTGGGCAGGTGGCACCCTTGAGCGCGGCGACCTGGCTGCGCAATTCTTCGCCGATCAGCAGACCGGACAGGTAGTCGAGGCTGTGCGCCGCGCTCAGCTCGCCGGTTAGCACCCGGCTGCGGGCGGTGAAGAGGCGGCCGAACAGGCCTTCGGCCCCGGCGTCGCGGGCGGTCACCAAGCCCAGGCGGAAGGCCTCGGCACTGGCCTCGGGACCGGCCTCGGTGGCCGGACGCCCCAGGATGGAATGTTCGCGCAGGACGGCGAACAGCTCGCCGGTCATGTAGGTGGCGAAATCGGTGAGGCGACCGTCACGCACCCGCACCCACTTGCTGTGGGTGCCGGGCAGCACCAGCACGGCCTCCTCGGCCAGGTCCGGCTCCAGTTCGAGGGCGCCGAACACCTGGGTTTCCTCGCCACGCAGCACGTTGGGCAAGGCGCCGCGCTGCATCACGCCGGGGACCAGATGGAGCTCGCCGCAGCCGCTGTCCAGGCGCAGCAGACCGGCAGCCAGGCTGTGGACGTCGGCGGGGCAATCGGCATAGGGCACCTCGCGCCAGCCACCGCGACTGCCGACCATGCCGCAGGCGATGGCGGGCAGGTCCGGCTGGGCCTCGCGCCAGTCGCCCACCAGGGTGCGATAGGCCGCGGCGAAGTCGCCATCGGGCACATGCATGATGCCCCAGGGCCGGCTGCGGGTTTCCAGCACGGCGCCCTGGGCGTCGAACAGCTGGGCGCGTAGGGACGAGGTGCCCCAGTCGAGGCCGATGAGGTGCGGGGTGGCGGTCATGCAGGGCTCCAGCCGAGTTCGCGGGAAATGGCCCGGGCGCAGGCACTGACCTCGGGCTGCAACTCGTGCAGCCGCGCCTCGGGCATATAGGGGATGGCACTGGCCACGCTCAGGGCCGCGACGATGGCGCCGTCGGCGCCACGGATGGGCGCGGCCACGCAGCGGATGCCCAGTTCGTTCTCTTCCAGATCCAGGGCGTAGCCTTCGGCGGCATGGCGGCGCAGCCGCGCGCAATAGTCGGCCCAGGGCAGGAAGTCCTCGCGCAGGCCGGGCTGGCCGCTACGCCGGGCCACGCCTTCGCCATAGAGGGCTTCCCACTCGACTTCGGCGAGATCCAGCATCAGCGCCTTGCCGACCCCGGTCAGCGCCAGCGGCATGCGCAGGCCGACCCGGGATCTCATCTCCAGGCCACGGCTGCCCGGCAGCTTATCCAGATAGAGCACATCGCCGCCTTCGCGCACGCCGAGGTGCACGGTGTCACCGCAGTGCTGGGCCAGGCGTTGCAGATGGGGCCGGGCCACGCCGGTCAGCGGCAGCTGTTCACGGGCCTGGTAGCCGAGGGCGATGAGGTGGCTGCCCAGGATCAACCGCCCGCTATCGCTGCGCAGGTAGCCGGCCTGGGTCAGGGCGGCCACCAGGCGATGGGTGGTGCTGCGGGTGCAGCCAATGGCGGCGCCGACCTGGGCCAGGTTGTCGGCCCCGGCGGCCACGGCTTCGAGCACCGCCAGGCCGCGAAACAGCGCCTGGGCCCCGCTGGGCGCTTCGCCCTTGTTGGAATTGTTGTCGTTCATGGCCTTCACTCTAGAACCCTCGCTGGCAAATCTCAATATGTGATACGTCATCCCATATTGTGGGATTGAAGTTAGATATGACAGCCTTGTCACATAGCTGCAATATTGGCGCTATCTAATGCACGGCACATTGCAAGGACTCGAGAGGCAGAGCGCTCCATGACGGGTAAATCCATCCTGATCGTCGACGATGAGGCCCCCATTCGCGAAATGATCGCCGTGGCCCTGGAAATGGCGGGCTATGAATGCCTGGAGGCGGACAACAGCAAGGACGCCCACGCCCTGATCGTCGATCGCAAGCCCGATCTCATCCTGCTCGACTGGATGCTGCCCGGCACCTCCGGCCTGGAGCTGGCTCGGCGCCTCAAGCGCGACGAACTGACCGACGCCATTCCCATCATCATGCTCACGGCCAAGGGCGACGAGGACAACAAGGTCCAGGGCCTGGAGACCGGTGCCGACGACTACATCACCAAGCCCTTCTCGCCCCGCGAGCTGGTGGCTCGGCTGAAAGCCGTGCTGCGCCGTACCGGCCACCTGGAGAACGACGGTCCGCTGGAGGTCAACGGCCTGATCCTGGATCCGATCAGCCACCGGGTGACCATCGATGGCGCGCCCGCCGAGATGGGGCCCACCGAGTACCGCCTGCTGCAGTTCTTCATGACCCACCAGGAACGCGCCTACACCCGCGGCCAGTTGCTCGACCAGGTCTGGGGCGGCAACGTCTATGTCGAGGAACGCACCGTGGACGTGCACATTCGTCGCCTGCGCAAGGCCCTGGGCGAGACCTACGAGAACCTGGTACAGACGGTGCGCGGCACCGGGTATCGCTTTTCCACCAAACTCTGACGCGGGATCACCGCCGCCGTGAACATCAACTGGCGCTCCCGTCTGGCCACCCAGCTGTCGATCGTGGTCGGCGGCTGCGCCCTGGCCGGCTGGCCCTTCGGCCATGTCGGGCTGGCGGTGGCTCTGGGACTGGCGGTCTATCTGGCGGTCACCCTGAAACACCTGCTGCGGCTGCATGCCTGGCTGCTGAGCGATGCCCCAGGCGCACCGCCCGAGGCCGAAGGGCTGTGGGGCGATGTGCTGGACCGGCTCTATCGCCGCCAGCGCCACGAGCAGCGCCAGCGTGAAGAACTGCTCGCCGTCATCGGCCGCGCCCAGGCCTCCACCGAGGCCCTGCGCGACGCCATCATCCTGGTGGACCGCTATGGCAACCTGGAATGGTGGAACCGCGCCGCAGAAACCCTGCTGGGTCTGCGCCAGCCCCAGGATCTCGGCCAGCCCATCACCAACCTGGTGCGCCATCCGCGCTTTTCCGATTACTTTCTCGGCGGCGACTATGGCGAGCCGCTGGAACTGGCCTCGCCGCTCAATGACGACCAGTACCTGCACATCCTGATCACCCGCTTCGGCGAGGGCGATCGCCTGCTGCTGGTGCGTGACGTGACTCGCATCCACCAGCTGGAACAGATGCGCAAGGATTTCGTCGCCAACGTCTCCCATGAGCTGCGCACCCCGCTGACGGTAATCACCGGCTACCTGGAAACCCTGCTGGACAACGCCGAGCATGCCACCCCACGCTGGCGCCGGGCGTTGGGACAGATGCAGCAGCAGGCCGGGCGCATGCAGCACACCATCGACGACCTCCTGCTGCTGGCCCGCTTGGAAGCCACCGACTACCCCGCCGACAATCGCCCCGTGGCCCTGGAACCCCTGCTCGCCTCCATCCTGCAGGACGGCCGCGCCCTGTCCGGCGCCATCGGCCACCGCCTGAGCCTGGACTGCGCCCCGGACCTGGCGCTGCTGGGCAGCGAGACGGAACTGCGCAGCTGCTTTTCCAACCTGGTGTTCAACGCGGTCAAGTACAGCCCCGAGGGCGGCGAGGTGCGGGTCCGCGCCTGGCAGGATGCCGAGGGGGCCCATGTCGCCGTGCAGGACACCGGGCCCGGCATCGACGCTCGCCACCTGCCGCGCCTGACCGAACGCTTCTATCGCATCGACGCCAGCCGCGCGTCCAGCACCGGTGGCACCGGCCTGGGCCTGGCCATCGTCAAGCACGTGCTGATCCGTCATCGCGGCGGCCTGGATATCCACAGCGTGCCCGGCGAGGGCAGCTGCTTCACCTGCCATTTCCAGCCCGAGCAGATCGCCCAGCGCACCGCCGCCTCGGCCTGAACCGCCGCCGCCCCGCCGTGCTATCGTCCGGCCATCCCTGTCACGGTCCCTTGTCATGCCTCCAGCCCTGCGCCTGCTGCCGGTCCTGTTGCTCGCCCTGCTCGGCGGTCTGCTGGTCAGCAGTCTGGCCTGGCACCGCGCCGAACGGGCGAGCCTGGCCGAGGCCAGCCTGCTCGGCCAGGAACAGTTGCGCCTGCACGCCAGCGGCCTGCAGACCCTGATCGATCGCTTTCGCGCCCTGCCCGCGGTGCTGGCCCAGGATCCCGAGCTGATCGCCGCCCTCACCACGCCACCCGATGCCGCCGCCACCGAGCGCCTCAATCTCAAGCTGGAACGACTCAATGCCGCTGCCCAGTCGTCGACCCTGGAGGTGCTGGATCGCAGCGGCCTGGCCATCGGCGCCAGCAACTGGCGGCTGCCCACCAGTTACGTCGGCCATAACTACGGCTTCCGGCCCTATTTCCGCGAGACCCTCGCCGGCGGCAGCGGCCGCTTCTATGCCGTGGGGGTCACCACCGGCATTCCCGGCTATTTCCTCTCCCACGCGGTACTGGACGCCGAGGGACGCTTTCTCGGCGCCGTGGTGGTCAAGCTGGAATTCCCCGCCATCGAGGCGCGCTGGGGCGAGCACCCCGAGGTCTTGCTGGTGAGCGATGCGCGCGGCGTGGTCTTTGCCGCCAACCGGCCGGCCTGGCGCTATCGCCTGCTGCGCGAGCTGACGCCCGCCGAACGCGCCGAACTGGCCACCACCCGGCAGTACGACAGACGCACCCTGCAACCGCTGCTTCATAGCCAACAGGTGGTCTTGGACGACCAGCGCCAGGTGGCCCGTATCGAGGCGCCCGAAGGCAGCGCCGACTACCTCTGGGACAGCCTGCCGCTGCCCAGCGAAGGCTGGACCCTGCACCTGATCAGACCGACCCGGGAGCTGCAGGGCAGCGGCCTGGGCGCCGCCCTGGCCGCCGGCTGCGCCTGGCTGCTGCTGGTCTGCGCCGGCCTGCTGCTGGTGCAGCGGCGGCGGCTGCAGCGCCTGCGCCAGCGCAGTCGACTGGAGCTGGAGCAACTGGTGGAAGCCCGCACCGCCGAGTTGCGCACCGCCCAGGATGGCCTGGTGCAGGCCGCCAAGCTGGCCGCCCTGGGGCAGATGTCGGCAGCCCTGGTGCATGAACTCAACCAGCCGCTCACCGCCCAGCGCATGCACCTGGCCAGTCTGCGGCTGCTGCTGGACCACGGCCGCCTGGACGAGGCCCGCGCCGCCCTGGAACGCCTCGATGGCCTGCTCACCCGCATGAGCGGCCTGACCGCCCATCTCAAGACCTATGCCCGCAAGACCCCTGCCAGTCTGCGCGAGCGGGTCGATCTGGCTCAGGTGGTGGACCAGGCGCTGGAGTTGCTGGAGGCGCGGCGCGCCGAGCTGGCTGTCAAACTGGACTTGGAACTGCCGCGCCCGGCCTGGCTGCTGGGCGATCCGATTCGCCTGGAGCAGGTGCTGGTCAATCTGCTGCGCAATGCCCTGGACGCCGTGGCCGAACGACCGAAGCCGCAGGTTCGGGTCAGCCTCGTGCAAGAGGGGGACAGCTGGTTGCTGGAGGTGGCCGACAACGGTGGCGGCATCGCCGCTGAACACCTGGGCCAGGTATTCGATCCCTTCTTTACCACCAAGCCGATCGGCGAAGGCCTGGGGCTGGGGCTGGCGGTGTCCTCGGCCATCGTCCAGGCCCAGGGCGGCAGCCTGACGGCCGCGAACGATACCGAAGGCGCGGTCTTCAGGCTTCGGCTGCCGGTAGCCTACTGCGGCCAAGAAGCGTCTCCCTCCCCCTAGTCGCCTGCGGCTTGCCGCACTGGCCCAAGCTGAAATCACTGAGCAGCCCCTCGGGTCTGTTCCGCTGCCCGCTACGTTCATTCCTTCGGATGACTCGACCGCCCCGTGCCGTTCGGGCAAGGTAACCGCGCACCGGCCGCGAGAGGACGCCCCCATGCAAGCCCAGGTCTATCTGGTCGACGACGAAGCCAGCATCCGCGAAGCGGTGCGCCAGTGGCTGGAGCTGTCGGGGCATCAGGTGCGGCTGTTCGCCCGCGCCGAGGACTGCCTGGCGGCCGTGACCCCGGATTTCGCCGGCGTGGTGGTCAGCGACGTGCGCATGCCCGGCATGGACGGTCTGGCCCTGCTGGGCCGGCTGCAGGCCCTGGATGCCGACCTGCCGGTGATCCTGCTCACCGCCCATGGCGACGTCGCTCTGGCGGTCAGCGCCATGCGTCAGGGCGCCTACGATTTCCTGGAAAAGCCCTTCAGCCCCGAGGCGCTGCTCGGCGATCTCGGCCGCGCCCTGGAAAAGCGCCGGCTGGTGCTGGAGAACCGCCAGCTGCACCGCCGGGTCGACGACCAGAGCGCCCTCGCCCGCCGGCTGCTGGGGGTCTCGCCGGGCATCGCCCGCCTGCGCCAGCAGATCCTCGATCTGGCGCCGACCCCGGTCAACGTGCTCTTGCGCGGCGAGACCGGCAGCGGCAAGGAATTGGTCGCCCGTTGCCTGCACGATTTCGGTCCCCGGGCCGGCAAGGCCTTTGTCGCCCTCAACTGCGCGGCCATTCCCGAGCAACTGTTCGAGAGCGAATTGTTCGGCCACGAGAGCGGCGCCTTCACCGGCGCCCAGGGCCGGCGCATCGGCAAGCTGGAATACGCCAACGGCGGCACCCTGTTTCTCGACGAGATCGAGAGCATGCCCCTGGCGCAGCAGGTCAAGCTCTTGCGGGTGTTGCAGGAGCAGCGCCTGGAGCGTCTCGGCTCCAACCAGAGCATCGCCCTGGACCTGCGCATCGTCGCCGCCACCAAGCCGGACCTGCTGGAAGAGGCGCGCGCCGGGCGCTTTCGCGAAGACCTGGCCTATCGTCTCAACGTCGCCGAACTGCACCTGCCGCCGCTGCGGGCGCGACGCGAAGACATCCCGCTGCTGTTCGATCACTTTCTCGCCGAGGCCGGCGCCCGCCTGGGGCGCCCGGTCACACCGCCCGGCGCGGCGCGACTGGCCCAGCTGCTGGGTCACGGCTGGCCGGGCAATGTCCGCGAACTGGCCAACGCCGCCGAACGCGAGGTCCTCGGCCTGGGCGCGCCGCCGACCGCCCAGGGCAATTCCCTGGCCGATCAGCTGGAAGCCTTCGAAGCCCAGTGCCTGCGCGCCGCCCTGGCCCGTCATGGTGGCGAGATCAAGGCGGTGATGGACGAGTTGCAATTGCCGCGGCGTACCCTCAACGAGAAGATGCAGCGTCACGGCCTGGTGCGTGCCGACTTCCGCGACAGTCTCGAGGATGACTGACCGGCCATAGGCGGAAATCCGCTCATTACCCACCGGCTTTCGGCGATCTTTCGCCGATCGTCCCTGGCAAAACCCAGTCAGAATGCGGCTTCGCGACCTGGCACGCGCCCTGCTATAGCCCTTGTCGACGCCCCGAGCGCCCTAATAACAACGACAAGAGAGGAACACCCTGTGGATAGCACCGCTACCCTCGCGGCCGGCCAGACCGCGCCCAAGACCACCTCGCAGCGCATCAAGTCCATCTTCAGCGGCTCCGTCGGCAACCTGGTCGAATGGTACGACTGGTACGTCTACGCCGCCTTCTCGCTGTATTTCGCCAAGGCCTTCTTTCCCAAGGGCGACCAGACCGCCCAGTTGCTCAACGTCGCCGCCATCTTTGCCGTGGGCTTCCTGATGCGCCCCATCGGCGGTTGGCTGATGGGCCTCTACGCCGACAAGGCCGGCCGCAAATCCGCGCTGATGGTCTCGGTGATCATGATGTGCGCAGGCTCCTTGATCATCGCCCTCACCCCCAGCTACACCACCATCGGCGTCGCCGCGCCCATCATGCTGGTGCTGGCGCGGCTGCTGCAGGGCCTCTCGGTGGGCGGTGAATACGGCACCTCCGCCACCTACCTGAGCGAGATGGCGACCAAGGAAAGCCGCGGTTTCTACTCCAGCTTCCAGTACGTCACCCTGATCTCCGGCCAGCTGCTGGCCCTGGCCACCCTGATCGTGCTGCAGCAGACCCTCACCGTCGAACAGCTGGAAAGCTGGGGCTGGCGCATTCCCTTCCTGATCGGCGCCGCCTGTGCCGTGACCGCACTCTACCTGCGGCGCGGCATGGAAGAGACCAGCTCCTTCAAGAAGGCCGAGAAGCCCAAGGAATCCCTGATGCGCACCCTGGCGCGGCATCCCAAGGAGTTTCTCACCGTGGTCGGCCTGACCATGGGCGGCACCCTGGCCTTCTACACCTACACCACCTACATGCAGAAGTACCTGGTCAACTCGGTGGGCATGAGCAAGACCGACGCCACCTCCATCTCGGCGGCGACGCTGTTCCTGTTCATGCTGTTGCAGCCCATCGTTGGCGCCCTCTCCGACCGCGTCGGCCGGCGCCCGGTACTGATCGCCTTCGGCGTGCTCGGCACCCTGTTCACCTATCCGATCCTGACCGCCCTGGGCAGCGTCACCAGCTGGTGGGGCGCCTTCGGCCTGATCATGGTGGCGCTGGTGATCGTCAGCTTCTACACCTCGATCAACGCCGTGGTGAAGGCCGAGCTGTTCCCCACCGAGATCCGCGCCCTGGGCGTCGGCCTGCCCTATGCCCTGACCGTGTCCATCTTCGGCGGCACCGCCGAATACCTGGCGCTGTGGTTCAAGAGCATCGGCATGGAAAGCGGCTACTACTGGTACGTGACCGGCTGCATCGCCTGCTCGCTGCTGGTCTACGTCTTCATGAAGGACACCCGCGACCACTCGCGCATCGTCCACGAATAACCGCTCGTCCCTGGGTGCGGGCCTCTCGGTCATTAGATTTGGCCGTCCGGCCCGCCCCCCTTTGCCTGGGCTTTGGGGCACGCCATCGTAGTGCCACCGGCAGCGCTCACAACGGTCATTTCGCTGGCCGCTGTGGCGAGTTCGTCCCCTCCTCCCAAGCCCCGGTTACACACTCATGGAAATCGACTACGGTCCCAGCTACGCCAAACTGGGTATCCAGTTTCAATACCAGTGGAGCACCCTGCTGCGCGATGCCCTGAAGAAGCACGGCATCACCGACGCCCAGGCCAAGGCCATCTGCGGTGACTTCGCCTTCGATCTCTCCAAGCTCATCGACGAAGCCGAAATCAAGGCCGACGGCCTCTCCTATCGCCCGGTGATCGCCTTCACCGAGGACGAGGAAACTCTGCTGGTGCAGTCCGCCGAATTCGACTATCACGAAGCGGCCTACGCCACGGCGGCAGCGGCGTTCGAGAAGAAATAAGACGCGGGCACGGGGCTTTGCGCCCTCACCCCAACCCTCTCCCCCGGGGAGAGGGGGCGGTCTGGAGCGGTGAAGGGCTTCCCCTCCAGACAAGAGCCTCGATTTCGTTTCGGTGTTACTGCGATAGCGATTCACGATACCTGGTCCTGCCGCCCTCACCCCAACCCTCTCCCCCAGGGAGAGGGGGCGGCCTGGAGCGGTGAAGGGCTTCCCCTCCAGACAAGAGCCTCAGTGTCGTTTCGGTGTTACTGCGATAGCGATCCTGGCAGTGTTGCCTACCTTTCGATCTCCTCGGTCACTCCATAGCCCTCTTCGATCGGTATCACCCCATCTCCCTTTGGGAGAGGGCTGGGTAAGGGCCACGCTATCGCCACGGTCCCAGGCGCCTCAGCTGCGCCATCTCGAACATCGCGCAAAGCGCCGTTTCAGCGCCTCGCGATCTCCACTGTTCCAGGCGATACTCCCCAGATCACCTCTCACTCCGTACCGCTCCCTCTCCCTCCGGGAGAGGGTTGGGGTGAGGGCCGCCCCATACGCCAAGGGAAAGGATTCCCATGCCCCTTATCACCCATGCCCGCGCCCTGCGCCGAGGCCAGACCGATGCCGAGCGCCTGCTCTGGTACCACCTGCGCGGCAAGCGTCTGCAAGGCCATAAATTCCGCCGCCAGCACCCCTATGGCCGCTACATCCTTGACTTCGTCTGCCTGGAAGCACGGCTGGTGATCGAGCTGGATGGCGGCCAGCATCAAGGCAGCGCCAACGACCGTGAGCGCGATGCCTGGTTGGAGACCCAGGGCTTCCAGATCCTGCGCTTCTGGAACCACGACGTCCTGACCCAGCCCGACGCCGTGCTCGAACGCCTGTACGCCGTCCTCAGCCAGGCTTGACCTTGGGCTTGCGCGCGCGCGTCGGTGCGCCGCCCGGCTTGGCTTTGGCCTTGGTCCCGCCGGTACGCCGCTTCTTCTTCCAAGGCGCGCCCTTGCCCGCCGGCGGCGGACCGCTGATGGTCAGGGTCAGGCCGAGGCAGCGCTCCACCTGCTTGCCCATCCAGGCCGATTGTTTGGTGACGAATTCCGCGAGGCTCAATTCGCCTTCCTGCACCCGATCCAGTGCCTGCTCCCAGAGCGCTGTGGTGCCCGGATCGGCGATGGCCCGGGGCACGGCGTCGATCAGGCCGAAGGCCGCCGGCGTCGCCGCCAGGGCCTTGCCCTGCTTGACCATATAGCCGCGGTCCAGCAAGCCCTGGATGATGCTGGCGCGGGTCGCCTCGGTGCCGATGCCGGTGGTGTCCTTGAGCTTCTGCTTGAGGGCCGGATCCTCCACCAGCTTGGCGACATTTTTCATCGCCTTGATCAAATCGCCCTCGGTGAAGGGCTTGGGCGGCTGGGTCAGTTGATCCCGGCAGCGCACCTCCACCACCGGATAGGACTCCCCCTCGCGCAACTCGGGCAGCGCCTGGGGCGGCGGGGCCTCACGGCCCTTGGGCGGCGTGAGCGACTCGGGCAAGGCGCGCCGCCAGCCCGGTTCCACCAGCCGCTTGCCGGTGGCGCGCAGGCGTTCGCCACCGGCCTCGAAGTCGGCCTGGGTACGATCAAATTCGTGCTGCGGCAGGAACTGCGCCAGGTAACGGGCACGGATCAGGCCATAGACGTTGCGCTCCTGCGGACTCAAACGCCCCAGGTCGCGGGTCACCAGGGTCGGGATGATGCCGTGGTGGGCGCTGACCTTGGCGTCGTTCCAGGCCCGCGAGCGGCGACTGGCGTCCAGGTGATCGCGCAGGGGGGCGAGACTGTTGTCGGCGCCCAGCAAGGCGGCCAGCAGCGCCGGCGCCTCGGCGTGCTGGGACAGCGGCAGGTAGCCGCAGTCGCTGCGTGGATAGGTGATCAGCTTGTACTTCTCATAGAGCGCCTGGGCCACGTCCAGGGTCTGCTGGGCGCCCAGGTTGAGGCGCTTGGAGCAGACCTCCTGCAGGGTGCCCAGGTCGAAGGGCAAGGGCGCCGCCTCGCGGATGCGTTCGGTCTTGAGCTTGACCAGCCGTGCCTGCCCGGCCGCCTCGATGGCCCGCGCCGCGGCCTGGGCCACCTCGGGCTTGACGCAGCGCCCCTGGTCGTCACAGACGTCCTCTGGCGGCTGCCATTGGGCCTGAAAGCGACTGCCCGAGGCCTCCAGGGTCGCCTCCACGGTCCAGAAAGGCATTGGCACGAAGGCGGCGATGGCGCGGTCGCGGTCCACCACCAAGCGCAGGGTCGGGGTCTGCACCCGCCCGACCGAGAGTACGCCCTGGTAGCCGGAGCGACGCCCCAGCAGGGTGAACAGCCGGCTCATGTTCATGCCGATCAGCCAGTCGGCGCGCGAACGCCCCAGGGCGGACTGATAGAGCCCATAGGTCTCGGCACCGGGCTTGAGCGCGGCCAGGGCGCGGCGGATGGAGACGTCATCCAGCGCCGACAGCCACAGCCGGCGAATCGGCCCGCGATAGCGGCAATGTTCCACCAGCTCGCGGGCGATCATCTCGCCCTCGCGGTCGGCATCGGTGGCGATCACCAATTCGCTGGCCTCGCCGAGCAGGCGCTTGACCGCCTTGAACTGGCTGCCGGTGGTCTTCTTGACCTGCAGCTTCCACTGCTCAGGGACGATGGGCAGGTCGTCCAGCGACCAGCGCTTGTAGCGCGCGTCATAAGCATCCGGTGGCGCCGTTTCCAGCAGATGACCGATGCACCAGGTGACGGTCACACCCTGCCCCTGCAGGCAGCCCTCGCCACGGCGCGTGGCGCCGAGGACACGGGCGATGTCCTTGGCCTGGGAGGGTTTTTCGCAGAGATACAGCTGCATGGCGGGCGTCGCGCGAGGGGAATCGCCACAGGATGCAAAGCCTGCGCGACCTGCGCAAGAACTAATCTGTATATCCGTACAGAAAACGGTCTTGGCGCAAATTCGCCCAACAGGCCACAGCGCGCTTAGGACGTGGATCACAGCTTGAACGGCTGCTACCAGGGGAGCGGAATCTTGCCCGTGACGGCCGGTCCTTGGGCTACGGCACTTTCGCCGTCTTTAGCCGAGCTCTGGGAGGCGTCAATGAACACTGTAGCTATGGATCGCGCCACGGCCGAGAGCACCGGCGCCGGAAATTTCGTCGACACCGCCAGTGGCCAGGCCCTGCGCGCCAGCATTTCGGCCATGCGCCGGACCACTAGCCAGGTGCAGCGCATCAACGATCAACTCTGGGAAGTCTGGCCGGACGGCCGTCGCAAGCTGCTGCTGCGCTAAGACGCTCCGCCCGACGCCCTAAGCGGGCGTCGGCGCCTCCAGCGCGGCCAGATAGGTCGCGACCTCGGCCTGGATCCAGGCGCTGAAGCGCTCCTGCTTGTCCGCCGATTCGGCACGTTCCGGCCAGACCAGCCAGTAGGCATAGGGATAGGGCGCCGTCACCGGACTGAGCTGGACCAGACGCCCCTCGTTCAGCGCGGCCTGCACCAGGCTGCGCCGCTCCAGCGCCAGCGCCTGACCAAGGCGTAGCGCCTCCAGTACCACGTTGGAATCGTTCACGCTGATGCCGCGATTGGGTGCCGCTTCGCCTAGACCGGCCGTTTCGCCCCAGTGCAGCCAGGTTTCCTCCGTATGCAACAGCGGCTGCGCGAGGGCCTCGTCTAGACTGCGCGGCAGTTGCCCACCGTTGTAACCAGGCGCCGCCACCAGCAGCACATCGTCCTGAAACAACCGTAGCGCCGTCAGGCCATCCCACTGCCCCTCGCCCATGCGCACTCCAATATCCACCATGCCCTGGCGCAGATCCTGGAAATCCAGGCTGGTCTGGATACGGATGCGGTACTCCGGGTGCAGGGCGCGAAAACGCGGCAGCCGGGGCAACAGCCAGTGGGTGGCGAAGGAGGGAAAGGTGGCGAACACCAGCTCGTTGCGCCGCGGGCGGGCCTGCAGGCGCCGGGTCGCCTCGCCCAGATCGTCGAGCAACTGGCGGACCTGCTCGGCATAGACGCGACCGTCGCCGGTGACCTCGATCCCGCGCCCCTGGCGCTCGAACAGCACCATGCCCAGTTGATGCTCCAGCCCCTTTACCTGCTGACTGACCGCGGCATGGGTGAGGTGCAATTCATTGGCGGCGCGGGTCACGCTGCCCAGGCGGGCAACCGCTTCGAAGCAGCGCAGGGCATTCAAGGGCGGCACGCGGGACATGTAAGTTTTCCTTAACGATCCGGTCAGAATTTCTCGCTGGTGGCAGCTTCGCTGAATGCTTAATGTCCTGTCCAGAGCGGCACCCAGTGTGAAACACACGACAAGGGTGACGTTCCACGTGAAACAGGATTCACTCTTTCTGACAGGATGCCCCCATGCAACTCATCGGCATGCTCGACTCCCCCTATGTGCGGCGAGTCGCGATCTCCCTACGCCTGCTGGTACTGCCTTTCGAACTGCGCCAAGTGTCGCTGTTTCGCGAAGTCGAGCGCTTTCGCAGCTTCAACCCGGTGCTCAAGGCGCCCACGCTGATCTGCCTGGACGGCCAGCGGCTGATGGATTCGTCGCTGATCCTGGACTACGCCCAGCATCTCGCCTGCGGCAGTCGCCAACTGCGACCCGCTGGCCATGCCGCGCGGGCGACCGCCCTCAGTCGCAGCGGCCTGGCGCTGGCCCTGTCCGAGAAGGCGGTGCAGCTGGTGTACGAGCGCGACCTGCGGCCGGAAGACAAGCGCCATGCGCCCTGGCAGCAACGGGTGGAGGGGCAGTTGCGCGCGGCCTGTGGCGCCCTGGACAAGGCCTGGCTGGGCCCGCGTCCGCCGCTGGGCGAGGACAGCATCGGCCAGGACGCCATCGACACCGCCGTGGCCTGGACCTTCCTGCACTTCGCCCTGCCGGGACTGATCGAGCGGCGCAATTATCCGACGCTGGAGGCCCTGACTGCCGAAGCGGAGACCTTGTCGGTGTTTCGGGATTATCCGGTGGCGTAAGGCGCTGTTGGGCTTCGCTGGCGCTCAACCCAACCTACGGCACGCGCTCGTAGGTTGGGTTGAGCAACGCGAAGCCCAACACTCAGATCAACCGCGGTAATACCGCTGCGGCACGAAGGGCGTCTTGGCGACCTTGACCGGCACCTGCTTGCCGCGCACCACGGCGAACAGCTGGGTATCCAGGGCGGCGAAGTCGCTGTCGACGTACCCCATGGCCACCGGTGCCCCCAGGGTCGGGCCGAAGCCGCCACTGGTCACGCGACCGATGCTGGCGCCATTGGCATCCACCAGCTCCGCGCCCTCGCGCACCGGCACCCGCTCCTGCACCAGCAGGCCGACACGCTTGCGCGTCACGCCGTCGCGCTGTTCGGCGAAGATACGCTCGGCGCCCGGGAAACCGCCAGCGCGGCCGTTGCCTTCGCGGCGCACCTTGGACAGCGCCCACCCCAGGTTGGCCATCACCGGCGTGGTGCCGGCATCCATGTCGTGGCCATAGAGGCAGAGGCCCGCTTCCAGGCGCAGGGAATCCCGGGCACCCAGGCCGATGGCTTCGACTTCCGGCTCGGCCAGCAGGCGGCGGGCCAGGGCTTCGGCGGCAGCACTCGGCACCGAGATCTCGTAGCCGTCTTCGCCGGTGTAGCCGCTGCGACTGACGATGCAGGGCTGGTCCAGCAGCTTGACGCGGCGGACCTGCATGAAGGTCATCTCGGCCACTTCCGGCGCCAGGCGCGCCAGCACCGCGGCAGCGGCGGGGCCCTGCAGGGCCAGCAGGGCGCGGTCGAATTGCGGCAGCACCTGGCAGCGGTCGCCCAGGTGCTTTTCCAGGTGGGCGAGATCGGCTTCCTTGCAGGCGGCGTTGACCACCAGGTAGAGGCAGTCACCCAGGTTGGCGACCATGAGGTCGTCGAGGATGCCGCCGTTGTCGTCGGTCAGCAGGGCATAGCGCTGCATGCCGCTGGGCAGGTCGATGATGTCGACCGGTACCAGGGTCTCCAGCGCCTCAGCGGCTTCCTCGCCTTCGAGCAGGACCTGGCCCATGTGCGACACATCGAACAACCCGGCCTGGGCACGGGTGTGCTGGTGCTCCTTGAGCACGCCGAGCGGGTACTGCACCGGCATCTCGTAGCCGGCGAAGGGCACCATGCGGGCGCCGAGTTCCAGGTGCAGGGCGTGCAGCGAAGTCTTGAGCAGGGACATGGTGGGGCTCCGTGTCGGCTTTCACGCTCTGGTCCTCTGTTCAGCGAGGACGAACGGGGAAGCGGTGATCTGGTTGATCGCGCCCTGCTGTTGGAAGCGGGCGCGACTTGGGTGGTTCGGGTTTGCCCTCACCCCAGCCCTCTCTCAGGGGGAGAGGGGGAAGAGCGGCTCTGCTCCCCTTCTCCCGGAAGAGGGGCCGGGGGTGAGGGTCAGGCCTCGCCGTAGGCCTCGATCGGCGGGCAGGAGCAGACCAGGTTGCGATCGCCGTAGACGTTGTCGATGCGCGCCACCGGCGGCCAGTACTTGCCGTCTACCAGGCTCGGCAACGGGAAGACTGCCTGCTCGCGGCTGTAGGGGTGAGTCCACTCGCCCGCCACCTCGCGCGCGGTATGGGGCGCGTTCTTCAGCGGGTTGTCCTGGGGATCCAGGGTACCGGCCTCCAGAGCGCGGATCTCTTCGCGGATGGCGATCATGGCGTCGCAGAAGCGATCCAGTTCCTGCTTGGACTCGCTCTCGGTGGGCTCGATCATCAGGGTGCCGGCCACCGGGAAGGACATGGTCGGGGCATGGAAGCCGAAGTCGATCAGGCGCTTGGCCACGTCGTCCACGGTCACGCCGCTGCTGTCCTTGAGCGGGCGCAGGTCGAGGATGCACTCGTGGGCCACCAGGCCCCCGGTGCCGCTGTAGAGCACCGGATAGTGCTCTTCCAGCCGGCGGGCGATGTAGTTGGCGCTGAGGATGGCGATCTGCGAGGCGCGGGTCAGACCGGCGCTACCCATCATCTTCAGGTACATCCAGGAGATCGGCAGGATGCTGGCGCTGCCATAGGGCGCCGCGCAGACCGCGCCTTCCTTGCGTTCCAGCCGGGCATGGCCGGGCAGGAAGGGCGCCAGGTGCGCCTTGACGCCGATGGGGCCGACACCCGGACCGCCGCCGCCATGGGGAATGCAGAAGGTCTTGTGCAGGTTGAGGTGGGAGACGTCACCGCCGAACTGACCCGGGGCGCAGAGGCCGACCATGGCGTTCATGTTGGCACCATCGATGTAGACCTGGCCACCATGGTCATGGACCACCTGGCAGATCTCACGGATGGCTTCCTCGAACACCCCGTGAGTGGAGGGATAGGTGATCATCAGCGCGGCCAGGCGCTCGCTGTGCTGCTCGGCCTTGGCGCGCAGGTCGTCGAGATCGACGTTGCCACGCTTGTCACAGGCCACCACCACCACGCGCATGTCGACCATGCTGGCGGTAGCGGGGTTGGTGCCGTGGGCCGACGCCGGGATCAGGCAGACGTCGCGCTCACCCTGGCCGCGGCTCGCATGATAGGCACGGATGGCCAGGAGACCCGCGTACTCGCCCTGGGAACCGGCGTTGGGCTGCAGGGACACGGCGTCATAGCCGGTGGCGGCGCAGAGCATGGCCTCCAGCTCGGTGGTGAGCTGGGCATAGCCCTCGGCCTGGTCGGCCGGGGCGAAGGGGTGGATACCGCCGAATTCGGCCCAGGTGACCGGGATCATCTCGCTGGCGGCGTTGAGCTTCATGGTGCAGGAGCCCAGCGGGATCATGGTGCGATCCAGCGCCAGGTCCTTGTCCGCCAGCTTGCGCAGGTAGCGCATAAGCTCGGTTTCGGATCTGTGGCTGGCGAACACCGGATGGGTCAAGAAGGCCGACTGGCGCTGCAGCGCCGCGGGCACTTCCACGCCCTGGGCATCGCCCAGCTCGGCGACCTGGGGCGCGGCCTTGCCGTCGGCGAGGATCTCCAGCAGCGCCTGGACATCGGCCAGGGTGCTGGTCTCGTCGAGGGACACGCCCAGGGCCTCGGCGCTGACCTCGCGCAGGTTGTAGCCACGGGCACGGGCGGCCTCGTGCAGGGCGGCGGTGCGCGCACCGAACACCAGGGTCAGGGTGTCGAAGGCGGTGTGCTGGGTCTCGTGGCCCAGGCGCTGCAGGCCGGCGGCCAGCAGGCCGGTGAGGCGCTGCACCCGGGTGGCGATGCGGGTCAGGCCTTCGGGACCGTGGTAGACCGCATACATGCTGGCGATGTTGGCCAGCAGCACCTGGGCGGTGCAGATGTTGCTGGTGGCCTTCTCGCGGCGGATGTGCTGCTCGCGGGTCTGCAACGCCAGGCGATAGGCCGGGTTGCCGTGGCGGTCGATGGACACGCCGACGACACGCCCGGGCATGTCGCGCTTGTACTTGTCCTGGGTGGCGAAGTAGGCCGCGTGGGGACCGCCGAAACCGAGCGGTACGCCAAAGCGCTGGGCGGTACCGATGGCCACGTCCGCACCCAGTTCGCCGGGCGGGGTGAGCAGGGTCAGGGCCAGCAGGTCGGCGGCCATGGCCACCAGGGCACCGGCCGCCTGGAAGGCCTGGATGCTCTCCCGGTAGTCACGGATCTCACCGGTGGTCATCGGATACTGGAACAGCGCGCCGAAGAAGCGGCCGTGATCCTCGATCTCGGTTTCCACGCCCACCACCACCTCGATGCCCAGGGGCTCGGCGCGGGTGCGCAGGACGTCCAGGGTCTGCGGATGGCAGTGCACGGAGGCGAAGAAGGCGCCGGCCTTGTTTTTCGCCAGGCGCTTGCAGAAGGTCATGGCCTCGGCGGCGGCGGTGCCCTCGTCCAGCAGCGAGGCATTGGCCACCGGCATGCCGGTGAGGTCGCCGATCAGCGTCTGGAAGTTGAGCAGGGCTTCCAGGCGACCCTGGGAGATCTCCGGCTGGTAGGGGGTGTAGGCGGTGTACCAGGCCGGGTTTTCCAGCAGGTTGCGCAGGATCGGCGCCGGGGTATGGGTGTTGTAGTAGCCCTGACCGATCATGCTCTTGAGCAGGCGATTCTTGCCGGCGATGGTGCGCAGCTCGGCCAGGGCGTCGGCTTCGGACAGCCCGGCGGGCAGGTCCAGCACGCTGGTGCCCTTGATGCTCTCGGGGATCACCTGGGCGGTCATGGCGTCCAGGGATTCGTAGCCGAGCAGGTTCAGCATGGCGATCTCGTCCAGCTCGCGCGGACCGATGTGGCGCGGGACGAATTCGTCGGCGGTGCTGAGGGTGTCGTGCAGCGACATGGCGGTCTTACCCCTTGATCAGTTGCTGATAGGCGGCTTCGTCGAGCAGCGCGGCGAAGGCTTCGGCATTGGCGGGCTGGAAGCGAAAGAACCAGCCGGCGTTCAGCGGATCGCTGTTGATGGTCTCGGGCGCATCGTTGAGCGCCTCGTTGACGGCCAGGACCTCGCCGTCCAGCGGCATGGTGATGTTGCTGGCGGCCTTGACCGACTCCAGCACCGCGACCTCATCGCCCTGGGCGTAGCTGCGCAGCTCCGGCAGTTGCACGAAGACCAGGTCGCCGAGCGAGTCCTGGGCATAGTCGGTGATGCCAACGGTAATGCTGCCATCGGCTTCCTGACGCAGCCATTCGTGTTCTTCGGTATAGCGCAGACCCATTGCCAGACTCCTGCGGACCTTTGTCCTGATGGATAGATGGGTCTGGTTGTGCAAGGGTGATGCCAGGAGCAAAAGTCAGCATTTTCAAGGGCTTGGCTAACCAAATAGAATTGCGCTGTAGCGAAATCGTTACGATTGACGCGCCAGGCTAATACAGGCGTATCGAATTTAAAACGTCGTATCGATATCGTTACGACTTTAGCCAGGCTCTTAGGTCCGACAGCTAAGCTGTACGACATCGTCTGGAAGTCGATAGTCCAACGTGAGGCATGAGGCGCCAGGCGACTTACTGGCGCTATCAAAAAATCAGATGAACTAAACGAGCTGACTCATCGCTGGCGTGGGACTTCCTTAGAATAACGTTTCATCGCATGAAAAAATGCCGGCAGCCCATGAGGAAAACAGGCAATTGCTCGGCAGAAAGGGCACATACTGCATAGGCCCTTTCCTTATTTTAAATCGACCGGCTCACGACCTATCAAAAAAGATAAGTGTAGCGACCCAATAAAGAAATGAATGAGTGCACATGCAATCAGTGTCCCATTCCGCGTATACCCGCCACTACGTGCGCCGCAACATCATTTAGATCGTAACCGCCCACCAACTCAATCAAACTATCTGCGGAATCTACTGAAGGAGGTGCTACGTAACCTGCCTATGCATCCTGGAACACGTAGGTATTTCCGTGATAGTGGAAGACCGCGGCATTCACCTCCCCTACGGTTTCCTTCGACACAATATCCAAGACAGTAGATATGTCTTTCGCCCCTGCAACGACATTGTCTGCGATAGTGACTACCGCTTCAGGTTTGCCAACTGGCGTACCGTAAAGAATATAGCTATCAGAAGCATCAAAGCCGGTTATTTTAACCAAGTTGGCGATGATAGATGCCGATTTCTCAGCACTTGACGCGGCCGTATCATAATTGACTAAGTTGCCATTGAAGAGCGTTATGTAGCTTCCTTCACTTTCGCTATCTACAACAATATTGGCGCCGTGACCCAAAGAACCATGCGAGGAGGCATTGTGAGTCTCCACCCCTTTCACAAAGGACAGATCCACCGTGGCAGAACCATGACGCGCGTCAATATTGATATCTGCTTGCTGAATGGTAGCGCCAACCGAAACATCACCGGCGCCTGCATTGATATTAATATCTTTAACGCGCGCATGTGCTAATGAAGCGACGGAATCAAACTCCTCGGCCGCGACAGTACTCACGAAAACATGACCGCCTGCGTTCAAATCAACGGAGTGTAGATAGGCACTGTTACTCCTTCCATCCATGCCGCCCTCGCTAAGCGAAAGATAAAGGGGCTCAGTTGATCTGGTGGCGTCTACGGTTTCAAGTCTATCGAAATTCGATAGCGATATGGACGAGCTATTGGAAACTTCGTTCTTCGTAATCGCCAAATTCAAATGCTTAATTGTCGAGTCGAGAGTGATTCCACTGGCCTCGGTATCAAGCGTTTGCCCGTCAATACGCGCGACCTTGTCGAGATAATCGCCAGTGACATTCAGCGTTGTCAACGAGGCTCTCGACTCTCTCACCGCGGTCGAATCCTCAATATACTTTGCGAAAGACGCATACTCATCGAAGTCGTTTACATCTATGGTCAGTGAGTGTTTATGGCCGAAACTATAGACTGTCACGTCATCAATCACGCTGCCTTGTGCAGGCGCCGATTTCTTCGATAGATACTTCACAATAATCTCCTGGACAATGATTGATCCAGGCGCACTTAGCTCGCCTCGGACTTCAAGAGGTTATCCACCGGGGTACCGAAGGTGCGCCATCGCCTTGAACTACAGGTTACGTAGGTCATTCCTGCGTCAGCAAGGTCTAGTTCAGGTTACAAGAAATGTCTAGAAATTGGTTATTCGACTAGCACAGACTTACTCAAGGTCCTGAAAACGCGAGACTGGTTGAGACGCTCGTCATAAACCAACACATCGGGCACTACAGCGATCGGAAAGTCCTTTCATTCCGACGATTTATAGGCGTGTCGAAAACCTGAGCATGTCGTATTTCTGCAATATGTTTTATCAGGATGAAAGCTGTGGTTTTGAGCATGAATCTAGGCATCAGAATGGTCACGCGTCTGATCTGCAGGCTGGTTTCGCTCTGTCATAAAGTCGACCGTGACACCCTTGCCATTGAAGAAGTCGCTCCAGCACTTCCCGTCTAGGACAGGCATGCTGGGACAACAGCCATCGGATGCTGGACGGCCATTACCCGGCAATACGGTTTTCGATCCAAGGTTGCCTCCGCGAATGCACCGATGGCATCTACCTCATAGTTACCTGCCATATATAAATCAATCCTTTCCGCCTAGGCCTTGCACAAGCACGTCCGTGCACCGGGCGAAACGCCGGGACGGTCGCGAACTTCCGCCCGCTTCGTCGGACCAAGAAAGCACAACAAGACCTCTGCCAAGCGGCTTTGCCCTCCCCCACCCTTGCCTGGAGTCTTTGTCATGGCTGTGAAAACCGTTGCCGATCTGCTCGTCGCCACCCTCGAAGCGGCTGGTGTGGACACCATCTGGGGCCTGCCGGGCGATTCGCTCAACGGCCTCACCGAAAGCCTGCGCAAGCGCGATCGCATCCGCTGGCGCGGCGTACGGCACGAAGAAGCCGCCGCCTTCGCCGCCAGTGCCGCGGCCGACACCAGCGGGCGCCTGGCGGTTTGCGCCGGCTCCTGCGGTCCGGGCAATCTGCACCTGATCAACGGCCTGTTCGACGCCCAGCGCAGCGGCGCACCGGTGCTGGCCATCGCCGCCCAGATTCCCTCCAGCGAAATCGGCCTGGGCTATTTCCAGGAGACCCATCCGGAGCGGCTGTTCCGCGACTGCAGCGACTTCTGCGAGGTGGTTTCCCATCCCGAGCAGCTGCCGCGCATCCTCGAGACCGCCATGCGCTCGGCCATCCTCAATCGCTCGGTGTCGGTGGTGGTGATTCCCGGCGACGTGGCCCTGGCCGAGGCGCCGATCAAGGCAGTCCAGTGGAGCGAGCCGGTGCGTCCGGTGGTGGTCCCGCCGGAGGCCGAACTGGATGCCCTGGCCGAGTTGCTGGCTGGCGAGAAGCGCATCACCCTGCTCTGCGGCGCCGGTTGCGTCGGTGCCCATGCCCAGGTGGTGGCCCTGGCCGAGCGGCTGCAGGCGCCGGTGGTCCATGCGCTGCGCGGCAAGGCCCATATCGAGTATTCCAATCCCTATGGCGTGGGCATGACCGGCCTGATCGGCTTTTCGTCCGGTTATCACGCGCTCAAGGAGTGCGACCTGCTGCTGATGCTGGGCAGCAACTTCCCCTATCGCAACTTCTTCCCGGATCACGGCCGGGTGGTGCAGATCGACGTGCGCGGCGCCCACCTGGGCGTGCGTACCCCGCTGCTCAAGGGGTTGGTGGGCGATGTCCGCGCTACCCTCGACGCCCTGCTGCCGCGCCTTGCGCCCAACAGCCACAGCCGCTTCCTGGAAAAGGCCCAGCAGCACTACCGCAAGACCCGCGCCGAGCTGGACGAACTGGCCACCGCCACCGCCGATGGCGAGCCGTTGCATCCGCAGTACCTCACCACCCGGGTCAGTGAACTGGCCGCGGCGGACGCCCTCTTCACCTGCGACGTCGGCACCCCCACGGTATGGGCGGCGCGCTACCTGGCGATGAACTTCGAGCGCAAGCTGGCCGGCTCCTTCAGCCACGGCTCCATGGCCAACGCCCTGCCCCAGGCCATGGGCCTGCAGTCGGCCTATCCCGATCGCCAGGTGGTGGCGCTGGCCGGCGACGGCGGGCTGTCCATGCTGCTGGGCGAACTGGCGACCCTGGCCAGCGAGAAGCTGCCGGTCAAGGTCATCGTCTACGACAACGCCACCCTGGGTTTCGTCGCCATGGAGATGAAGGCCGCCGGCATGATCGACGAGACCACAGATCTGGGTGAGGTCGATTTCGCCCGGGTGGCCGAGGCCTGCGGCGTGCGCGGCTGGAAGGTGGAATCGGCCAGTCTGCTCGACGCCACCCTGGAGGAGGCCTTCGCCCATCCCGGTCCGGCGCTGGTGGACGTGCGCATCGCCAAGCAGGAACTGTCGCTGCCACCGAAGATCGAGGCCGCCCAGGCCAAGGGCTTCAGCCTCTACATGCTGCGCGCGGTGATGAGTGGTCGCGGTAGCGAGGTGGTGGACCTGGCCAAGACCAACGTCCTGCGCTGAGAGCCTATTTAAAGGCTGCTGCGCGTCGGCCAAACTGCGTTGAAAATGGCTTC
>NZ_ANBZ01000082.1:0-231776 GCF_000316965.1 Pseudomonas sp. 313
GCCGCCCGAGGGCGGCTTTTTTATGGGGCGTCAACTCAGGCGTTCAGCGCCGCTTCGTAGCGACGGGACACTTCCGGCCAGTTGATGACGTTGAAGAAGGCGCCGATGTAGTCGGGACGACGGTTCTGGTAGCGCAGGTAGTAGGCGTGCTCCCAGACGTCCAGGCCGAGGATCGGGGTATTGCCGGTCATCAGCGGGCTGTCCTGGTTGCCGGTGCTCTCGACCACCAGCTTCTTCTCGGGGGTGACGCTCAGCCAGGCCCAGCCGCTGCCGAAGCGGGTCAGGGCCGCCTTGGTGAAGGCTTCCTTGAAGGCATCGAAGCCACCCAGCTGGGACTCGATGGCTTCGGCCAGGGCGCCTTCGGGCTTGCCGCCGGCGTTGGGGGCCATCACGGTCCAGAACAGGCTGTGGTTGGCATGGCCGCCACCGTTGTTCTGCACGGCGCCGCGCTTGTCCTGGGGCAGCTTGTCCAGTTGACGAACCACGTCTTCGGCCGACAGGTTGGCGAACTCGGTGCCTTCCAGCGCCGCGTTCAGGTTGTTGATGTAGGTCTGGTGATGCTTGGTATGGTGGATTTCCATGGTCTGGGCATCGACGTGCGGTTCCAGCGCGTCGTAGGCGTAGGGCAGCTGAGGCAGAGTATGCGGCATGCGGATTGTCTCCATGGTGGCTTTGGTATGGACCCAGCGCCCGAGGGCGCCGGGGAGTACGGCAGATGCGCGAGGGCGCATCCTGTGAAGCCTGGGCCGTCCGGTCAACGGATTCGACCGCACGGCTATGTCCTAGTGCATTGCTAGGATACTAACGAGTAACGGGGTGGGCTGTCTCCCGTTCGACGGGATTTTCCTCATCGCGACAACTCCAACCGCAGTTCTAGCTGCCCGCCAGGGTCATGCCGTCGATCAGCACCGAGCCGGTGCGTAGACTGCCGCGGCGTTCCACGTCGCTGCCCACGGCCAGGATCTGGCGGAACATGTCGCCGAGGCGACCGGCGATGGTGACCTCCTGGACCGGAAACTGGATCTCGCCATTCTCGATCCAGAAGCCACCGGCACCTCGGGAGTAGTCGCCGGTGACCAGGTTGGTGCCCTGCCCCATCATTTCCGTGACCAGAAAGCCCGTGCCCATCTGCCGGATCAGCTCGGCCTGGTCGGCCGTGCCATGACTGACGTGGAGATTGTGCACGCCACCGGCGTTGGCGGTGCTCTGCATGCCCAGCTTGCGCGCGGAATAGCTGCCGAGCACATAGGACACCAGCTGGCCGTTCTCGACGAAGGGCTTGGCGTAGGTGGCCAGGCCTTCGCCATCGAAGGCGGCACTGCCCAGGGCGCGCGGCAGGTGCGGCCGCTCGTCAAGGGTCAGCCAGTCGGGAAACACCTGCTGACCCAGGGCGCCTTCGAGGAAGGACGACTTGCGATAGAGGTTGCCACCAGAAATGGCGGCGAGAAAGGTGCCGAACAGGCCGGCGGCCATTTCCGGGGAAAACAGCACCGGGACCTTGGCGGTGGGCACCGGCCTGGCACCCAGGCGACTCACGGCACGCTCGGCGGCGCGGCGACCGATCTCCTCGGCGCTCATCAGCTCGCTGCCGATGCGGTTGACGTCGTAGTAGTAGTCGCGCTGCATGGCCTCGCCGCTGCCGGCGATCATCACGCAGCTCAGGCTGTGCCGGGTGCTGGCGTAGCCGCCGACGAAACCGTGGCTGTTGCCGTAGACCCGGCAGCTCTGGTGGGTATTGAGGGTGGTACCGTCGGCATTGCCGATGCGGCTGTCGGCGGCATAGGCGGCCGCTTCACAGGCCAGGGCCTGCTCAATGGCCTGCTCTGGAGTAATGTCCCAGGGATGATAGAGGTCGAGATCGGGCAGCTCGCCGCGTGCCATCAATTCGGCATCCGCCAGGCCCGCGCAGGGATCCTCCGAGGTGTGCTTGGCGATGGCCAGGGCCGCGGCCACGGTTTCGCGGATCGCCTCGGGGCCGGTGGCGGAGGTACTGGCCGAGCCCTTGCGCTGACCGGCATAGAGGGTGATGCCGAAGCCCTGGTCACGATTGAATTCGACCGTTTCCACCTCGCCCTTGCGGACCGAGGTGGACAGGCCCTGGTCGACCGAGACGGCCACTTCACCGGCACTGGCGCCCTGGCGCCGGGCCTCGGCCAGGATGGCCTCGACCTGTTCGCGCAATTCGGGGAGCGCGGCGGGACCCACGGCGGCGTTGCGATTCATGACGTTCTCCTTACAGACGGCGCCGGCCAGGCCGGACAACCGTGCGGCAACTCGTTATGATGGCGCCCATTCTTAGCTGGACCCCATAGTTCATGGTTGATTCTTACGACGACGACGCGCCGCTGGGCGAAAAGAGCAAGACGCAGGTCAAGCGCGAGCTGCACGCGCTGCAGGAGCTGGGCGAGCGCCTGGCCGGGCTGCCGGCCGAGCAGCTGGACCGCCTGCCGCTGACCGATCCGCTGCGCAAGGCCCTGGCCGAGGCGCCCAAGCACAAGACCCACATTGCGCGCAAACGGCATGTCCAGTACCTGGGCAAGCTGATGCGCGACCAGGACCTGGAAGCGATCCTGGCGCTGGCCGACCAGATGGACACTTCGACGCGGCAGTACAACGAGCGCTTCCACGCCCTGGAGCGCTGGCGTGACCGCTTGATCGCCGAGGGCGACCAGGCGCTGGAGGCCTTCGTGGCGCTGTATCCGGAAACCGATCGCCAGCATCTGCGCGGCCTGGTGCGCCATGCCCAGCACGAGGCGGCACACAACAAGCCGCCCGCGGCGGCGCGCAAGGTCTTCAAGTACATCCGCACCCTCGACGAAACCCAGCGCGGTCTGCGCTAGGTTTCTGTCCGCTACGGCTACGGCCGGTGCCCGCATCAGGCGCCGGTGCCGCCCACGGTGATGGCGTCGATCTTCAGCGTCGGCTGACCCACGCCCACCGGCAGTGACTGGCCGTCCTTGCCACAGGTCCCTACCCCCGCATCCAGCGCCAGGTCGTTGCCGACCATGGATACCCGGTTCATGACCTCGGGTCCGTTGCCGATCAGGGTGGCGCCCTTCACCGGACGACCGAGCTTGCCGTTCTCGATCAGGTAGGCCTCGTTGGTGGTGAAGACGAACTTGCCACTGGTAATGTCCACCTGACCGCCACCCAGGCTGGCGCAATAGATGCCCTTCTCCACCGAGGCGATGATCTCGGCCGGATCGCTCTGGCCGGCGAGCATGTAGGTGTTGGTCATGCGCGGCATGGGCAGGTGGGCATAGGACTCGCGGCGACCATTGCCGGTGGGCGCCACGCCCATCAGCCGGGCGTTGAGCTTGTCCTGCATGTAGCCCTTGAGGATGCCGTTCTCGATCAGCACGTTGTAGCCGCTGGGCGTGCCCTCGTCGTCGATGGACAGGGAGCCACGGCGATCCGGCAGGGTGCCGTCGTCGACGATGGTGCACAGCGACGAGGCTACCTGGCGCCCGAGCTGGCCGCTGTAGTTGGAGCTGCCCTTGCGGTTGAAATCGCCTTCCAGGCCATGGCCGACCGCTTCATGCAGCAGCACGCCGGACCAGCCGGCGCCCAGCACCACCGGCAGGGTACCGGCCGGGGCCGCCGTGGCCTCCAGATTGACCAGCGCCTGGCGGACCGCTTCGCGGGCATAGCCCAGGGCGCGGTCGTCACGCTGGAAGTAACGATAGTCGCAGCGACCACCACCACCGCTGTTGCCGCGCTCGCGGCGGCCGTTCTGCTCGACGATGACGCTGACGCCCAGGCGCACCAACGGGCGCACATCGGCAGCGAGGGTGCCGTCGACCGCGGCCACCAGAGTGCGCTCCCAGACCCCGGCCAGGCTGATGGTGACCTGCTGGATGCGCGGATCCAGGGCACGGGTGGCCTCGTCCAGCTGCTTCAGGAAGGTGACCTTGGTGGCGCGATCCAGCACATCGAGGGGATTGTCCTGGCCATAGAGGCGCTGTGCGGGTTCTACCGCACGAAATGCCTGGACCTGGCCCTCGACGCCGCTGCGGGAGATGGAACGCGCGGCTTGGGCGGCCAGATCCAAGGCCTCGCCGGTAATGGCGTTGCTGTAGGCGAAGCCGGTCTTCTCGCCGGACAGCGCCCGCACCCCGACGCCCTGGTCGAGGTGGAAGCCGCCTTCCTTGACGATGCCGTCTTCCAGCAGCCAGGACTCGGAGACGATGCTCTGGAAATACAGGTCGGCGGCGTCGATGCCGGGCCCGGCCAGACGCTGCAGCACGGGTTGCAGATCGTCCACCGCGAGTCCGCCGGGGCCCAGCAGGGCCGAGCCGACGCTATTCAGGTAATCACTCATGGAAACTCCAGACGACGCCAACAGGGGCGCCGGAACGATGAAGGGGTCGCGAGCTGGCCTCTAGCCTACTCGCGGACGTCTCGGGTCCCTGATGCAAAAGACCAATGGCCGTCATTGCCGTTCGGCCAGGCGCGCCGGTGCGAAGCGGCGGTGCTGGGTAACGGGCATCCGCCGCCGCAACTCGGCCTGGCGCTCGGCATCGCGTTCGATGAGCAACACCGCCTCGCCGCTGGCCTGGACGGCCAGGATCTCGCCCCAGGGGTCCACTGCCATGGCGTGGCCCCAGGTCGTGCGGCCATTGGCATGGACGCCGCCCTGGGCAGCACCCAGCAGATAGCTCTGGGTCTCCACCGCCCGGGCACGCAGCAGCAGCTCCCAATGGGCCTGGCCGGTGGGCACGGTAAAGGCCGAAGGCGCGCTGATCAGCTCCGCCCCGGCGGCACGCAGGGCGCCGTAGAGTTCGGGAAAGCGCAGGTCGTAGCAGACGCTCAGGCCCAGGCGACCGACCGGGGTGTCCACCACCGTGAGGGCTTCGCCGGCGGCATAGTGATCGGATTCGCGATAGCTGCCCTGGCTGTCGCTGACGTCGGCATCGAAGAGGTGCAACTTGTCGTAGCGGGCGATGCGCTGCCCTCGGTCGTCATACAGCAGCGAGCAGGCACAGGGCTTGCCCTCAGTGGCACCGTCGGGCAACAGCGGCAGGGTGCCGGCGAGCAGCCAGAGGCCTCGTTCACGCGCCTGGCTGGACAGCCAGGGCAGGATCTCGCCCTCGCCGAGCGCCTCCGCTCGGGCCAGTTCGGCGGGAGCCGAATGGCCGATGGCGACGAAGTTTTCCGGCAGCACCGCCAGTTGCGCACCGGCGTTGGCGGCGCGTTCGAGCAGTCGCTCGGCAGCGCGCAGATTGGCCGCCACCGCGGGGCCGCTGACCATCTGCAGGATGGCTATGGACATGCAGGCACTCCAGAAGGGAGCGTCCATCCTAAGCAGCGGGGCGACCGCAGGGCAATGCTCAATCGCGCTTGCCCGTGGTCATGGTCGGATTCTGCCAGGGGCCTTCGATGTGATAGTTGATGCTGGCCATGCGCGTGATGCGATCGCCGATCAGTCGATCGACGATGAACAGCGCGCCACCGATGGCGGGTGCCCCGGCGATCAGGGCGGCCAGCGGCAGGGAGTTGCTGACCGGCAGCCCGACCTTGAGGTTGGCGTCGACCCGGTTGCTGGCCATGTCCAGCAGGCCCTGCAGACTCATCTCGGCACCCGGCCCGCTGAGGCTGATGGGCTTGCGGGTGCGGAAGGCGCCCTGCTGGGCGTCGAGCACGCCGGTGATGCTGTCGTAGCTTAGGCCCTTGCCGAACAGATCGGAGAAGTCCAGGCGCAGGCGGCGGCGGATGGACTCGAAGTTGAGCAGGCCGAAGATGCGTAGCGCCGAAGCCGTGCCTTCCACCTGGCGCAGCTGGCCATCGTTGAAGCGGGCATCGAGACTGCCATTGAGTCGGGCCAGGGCGACATGGGCCGGCGAGCCAGGCCAGTCGACCCGGGCATCCAGGCGGAAATCACGACTGGTGACGCTGGAGGCGAAATTCCAGCCCAGCAGGATGTCGGCGATGTTGCCGCCAGACAGACGTCCCTGGTAGTAGCTGTGGGTCGCACCCGCTGCGCCTTCCCAACGCAGGGCGCCCATGACCTTGAGGCCCCGCAGGTCGAGATCCAGGGCATTGAAATTGGCGCCTGACGGCGAAGGCCTGAGCTGCAGGCGCTGGGCGCCGACCAGGCGACCACCCAGTTCCAGACGATCGATGGCCAGATTCAGCGCTGGCAGGGCGCGCGGATCGACGTCGGCCAAGGGATCGGGACGTGGCGCCTCGCTTGCCACCGAGGGATCCGCCGGCGTCTGGGGAATGCGCAGGTGTTGCAGATTGATGTCGATCGGCTGCCCGGTCTGGCGGGGAATGCGCACCTGGCCCGCGATGGTCTGGCTGGCCAGGCCGAGTTGCCAGGCAGTACCCAGGGGTTCGTAGGTGAGGCGCAGGTTGTCGATCTGCTGACCGAAGGCCAGGAAGCGCCCGAAGCTGAGATCACCCCGCCCGAGGCTGGAGATGTCCAGGGTATTGCCACCGCCCTGCCCTGCGCTACCACCGCCACCGGCACTGGCCTTGCCATAGCGCTGGTAGACGTCCTGCCAGGCGGCCAGATCGAATTCCGCCAGTTGCCCGCGCAGGTTGTAGCCGGGGGCAGTGGGCAAATTGGCGGTGCCGCCCCCCAGCACGATCTCGCCGCGGCCCTTGGCGATGGCCTTGGGATCGAGCATCAGCACGGCATCGGCGAGGCCCTTGTAGGTCGCCTCCACCCGGCGCTCGCCATCGTTGAGCGCCAGGCTGAAGAAGCCTTCGCGCGTCTCCTCGGCGCTCTTGCCGAAGGGTGCCGGCAGATCGATGGTTACCCCGCGCAGATCCGAGGTGACGGCCAGTTCGCTGTGCTCGGCAAGGGTCAGGCCGAGGCGATAACCGAGCAGGCCACGCGCCGGAAGGGGTCGCCCTTCGCTACCCAGCCAACGCGCCAGCTGGTCGACGTCGACGCGGCCGTCCACCACCAGCCGGGTGCGGGGATCGTCGGGCTTGCCCTCGGCCAGGGCCTGCCCGCGGATGGGCTGGTCGAAGACCCGCGCCTGGATGTCGGGGGCGCTGAGGCCGCTGCGGGTGTCGTAGCGAAAGCTGCCGCGCAGGTCGGTGAGGGTCAGTTGGGGATCGGCCAGTTCCAGGCGCGCCTTGTCCGGCGTCAGCTCGACCACCACCACCGGTGGCTGCCCCTTGGCCAGGGGGATGTCCAGATTCAGGCTGCTGTTGTTCAGCGCACCCTCGCCCTTCCAGCCGGCAAAGACCTTGGCGGTCGGCAGCGGCGTATCCTGGAGGATCTTCAGGCCATCGCGCACGCTGCTGTCGAGTCGGGCGGAGAGACGCAGATGCGGCGTGCTGCCATCGTGCAGCAGCGGGATGCGCGCCTCAACGTCTCTGACCCGGGTGTCGAGAATGCGTCCCTCGGGGACCTGGACCTTGACCCCGTCGCTTTCGATGAAGACATCGCCACGCGCCTCGCGCAGAGCGGGCCAGCCGGGCTGATAGGCCAGCTGGGCGTCGTGCACGCGGAAGAACAGACTCATGGTGCGCGAGTGCGCGGGCGAGCCGTGGCGCAGGGAGCCCTGGTACTGGTAGATGGCCTCGTCGATGCGGCCGCCGACGATGGCGGTGGTCAGCCACTGGGCCAGCTCCGGGCTGAAATCCGTGGCCGGCAGCTTGGTCGGCAGGTACTTGCGGGTGTAGCTGGCGTCGCCATCCTTGAGGCCGACGCGCAGGTCCATGTAGCTGTCCACCTCCGGATGCAGGCCAAGCTGGATGTGCATGTCGCCACTGGCCGCGCCCTCCGGCCCGGTGACCTGCATCAAGGCACTGCCCAGGGTGAAACGCTGGTCGTCGAGACTCCAGGTCAGCCGCGCCTTGGCGGTGCGATAGCGCCAGGGCTCAGGGAAGAGATCGCTCAGGTGCAGCATGAAGTCGGAGCTGTCCAGGCGCAATTCGCCACCGCCCAGGCTGCCGCTCAGGCTGCCGGTGACGCCCTCGGCGGCCGGGGCGCCACGATAGGCGGCAAAGCCCACCCGCTCCAGGTTGGCCGCATAGGAGAGCCGCTCGCGCAGTGGTTTCTGCGGATAGAAGTCGGCGTTGAGATTGCGCAGCTGGCCATGGGGCGCCAGCGCCTGGAGCGCCTGGACCACCGGCGCCGGCAAGGGTGCCAGGTCCCGGGCCAGCCGGGCAGCCTGCTTGAGATCCAACTGGTCGCCACGGACCTGCAGGTGCTGGGCGGTGCTGTCATAGCCCAGACCATAGCGCGCCTCCAGCGGTTTGCCGTCGAGCTGGGTCTTGAGCGCCAGAGCCCCGTTGTACCGGTTGGCGTCGCCGGCCTGCTGGTCGGCGTCCAGGGTCAGGGCCTGCAGTCGCACCGGGGTATGGTCGGCATAGGCGAGGGTCAGTTCATCCGCCTTCAGGCGCAGGTGGGAACGTTGCAACCGCCCTTCGGCCCAGGCGAACCAGAGCTCGCCTTCCGCCTGGGCACGGCGCAATTGCCATTGTCGGGTCAGGGTGCCCGGGACCCAGCGGGACCAGTCGCTGGCGGGCAAACTGACATAGCCTTCCAGCCCACTGGCGCGCCAGTCCTCGGGACGTGGCATGGCGCTGAAGTGCGCCGCGACCGTGCCGCCATCGGGCAGGCGGAAACGCGTTGCCAATTCCAGGGCGCCGCTGAGCTGCCGGGACAGGCTAGCCTCGGCATACCTCAGGGTCACCGGGGAACCCTGCTGGGGGATCAGACTGAGCTGACTGTCCAGCAGACTGGCATGGCCCAGCCGCGCCAGGCCATCGAGCACGGGACCCGGATCGAAGGGCTTGGCATCCGGCGCGCGCGGCGGCAGGCCGCGCAGTTGCCAGTGCCCCTGGGCATCCTCCTCCAGCACCAGATGGACCCCGTCGATCTGCACGGACTTGAGCCGCAGCTGGCGATGCCAGAGGCTGCCAAGGACATCCGGCACCACCTTGAGATGATCCAGCTGCACCGTACCTTCGCCGCGTCCGAGACTCAGGTCGCGCAGGATCAGCACCGGATTCCAGCGGGCCCAGCGCCCCTCGAGTCGCCCCAGGCGCACCGGTTCGCCCAGGGCAGCGGCGGCGCGCGTCTCGACTTCGTTGCGGTATTCGCCGACCCAGGGCATGAGCAGCCGCCCCAGGCCCATATAGAGGGTCACCAGGGCGAGCAGCAGCAGCGCCAGACCCAGCGCGCCGCGCTTGAACAGGGCCATCAAGGCGCGGACCTAGAGCAGCACGACATCGTACTGCTCCTGGGAATACATGGTCTCCACCTGGAATTTGACGGTACGGCCGATGAAGGCTTCGAGATCGGCGACGTTGCCCGACTCCTCGTCCAGCAGCCGATCCACCACCTTCTGGTTGGCCAGCACCAGATAGGAATTGGCCTGGTAGGCCCGCGCCTCGCGCAGGATTTCACGAAAGATCTCGTAGCAGATGGTCTCGGCGGTACGCAGAATGCCGCGCCCCTGGCAGTTGGCGCAGGGCTCGCAGAGCACCTGGGAAAGGCTCTCGCGGGTGCGCTTGCGGGTCATCTGCAGGAGACCCAGCTCGGTGATGCCGATGATGTTGGTCTTGGCATGGTCGCGTTCGAGCTGCTTTTCCAGGGTGCGGATCACCTGGCGCTGGTGCTCTTCGTCTTCCATGTCGATGAAATCGATGATGATGATGCCACCGAGATTACGCAGCCGCAGTTGGCGAGCGATGGCGGTGGCCGCCTCCAGATTGGTCTTGAAGATGGTCTCTTCCAGATTGCGATGACCGACGAAGGCGCCGGTATTGACGTCGATGGTGGTCATCGCCTCGGTGGGATCGATCACCAGATAGCCACCGGACTTGAGCAGTACCTTGCGCTCCAGGGCCTTCTGGATCTCGTCTTCCACGCCATAGAGGTCGAAGATCGGCCGTTCGCCCGGATAGTGCTCCAGCCGCGTCGCCACCTCGGGCATCAGCTCCTCGACGAACTGGCCGATGCGCTGGAAATTCTCGCGGCTGTCGACGCGGATCTTTTCCGTGCGCGGCCCGACCAGATCGCGCAGGGCGCGCAGGGCCAGGGTCAGGTCTTCGTAGATGGGCACCGGCGTCGGCCCCTGGAGGTTGCCGGAGATCTGCTGCCAGAGCCGCCGCAGATAGCGGATATCGGCCAGGATGTCTTCTTCGCGCGCCGCCTCGGCGGCGGTGCGCAGGATGAAGCCGCCTTCGTGCTCGATGCCCTCGCTCTCCACGCAGCGCGCCATGATCGCCTTGAGCCGCTCGCGCTCGGCTTCGTCCTCGATCTTCAGCGAGATACCAACGTGGGAGGTGCGTGGCATATAGACGAGGTAGCGCGAGGGGATGGACAGATGGGTGGTGAGGCGCGCGCCCTTGGTACCGATGGGATCCTTGGTGACCTGGACCACCAGGGTCTGGCCCTCGCGCACCAGGGCATTGATGCTCTCTACCGCCGCGCCTTCGCGCTGGGAGATCTCGGCGGCATGGATGAAGGCCGCGCGGGCCAGGCCGATGTCGACGAAGGCCGCTTGCATGCCCGGCAGCACCCGCACCACCCGGCCGCGATAGATGTTGCCGACGATGCCGCGTCTCAGGGTGCGCTCGACGTGCACCTCCTGCAGCACACCGTTTTCCACGACGGCGACACGGGACTCCATGGGAGTGATGTTGATGAGGATCTCTTCGCTCATGGAGGACTCTTGGACGACGTGGAAGGGCAGAAAGGGGACCAAGGCGCCAGGCGCCTCAGGACTAGATGGTCGGCCGTCCGACAGACCGCCAACAAGGGATGGCGAAAGCGCTCAGCAGTTCCGCGGTTTCGCACAGCGGCAGCCCTACGACGGCGCTGTAGCTACCCTGCAGGCCACGCACGAAGACCGCGCCGGCGCCCTGGATGGCGTAGCTGCCAGCCTTGTCGGCCGGCTCGCCGGTGTCCCAGTAGCGTTCGGCCTCCCCGGGCGCCAGGGGGCGGAATTCCACCTCGGCGGATACGACGCGACTCAGGCAGCGCTCGCCATCGGCGACGGCGACGCCGGTCACCACCCGGTGTCGGCGCCCGCTGAGGGCGGCGAGCATGGCCAGGGCGTCGGCGCGATCCCGGGGCTTGCCGAGCAGCTGGTCATCGAGCACCACGCAGGTGTCGGCGCCCAGCACGCAGCCGGCGGAGGCACCGGCCAGCACCTGCCAGCCCATCGCCGCCTTGGCCCGCGCCAGGCGCTCGACATAGGCGTCCGCCGCCTCGCCGGGATGGGGGGTTTCGTCCACCGCCGCAGCGACCTTCTGAAAGGCGACGCCGATCTGTTCGAGCAGTTCGGCGCGACGAGGCGAAGCGGAGGCAAGGTAGAGCTGGGGCATCGACGACGACCAGACGACAGGAAGATGACGGGAGCATGCCAGTCCGGGACCCGCGAAACCAGTTCAGTTGACGCCGAATCTGAGGCGCAGCCCGCGGAGCAATAGATAGATCCATGGCCAGAGCAGCGCGCTGACCAGCGAGGGAGTGAGAAACACCAGGGTCGGAGGTCGGCTGCCGGCCAGGGCGTTGAGCCACAGTGCCAGCAGCTGGGCGATGCCGTAGATCACCAGCAGCACGAAGCTCTGTTGCCAGATGGGAAAGGCGCGCAATCGCTGCGCCAGGGAGCGGACGAGGAACACCACCAGACTCAGCACCAGGGCGGTCTGGCCCAGCAGGTTGCCATAGAGCACGTCTTCGGCGATGCCCATCACCCAGGCGGTGAACAGACCGACGCGATGCGGCAGGGTCAGGGTCCAGAAGGTCAGCAGCATGGCCAGCCACAGCGGGCGGCCGATCTCCATGAATTCCGGCATGGGCGCGACGGACAGCAGCAAGCCGACCAGCAGGGTGAGCCAGATTACCCACCCCTTGTGGCCGATGCGCAGCGCCATCAACGATCACCCTCGTCCGGCAGTTCCGGTGCGGGTTGCTGAGTGCGGCTTGGCGCCTGACTGCTGGCCGTCGGCTGCCCAGGGGTACCAGTCGCCCCGTGGACGGGTGGCTTGGTGGCCGGATGAGCGGTGCTGCCGTTGGCGTTCGCCGGAGGCTTGGTCGGCGTGGCGGGATGAGTAGCGCTACTGCCCTGGGCCGCTGCCGGCGGCTTGGTGGGGGTCGCGGTGCGACTGCCCGTGGTGGCCGCGGGCGCCGGCGTGGCGCTGGCTGCCGCCGGTTGCGCGGCAGAGGCCCCGGCCGGGGGCGGATTCGCCGGGGCGGCCGGACGCTGGGCCGCGTGGCGATCCGCGGCTTCCTGCGCCTCGGCAGCGTCATTGGCGCGCTGCTCGGGAGTTCGGGTATCGCTGAACACCAGCAGCATGTAGCGACTGCGATTGAGCTTGGCGGTGGGAATGGCGCGCACCACGGCGAAGGGTTGCCCCGAATCGTGGATCACCTTGGATACCGTGGCCACCGGATAGCCGGCCGGGAAGCGCTGCCCCAGGCCGGAGCTCACCAGCAGATCGCCTTCCTTGATGTCGGCGGTGTCGGCCACATAGCGCAGTTCCAGGCGCTCGGGGTTGCCGGTGCCGACGGCAATGGCGCGCAGGCCGTTGCGATTGACCTGCACCGGAATGCTGTGGGTCACGTCGGTGAGCAGCAGGACGCGCGCCGAATAGGGCATCACTTCCACCACCTGGCCCATCAGGCCGCTGGCGTCGAGCACCGGCTGGCCGACGAAGACGCCGTCCTTCGCGCCCTTGTCGATGATGATGCGATGGGTATAGGGATTGGGGTCGACACCGATCAGTTCACCGACCAGCACCTTGTCATCCACCAGGGCGGCCGAATTGAGCAGTTCGCGCAAGCGCACGTTCTGTTCGGTGAGGGCGGCGAGTTTCTGCAGGCGGCGTTGCAGCAGCAGCTGTTCGGCCTTGAGACGCTCGTTTTCCGCCATAAGCTCGGTGCGGCTGGAAAACTGATCGCTGACGCCTTCCCAGGCGCGCAGGGGAAAGCCCGCCACCTCATAGAGGGGCGAGAGGACCAGCGCCAGTTCGCTGCGTACCGGTTTCAGGTAGTCGAAGCGCGCGTCGGTGACCATGACACCCACCGAAAGGGCGGCCAGGATCAGCAGACGAATGCCCAGCGCCGGGCTTTTGCTGAAAATCGGCTTGATGGTGAGTTCCTCGCAGAACGCGCCCAGCGCTCCGGCCGCCAGGGGCAGCCGGAGCGGGGCCTGTAGCCTGGAACTGCCTTATTCGGTGGACAGCAGGTCCATGGCGTGGCGATCCATCATGTCCAGCGCCTTGCCGCCGCCACGAGCCACGCAGGTCAGCGGGTCTTCGGCGACGATCACCGGCAGCCCGGTTTCCAGCGACAGCAGCTTGTCCAGATCGCGCAGCAGGGCGCCACCACCGGTCAGCACCAGGCCGCGCTCGGCGATGTCGGAGGCCAGTTCCGGCGGCGACTGCTCTAGGCAGCTCTTGACCGCCTGGACGATGGTCGCCAGGGATTCCTGCATGGCTTCGAGCACCTCGTTGGAATTGAGGGTGAAGCTGCGCGGTACGCCTTCGGCCAGGTTGCGGCCACGGACGTCGATCTCGCGGACCTCGCCGCCCGGATAGGCGGTGCCGATTTCCTGCTTGATGCGCTCGGCGGTGGATTCGCCGATCAGGCTGCCGTAGTTGCGACGCACGTAGGTGACGATGGCTTCGTCGAAGCGATCACCGCCGACGCGGACGGATTCGGCATAGACCACGCCGTTCAACGAGATCAGCGCGATCTCGGTGGTGCCGCCACCGATGTCGACGACCATGGAACCATGGGCTTCCTCGACCGGCAGACCGGCGCCGATGGCTGCGGCCATGGGCTCCTCGATCAGGAACACCTCGCGGGCACCGGCGCCCAGCGCGGATTCGCGAATGGCGCGACGCTCGACCTGGGTCGACTTGCAGGGCACACAGATCAGCACCCGCGGACTGGGCTGCAGGAAGCTGTTCTCGTGCACCTTGTTGATGAAGTATTGCAACATCTTTTCGCAGACGCTGAAGTCGGCGATGACACCGTCCTTCATCGGGCGAATGGCGGAAATGTTGCCCGGCGTCCGACCGAGCATGCGCTTGGCGTCAGTACCGACGGCGACGACGCTCTTCTGGTTGCCATGGGTACGAATGGCGACGACGGACGGCTCGTTGAGCACGATGCCACGCTCGCGGACATAAATCAGGGTGTTGGCGGTTCCCAGGTCGATCGACAGATCGCTGGAGAACATGCCACGCAATTTCTTGAACATGAGGTGACCCTAGGCGGTGACAAGCAGGCACGCGACAGGACAAACGTGCGGGTAAAAAAGTGCGGCAGACTCTAACAATCGCAGGGATTTAGGGCAAGGCGCCGATATGCTAGATTGAGAGCTTTTCCGGGCCGTTAAGCCCCTGTTCAACGCGGCGCCCGACCCGCCTAGCCCGTCTCCAGCATACGCGGCCGCCAACCGGGTCACGCCGCCTTCCTGCTTGGAGAAGCCGATGGCGCTCGAACGCACCGACGTCGAAAAGATCGCTCACCTGGCCCGCCTGGGTCTCGATGAAGCGGATCTCGCCGCTACCACCGCTACCCTCAACGACATCCTCGGCCTCGTCGACCAGATGCAGGCCGTGGACACCACGGGTATCGATCCCCTCGCCCACCCGCTGGAAGCCACCCAGCGGCTGCGCCCCGACCAGGCCACCGAAGGCGACCGGCGCGCGGCCTACCAGGCCATCGCCCCGGCGGTGGAAGCCGGCCTGTACCTGGTCCCCAAGGTGATCGAGTGAGACACGACATGCATCAGCTGACCCTGACCGAGATCGCCGCCGCCCTGGCCGCGAAGGATTTTTCCGCCGAGGAATTGACCCGCGGCCTGCTGCAGCGGATCGAGCAGCTCGATCCCCAGCTCAACAGCTTCATCACCGTGACCGCCGATGCGGCCCTGGCCCAGGCCCGCGCCGCCGACGCCCGCCGCGCCGCGGGCGAGACCGGCTCCCTGCTCGGTGCGCCCCTCGCCCACAAGGATCTGTTCTGCACTCAGGGGGTGCTCACCAGCTGCGGCTCGAAGATCCTCACCGGCTTCAAGGCGCCCTATGACGCCACCGTGGTGGAGCGGCTGGCCGCGGCCGGTACCGTTTCCCTCGGAAAGCTGAATATGGACGAATTCGCCATGGGTTCGGCCAACGAATCCAGCCACTACGGCCCGGTGAAGAATCCCTGGGACCTCACCCGCGTCCCGGGTGGCTCCTCCGGCGGTTCCGCCGCGGCCGTGGCCGCGCGCCTGCTGCCCGCTGCCACCGGCACCGACACCGGCGGCTCGATCCGCCAACCGGCGGCCCTGACCAACCTCACCGGCATCAAGCCCACCTATGGCCGCGTCTCGCGCTGGGGCATGATCGCCTACGCCTCCAGCCTCGACCAGGGCGGCCCCCTGGCCCGCACCGCCGAGGATTGCGCCCTGCTGCTGCAGGCCATGGCCGGCTTCGATCCCAAGGACTCCACCAGCGTCGACCAGCCGGTGGACGACTACCGCGCCGCCCTGCAGCAGCCGCTGACCGGCCTGCGCATCGGCCTGCCGCGGGAATACTTCGGCGCCGGGCTGGATGCCCGCATCGGTGACAAGGTGCTGGCCGTGGTCGAGGCGCTGAAAAAGCTCGGCGCCACCGTCAAGGACATCTCCCTGCCCACGCTGCAGCACGCGATTCCGGCCTACTACGTCATCGCCCCGGCCGAGGCCAGCTCCAACCTGTCGCGCTTCGACGGTGTGCGCTTCGGCTATCGCTGCGAGAACCCGGTCAACCTGGAGGATCTCTACAAGAGGTCCCGTGGTGAAGGCTTCGGCGCCGAGGTGAAGCGGCGCATCATGGTCGGCACCTATGCCCTGTCGGCCGGCTACTACGACGCCTACTACCTCAAGGCCCAGCGCATCCGCCGGCTGATCAAGAACGACTTCGTCGCGGCTTTCGCCGAGGTCGACGTCATCCTCGGCCCGACCACGCCGAACCTGGCCTGGAAACTCGGCGAGAAGAGCAACGATCCGGTCTCCGCCTACCTCGAAGACCTCTACACCATCGCCGCCAACCTCGCCGGCATCCCCGGCCTGTCGATGCCGGCCGGCTTCGTCGACGGCCTGCCGGTGGGCGTGCAGCTGCTCGGCAACTATTTCCAGGAAGGCCGGCTACTCAACGTCGCCCACCAGTACCAGCAGGTCAGCGACTGGCATCGCCAGGCGCCGAGCGGCTTCTGAGGAAGGATAGAGACATGCAATGGGAAACCGTGATCGGGCTTGAGATCCACGCTCAGCTCAGCACCCAATCGAAGATTTTCTCCGGCAGCGCCACCAGTTTCGGCGCCGAGCCCAACGCCCACGCCAGCCTGGTCGACCTCGGCATGCCCGGCACCCTGCCGGTGCTCAACGCCGAGGCCGTGCGCATGGCCTGCAAGTTCGGCCTGGCCATCGATGCCGAGATCGCCGAGCGCAACGTCTTCGCGCGCAAGAACTACTTCTACCCGGACCTGCCCAAGGGCTACCAGACCAGCCAGATGGATCATCCCATCGTTGGCAAGGGCCACCTGGACATCACCCTGGAAGATGGCACCGTCAAGCGCATCGGCATCACCCGAGCGCACTTGGAAGAAGACGCCGGCAAGAGCCTGCACGAAGACTTCCACGGCATGAGCGGCATCGACCTGAACCGCGCCGGTACGCCGCTCTTGGAGATCGTTTCCGAGCCGGACATCCGCAGCGCCAAGGAAGCCGTGGCCTATGTGAAAGCCATCCATGCCCTGGTGCGCTACCTGGGCATCTGCGACGGCAACATGGCCGAAGGCTCGCTGCGTTGCGACTGCAACGTCTCGGTGCGCCCCAAGGGTCAGGAAGCCTTCGGCACCCGTGCCGAGATCAAGAACGTCAACTCCTTCCGCTTCATCGAAAAGGCCATCAACCACGAGGTGCAGCGCCAGATCGAACTGATCGAGGACGGTGGCAAGGTGGTGCAGGAAACCCGCCTGTACGACCCCAACAAGGACGAGACCCGCTCCATGCGGAGCAAGGAAGAAGCCAACGACTACCGTTACTTCCCCTGTCCCGATCTCTTGCCGGTGGTGATCGAGCCGGCCTTCCTGGCCGAGGTGCGCAGCCAGCTGCCCGAGCTGCCGACCGAGAAGCGTGATCGCTTCCAGAACGAATACGGCCTGTCGGTCTATGACGCTAGCGTGCTGTCCGCCAGCCGTGAGTTGGCCGACTACTTCGAGGAGGTCCAGCGGGTGAGCGGCGATGCCAAGCTGGCCGCCAACTGGGTGATGGGCGACCTGTCCAGCCTGCTCAACAAGCAGGACCTGGAGATCGGCCAGGCACCGGTGAGCGCGGCCCAGCTGGGCGGCCTGATCCTGCGCATCAAGGACGACACCATCTCCGGCAAGATCGCCAAGATGGTGTTCGAAGCCCTGGCCGCCGGCGAAGGCGCCAGCGCCGATGCCATCATCGAAGCCAAGGGCCTCAAGCAGGTCACCGACAGCGGCGCCATCGAGGCCATGCTGGACGAGGTCCTGGCGGCCAACGCCGCCCAGGTCGAGCAATACCGCGCCAGCGACGAAGCCAAGCGCGGCAAGATGTTCGGCTTCTTCGTCGGCCAGGCGATGAAGGCTTCCAAGGGCAAGGCCAACCCCGGCCAGGTCAACCAGTTGCTCAAGCAGAAACTGGAAGGCTGACGGCAGTCGCACGGGGTTACGGACCTGGGCTGACAGTCTCGGTCCGCCCCCTTAAGCTGCTGCCGGTCGTTTTGCCAGGAGGCATCGAGATGCATCGGATCCACCGTGCCGGACTGCTGTCGCTGGTCCTGCTGTTCGCTGGTTGCGCCAGTCATGAGAGCTTCCCGCCACCGCTATCCTCCAGCGCGGCCCATGACTATCAGGACACCGGCATGGCGTCCTTCTACTCCAAGTGGCACGCCGGTCGCCGCACCGCCAGCGGCGAGAAGTACGATCCCAACGCCTTGACCGCGGCCCACCGCACCCTGCCCTTCGGCACCCGGGTCCAGGTCACCAATCTGGCCAACGGTCGCAGCGTAGTGGTCCGCATCAATGATCGCGGCCCGACGGTGCGTCGCCGGGTGATCGACCTGTCACGCAGTGCGGCCGATCGCCTCGACATGGTGGCCGATGGCACCTCCAAGGTCAGCATCCGCAGCCTGGACTGACCATTGCGCTAGGCTCGACAGGCCGGGTAGTCCGGCCACCGCGCGCTGCACGTCGAAGCGCCTCTTGGCATGGCGGAATCCTCACGGCTGCGCCGACCTGATTGCCTGGGCCAGGGCGGCACGCACAGGCGGCGTGGCAAGTGCCAGACACAACAGGGCCGCGCTCATGGCGGGATTCTCTGGCTGCACCTTGCACGTATGGGCAGGTGCCGCCCTACCCTTTCCAGGATCGGGGCGTGGTGGGTAATCCAGCGTGGCACCCACACCCTAACGCCCTCAAACCCCGCCGCACTCAGGTAAAGCGGACAAAAAAAGCCCGCGACCAAGAGACTGGACGCGGGTTGTGCAACAGGAAGAGAGGCCGTGAGGCCGCTCTTAGATAACCGTGGTTACTGCGGACCGAGCTTGTCCATCAGTGCCGCCAGTTGCTCGTATTCGTCCTGCTTGAGATCGGTCAGCGGGGTACGCACGGGACCGGCATCGTAGCCAGCGATCTTGGCGCCCGCCTTGACGATGCTGACGGCATAGCCGGCGCAACGGTTGCGGATTTCCAGGTACGGCAGGAAGAAGTCGTCGATCAGCTTGCCGACCGCCTCATGATCGTCACGGGCGATGGCTTCGTAGAATTGCACGGCGGTCTTGGGAACGAAGTTGAACACGGCCGAGGAATAGACCGGAACACCCAGCGCCTTGTAGGCGGCGGCATAGACTTCCGCGGTGGGCAGGCCACCCAGGTAGCTGAAGCGATCACCCAGGCGGCGGCGGATGGCGACCATCAGTTCGATGTCACCCAGACCGTCCTTGTAGCCGATCAGGTTCGGGCAACGCTCGGCCAGTTGCTCCAGATGGTGCGGCTGCAGGCGGCAGACGTTGCGGTTGTAGACCACCACACCGATCTTGACCGACTTGCAGACGGCTTCGACATGGGCGGCCACGCCGTCCTGACTGGCTTCGGTGAGGTAGTGCGGCAGCAGCAGCAGACCCTTGGCGCCCAGACGCTCGGCTTCCTGGGCATAGGCGATGGCCTGGCGGGTGGAGCCACCGACACCGGCGAGGATCGGTACGCTGCCCTGGCAAGTATCCACGGCGGTCTTGATGATGCCGCTGTATTCGCTGGCTTCCAGGGAAAAGAATTCACCGGTGCCACCGGCGGCGAACAGCGCGGTCGCGCCATAGGGGGCCAGCCACTCCAGGCGCTTGGCATAGGTGTCGGGACGGAAGTCGCCGTTGGCATCGAAGTCGGTCAGCGGGAAGGACAGCAGACCGGAAGAGAGGACGTGTTTGAGTTCTTGTGGAGTCATCTTGAGTGCCTCGGCATAGGTTGGACTAAGGTGCGGCAGGTCCGCCACCTGTTGTAAGTCATCGTACAACCTCTTTTATGGAAGGGGCAAGCCCCAACCAGAAAAATGCTCCTTAAGACGCTCCAGCCCTGTTTCAGACCTCTTCCGCCTGACGCTCCATTTCTTCGTGAGCGCGTCTCAGACGCTCTCGACTGTTGCTCAGGTGCAGCCGCATGGCGGCGCGAGCCGCTTCCAAGTTGCCGTCTTCGATGGCCTGGACGATGGCTTCGTGCTCCGCATCCAGACGACGCTGGTAGAGCTGCTGGTCATCGTGGGCGAGATAGGCGGAATTGAGGCGGGTCCGGGGAATCAGCACCGTGCCCAGGTAGCTCATGATGTCGCTGAAATAGCGATTGCCGGTCGAGCTGGCGATCAGCAGGTGCAGCTCCAGGTCGGCGCTCACCGCGCGATCAGGCTCTTCGACGCCGGTGCGCATGGCTTCCAGCAATGCCCACATGGCCTGCAGTTGCTCGGCCGAGCGGCGCTGGGCGGCCAGACCGGCGGCCTCGACCTCCAGGCTGATGCGCAATTCGAGCATCGCCAGCACGTCCTTGAGGGTGGTAATGGTGGCCGGATCGATCGGCAGCGGCGACTCGGGGCGCCGCTCCAGCACGAAGGTGCCGATGCCGTGGCGAGTCTCCACATAGCCACCGGCCTGCAGTCGGGAAATGGCCTCGCGCACCACGGTGCGGCTCACGCCCTGGGCCTGCATGATGGCCGACTCAGTGGGAAGCTTGTCGCCGGGCTGGAACTGGCCATCGCCGATCTGCTGAATCAGCACCCCGACGACCTCTTCTGCCAGGCTACGGGGTCTTTTTCGGGGGCGGGATACGGTGGGTGCTGACATGGATTTTCGTACCAATTGAAGTAACTCCGGAATCATAGCACCCACCTTCCCCAAAACGCCCGATTTAGACCGCTTAGTCCATATCAAGGCACTTCACCAACCGCTCTAGGACGCAGTTCTTGTCCCTCCAGCAGCAGGTGGCGGCGGTGGTAGGCGCGCAGACTCGGACGGTGGCCGACGCTGACCAGGGTAAGGCCGGGATTTTCGCTCAGCAGGCGTTCGTAAAGGGCGCGTTCGTCCGCTTCGCTCAATGCCGAGCTGGCTTCATCGAGGAATAGCCAGTCGGGGGCATAGAGCAGCGCCCGCGCCAGGGCCACGCGCTGCTGCTCGCCCGGCGACAGGGTGCGCTCCCAATGACGGGCTTCGCCCAGGTGCTCGCGCAGGTGATCTAGGCGGCATTGATGCAGCACCTCGGCCAGGCGCTCGTCGGAATAGGCATCCGCCGGCTGCGGATAGGCCAGGGCTTCACGCAGGGTGCCGATGGGCAGATAGGGTTGCTGCGGCAGGAACAGCTGACGCCCCGGCGGTACGGCGATACCGCCCTGCCCTTGCCGCCAGAGTCCGGCCAGGGCGCGCAGCAGGGTGCTCTTGCCGCTGCCCGAAGCGCCTTCGATCAGCAGGTGCTCACCACGGGCGATGCGCAGATCGGTGGGGTGCAGCAGCAACCGGCCGGCGGCACCCAGGGAAAGCCCTTCCAAAACCAGGTCGCTGTCACTGGCATGGGGCACCAGGATGTCGGTCTCCTGGCTGAACTCGGCCATGGTCTCGCGAAAGGTGAGCAGACGATCGGAGACGGCGCGCCAGCCGGCCAGGCTGACGTAGGCGTCGACGAACCAGCTGAGGCTTTCCTGGACATTGCCGAAGGCCGAGTTGATCTGCATCAGATCGCCCAGCTGGATCTTGCCGGAGAAGTAACGCGGCGCCGCCAGGACGAAGCCGGCGATGATGGCGATCTGGCTGTAGCCGGCCGTAAAGAAGGTCAGTCGCTTGGTGTAGTTCATCACCAGGTGGTAGTTGCCCCAGACATAGCCGAAGCGCTCCAGCAGACGCTGGTGCTCGTTGGCTTCACCGCGAAACAACGCCACGCTCTCGGCCTTTTCGCGGACGCGGATCAGGCCGAAGCGCAGGTCGGCTTCATAACGCTGCTGCTGGTTATAGAGGCCGATCAGCCGACGGCCGATGAGGTGGGTCAGCCAGGTACCGATGGTGGCGTAGATCAGCGCGGCCCAGAACATATAGGCCGGGATGGTGATGCCGAACAGGGTGATGTCGCCGGAGATGCCGAACAGGATGATGCTGAAGGACACCAGGCTGACCACGGTACGGATGAAGCCCAGGCCCAGACTCAGGGTGGTGTCGGCGAAGTCGCGGATGTCTTCGGTGAGGCGCTGGTCGGGGTTGTCGGCGCCGCCTTCGCGTTCCAGCTGGTAGTAGTTGCGATCGGACAGCCAGAGGCCGAAGTGCTTTTCGGTCAGCCAGCGCCGCCAGTTAATGGTCAGCGCCTGGGTCAGGTACAGCCGGTACACCGCCAGCAGGATGGCGGTGGTCGCCAGGCCGCAGAAGTACAGCATCAGCCGGATGAAGGCGGCCAGATCGCGATTCTGCAGGGCATCGTAGAAGTAGCGATACCAGGTGTTCAGGGCCACCGACAGACCGACCCCGGCCAGGGACAGGGCGATGACCACGGACAGCAGGAGCCAGGCCTTGCCCTTCTCTTCACTGCGCCAGTAGGGGGTGATCAGGGCCCAGACGCGGGCCAGGAAATGCCCACGGGAAGCCCCGTAGACGGAGGGCACGGGTACGGCGGATTCGGACATGCTCGGACTCTCAAGGACTGCTCAACGAGACGCCTGCACAGCCTATGCCGGAAAGCCTGAACGAATTCTGACTGAAACAATGTAACACTCATCGTCCATGGCCGGTGGACGATGAGGCTCGCTCAGCGGCGTACGGGGCGCTTCTGCAGCTTGCGCTGTAGGGTCCGGCGGTGCATGCCCAAGGCGCGGGCGGTCGCGGAGATGTTGCCTTCGTGCTCGGACAGTACCCGCTGGATGTGTTCCCACTGCAGGCGATCCACCGACATGGGATTGTCCGGTACCAGGGTGTCGAGATCGGCGTGCTGGGCGAGCAAGGCAGCCAGGACGTCGTCGGCATCGGCCGGCTTGCACAGGTAGTTGGTGGCGCCGCGCTTGATGGCTTCCACGGCGGTGGCGATGCTGGAATAGCCGGTCAGCAAGACCACGCGCATGTCCGGATGCAATTCCAGCAGCTTGGGCAGCAGCACCAGGCCCGAGTCGCCTTCCATCTTCAGGTCGACCACGGCGTAGTCCGGCAGGTCGTCCTTGGCCAGCTGCAGGCCTTCTTCGGCGCTGTCGGCGATGGACACGCGCAGGCCGCGACGGTCCATGGCGCGGGCCATCACCCGGGTAAAGGTAGGGTCGTCGTCGACCAGCAGGATATGGGGCTGGTCGTCGAAACCGCTGTTGAGGTCGTCAGTCATAGAATTCTCCAGGCATTCACGCCAGGGCGTAGTGCCGCGGCAGGCGCAATTCGGTCAGGGTGCCGCCTTCTTCGTGATTGTAGAGCTTCACCGTGCCACCGGCGCGGGTGACGCTGGCCTGGCTGAGGAACAGGCCCAGGCCGAAGCCCTTGCCCTTGGTGGTGAAGAAGGGCTTGCCCAGCTGCTCGGCGATGGCCAGAGGCACGCCGGCGCCATGGTCGCGGATCGACAGGCACAGCTCGCGAGCATCCCAGTGCAGACGGATGGCCAGGTTTTCCGGGCAGGCGTCGGCGGCATTGTTGAGTAGATTCAGCAGCGCCTGGGTAAGTTCGACCGGCGGCGTCAGCCGCGGCGGCGTGCCCAGACTCACCACCTCGAAACTGTAGCTGGCTTCCGGGCGCATCAGGTGCCAGCGATCCATGGTCGCCTCCAGCCACTCCACGGCGGTCTGTTCCTGCACCGTCTGCCGGCGGTCGGCCTCGGCGGCGCGCACCAGTTGCTGCAGGGTCTGCTTGCACTGGCCGACCTGCGCCTGCAACAGCTTGAGGTCCTCGCTCAGGGTCGGCTGATTGGCATGCTCCTGCTGCAATTCCTTGAGCAGCACGCTCATGGTGGACAGCGGCGTGCCCAGTTCATGGGCAGCGCCCGCGGCCTGGGTGGCCACCGCCAGCAGTTGCTGGTCGCGCATGGCTTGCTCGCGGCGCTGGGCCTGCAGATTTTCCTGCTCGCGCAGGGCAGTGGCCATCCTCGCGACGAACAGGGTGATGACGGCGGCGGACAGGGCGAAGCTCAGCCACATGCCGTAGCTGAGCACCGCACCGTCGTTGGCCACCAGCAGATGCAGCGGCTCGTAGGAGAGCAGCATCAGCGAGAAGACCACCAGGGTCAGGGCCGCCAGCACCAGGGTGTAGAGCCAGGGCAGCGTGGCCGCGGCGATGGTCAGGGGCACCAGGTAATAGGAGGCGAAGGGGTTGGTCGGACCTCCGGCGAAATACAACAGGGCGCTGTGGATGGCCAGGTCGCAGCCCAGGTGCGCGGCATATTCCTGCTCGGTGACCGGCCAGGGGCGGGTCAGCCGCAGGGCGGCGAACAGGCAGAGCACCGCGGAGACGCCCAGGGTGATGGCCAGGGCCGTCCAGGGCAGCTGGACGATGCCCGACAGCCGGGCGATGCCGACCGAGCCGGCCTGGGCGGCCAGCACCAGCACGCGGATAAGCACCAGGCGCCCGAGATTCTGGCGATTGGCGGACAACCATTGAACGGGCAAGGAGAACATGCGAGGTTCCAGGCGCAAGAAACGATCGAGACGGCAGCCCCTGGCGGGCCTGCCCGTCAGAGCAGACTCGCCATTATAGCGAGAGCCGTTCGCCCTCAGCCGCCGACGCGGCAAAGCGACGCACCAACCGGCGGGTCTGAGGTCACACCGCTGTCGTACCGCCAATCAGGAGAACACCATGACCCCTTCCCTACGCCCGCTCGCGCTGGGCGCCGCCCTGTTCAGTGCCCTGCTCGCCACCGGCGTCCAGGCCGACGAACCGCGCTACAACCAGATCAGCCTGAGGGCCGAGGTCAGTCGTGAAGTGCCGCGCGACCGCATGCAGGTCATGCTCTATACCGAAAGCCAGGGCCAGGATCCGGCGGCCCTGGCCAGCGACACCACCAAGACCCTCAACGCGGCTCTGGAACAGGCACGCAAGGTCAAAGGCGTGGATGTCTCCCTGGGCAATCGCAACACCTATCCGGTCTACGAAGATCAGGGCCGGGCGATCAACGCCTGGCGCGAGCGCGGTGAACTGCGCCTGGAAAGCGCCGACTTCGCCGCCCTGTCCAAGCTGACCGGCGAACTGCTGGGCAGCCTGAAGATGGGCAATCTGCAATTCACCATCGCCGATGGCACCCGCAAGCAGCAGGAGGACGCCCTGTTCAAGGACGCCGTGGCCGCCTTCAAGGCACGCGCCCAGTTGGCCACCGAAGCCCTGGGTGGCTCGGGCTATCGCATCGTCAATCTGGACCTGGGCACCAGCGGTGTTCCCCAACCGCTGCCGATGCTGCGCATGTCGGCGATGAAGGCCGCCAGTGATGCCGTGACCCCTGACGTCGCCCCGGGCACGACCACTGTCGAAGTGACGGCAGGCGGTACCATCGAAGTACAGATGCCCTGATCTAGTGCAGAAAAGTAACAATGCTGTCTCGGTGCGCACTTTTGGTGCGCACTGACTTCCTGCCGCGACACCTCGTCTTACATCTTTGCGACATCTGTTTTGTGTTTGGGTCACCTTGGGTCAATAGCTCGCCTGAGCTATGGACATGGGCATAAGCTGTGCATGTGGGCTCATTTGTCCACAAGACACCGGCATTCTGTTTCGCAACGCCACATCGTGTTGCGCCGTCCCCGACATGAGGTCTCCATGCACAAGAACGTACTCGCTGCCCTCTTCGCTTCCGGTCTGCTGGCCGGCGCACCCCTGGCCCAGGCGACCAACCTGGTGTTCTGCTCCGAAGGCAGCCCGGCCGGCTTCGATCCTGCGCAATACACCACCGGCACGGACTTCGATGCGTCGGCGGAAACCATCTTCAACAAGCTGACCCAGTTCGAGCGCGGCGGCACCCAGGTCAAGCCGGGTCTGGCGGAAAGCTGGGACATCAGCGAAGACGGCAAGGTCTACACCTTCCATCTGCGCAAGGGCGTGAAATTCCACACCACGGACTACTTCAAGCCGACCCGCGAGTTCAATGCCGATGACGTGCTGTTCACCTTCCAGCGCATGCTGGACAAGAACAATACGTTCCGTAAGGCCTACCCCACCGAATTCCCCTACTTCACCGACATGGGCCTCGACCAGAACATCGCCAAGGTGGAAAAGGTCGACGACCACACGGTGCGCATGACCCTCAACGAAGTGGATGCCGCCTTCCTGCAGAATCTGGCGATGCCCTTCCCGTCGATCCAGTCGGCCGAGTACGCTGACAAGCTGCTCAAGGCCGGCAAGGCGGCCGAGATCAACCAGAAGCCCATTGGCACTGGCCCCTTCGTGTTCAGCCGCTACCAGAAGGATGCGGTGATCCGCTACAAGGCCAACCCCGACTACTGGGACAAGGTCGATGGTCCCAAGGTGGACAACCTGATCTTCTCCATCAACACCGACGCCTCGGTACGGATGCAGAAGCTCAAGGCCGGCGAGTGCCAGATCACCGTCTATCCGCGTCCGGCGGACCTGGATGGCCTGAAGAAGGACCCGAATCTCAAGCTGCCGTCGCAGCCGGGCTTCAACCTCGGTTACATCTCCTACAACGTCGAGCATGGTGATCTGGCCAAGCTCAAGGTGCGCCAGGCACTGGATATGGCGGTCAACAAGCCGGCCATCATCAACGCCGTCTACCAGGGCGCTGGTCAGGTGGCCGTCAACAGCATGCCGCCGACCCAGTGGTCCTACGACAAATCCATCAAGGACGCACCCTACGATCCGGAAAAGGCCAAGGCCCTGCTCAAGGAAGCCGGCTTCAAGGAAGGCACCGAGCTCACCCTCTGGGCCATGCCGGTGCAGCGCCCCTACAACCCCAACGCCCGTTTGATGGCGGAGATCCTGCAGCAGGACTGGGCCAAGATCGGCGTCAAGACCAAGATCGTCAGCTACGAATGGGGCGAGTACATGAAGCGTTCCAAAACCGGTGAGCACGACATCATGCTGATCGGCTGGAGCGGCGACAACGGTGACCCGGACAACTGGCTGGCGACCCTTTTCGGCTGCAAAGCCATTGGCGGCAACAACTTCTCTCGCTGGTGCTACCAGCCGTTCGAGGACCTGGTGGTCAAGGCCAAGCGCGTGACCGACCAGGGCGAACGCACCAAGCTCTACGAGCAGGCCCAGCAGGTGCTCAAGCAGCAGGTGCCCATGACGCCCATCGCGCATTCCACGGTCTATATGCCGATGCGCAAGGAAGTCCAGGACTACAAGATCAGCCCCTTCGGGTTGAACGAGTTCTACGGCGTCAGCGTCAGCAAGTGAAGCCGCTTGGCCAGGGTTGGGAGCTAGACTCCCAGCCTTGGCCGTTCATTTGACTGATGGAGTGAGACCCATGCGCCTTCCCTACGCCTACTCGCTGTTGGCGGCGAGCCTGCTCGCCTGCGCTCCCCTAACCCAGGCCGCGAGCAATCTCGTCTACTGCTCGGAAGCCAGCCCTGCCGGTTTCGATCCGGCGCAATACACCTCGGGCACCGAGTTCGATGCCTCGGCGGAAACGGTCTTCAACCGCCTGGTGCAGTTCCAGCGCGGCGGCACCACCCTGGAGCCGGGCCTGGCGACCCAATGGGACGTGAGCGCGGATGGCAAGACCTATACCTTCCACCTGCGCCAGGGCGTGAAATTCCACACCACCGACTACTTCAAGCCCACACGCGACTTCACTGCCGACGACGTGGTCTTCACCTTCCAGCGCATGCTCGACAAGGAGCAGCCGTTCCGTAAGGCCTATCCCACGGAGTTCCCCTACTTCACCGACATGGGGCTGGACCAGAACATCGCCAACGTGGCCAAGGTCGATGACCACACCGTGGTCTTCACCCTGAACAAGGTGGACGCCGCCTTCGCCGCCGACCTGGCCATGAGCTTCGCCTCCATTCAATCGGCCGAGTACGCCGCGCAGCTGCTCAAGGAAGGCAAGCCGGAACTGCTCAACCAGCAGCCCATCGGCACCGGGCCCTTCGTCTTCAGCCGCTACCAGAAGGATGCGGTGATCCGCTTCAAGGGCAATCCGGACTACTGGAAGCCCGCGGACGTCAAGCTCGACAACCTGATCTTCGCCATCACCCCCGACGCCGCTACCCGCCTGCAGAAGCTCAAGGCCAACGAGTGCCAGGTCAGCGGTTATGCACGCCCGGCGGATCTGGTGGAGATGAAGCAGGATCCTCATCTCAAGGTGCTCCAGCAGCCGGGTTTCAACGTCGGCTTCCTCGCCTACAACGTTCAGCATCCGCCGCTGGACAAGCCCGAGGTGCGCCGTGCCCTGGACATGGCCATCAACAAGCAGGCCATCGTCGATACCGTGTTTCAAGGGGCCGGCCAGGTCGCGCAGAACGTGATCCCGCCGAATCAGTGGTCCTACGACAAGCAGATCAAGGGTGCGCCCTATGATCCGGCCAAGGCCCGCGCGCTGCTCAAGCAAGCCGGGATCAAGGACGGCACCGAGATCGCCCTCTGGGCCATGACCGTGCAGCGCTCTTCCAATCCCAACGCCCGCCAGTCGGCGCAGATGATCCAGCAGGACTGGGCCAAGGTCGGCATCAAGGCCAGGATCGTCAGCTACGAATGGGGCGAGTACATCAAGAGAGCCAAGGCCGGCGAACACGATGTCCTGACCTATGGCTGGACCGGCGACAACGGCGATCCGGACAACTGGCTGGGCGTGCTCTATGGCTGCAGCGCCATCGGCGGCAGCAACTATGCGCGCTGGTGCGACAAGGACTACGACGCCCTGATCCAGCAGGCCAAGACCAGCAATGATCGCGCCGAGCGCACCCGTCTCTACGAGCAGGCGCAACAGCTCATTCGCCAGCAGATGCCGGTGAGCCCCATGGCCCATTCGGTGGTGTCCCAGCCCATGCGCAAAGAGGTGCAGGGCTTCAAGATCAACCCCTTCGGCGTCACCGGTTTCTATGGCGTAAGCCTCGACCGCTGATCCTGTCCGGCCCGCGGGCCTTCACGAGGAGCCTTCCGTGTCCAAACCGCTATTCTCGCTGTCTCTCGCCGCCCTCCTCTGCCTGACGGCCAACGCCGCCCTGGCGCGGCCCCTGGTGGTCTGCACCGAGGCCAATCCGGAAGGCTTCGATCCAGGCCGCTACACCTCGGGCTACACCTTCAACGCCTCGGCCACGCCGCTCTACAACCGCCTGGTGGAATTCAAGCAGGGCACCGCCGAGCTGGAGCCGGGCCTGGCCGAAAGCTGGGAGGTCTCCGCCGATGGCCTGCAGTACACCTTCGCCCTGCGCCAGGGGGTGAAATTCCACACCACCGACTACTTCAAGCCGACGCGTGACTTCAACGCCGACGACGTGGTGTTCAGCTTCGAGCGCATGCTCGACAAGAACAATCCCTGGTACAACCTCTCCCCCAGCGGCTATCCCTATGCGGCGGCCATGGAGATGGGCACCCTGATCAAGTCCATCGAGAAGGTGGACGCAAGCCACGTGCGCTTCACCCTCAACCAGCCCGAGGCGCCCTTCCTGGCCGACCTGGCCATGGCCTTCGGTTCGATCCTGTCCAAGGAATACGCCGACAGCCTGCTGGCCAGCAAGAAGACCGACGACATCAACCAGAAGCCCATCGGCACCGGTCCCTTCGTCTTCCAGCGTTATGCCAAGGATTCCAATACCCGCTACAAGGTCAATCCGGACTACTTCGGCAAGAAGCCGCAGATGGATGGCCTGGTGCTGGCGGTGACCCTGGATCCCAATGTGCGCATCCAGCGGGTACGCAACAACGAGTGCCAGATAGGCCTGACGGTCAAACCGCAGGACGTGCCGATGCTCAAGCAGGACAAGAGCCTCAAGCTGGCCCAGGTGGAAAGCCAGACCACCTCCTTCCTGGCGATGAACACCCGGCACAAGGCGCTGAGCGACGTACGGGTCCGCCAGGCCATCGCCATGGCCTTCGATCAGCAGAACTACCTGAAGACGGTGTTCGGCGAAGGCGGTGCCAAGGCGGCGATCAATCCCTATCCCTCTTCGCTGCTGGGCTACGCCAAGGACATCAAGCCCTGGCCCCATGATGTGGAAAAAGCCAAGGCGCTGCTCAAGGAAGCCGGCTACACCGACGGCCTCACCCTCAAGTACTACATCAGCACCGGCAGCGGCCCGGGCGGCAGTCCGGCCCTGGTGGCCCAGCTGATCCAGGGTGACCTGGCCAAGATCGGCATCAAGGCCGAGATCACCCAGTTCGAGTGGGGCGAGTTCGTCAAGCGCACCAAGGCCGGTGAGCACGACCTGATGATGATGAGCTGGACCGGCGACAACGGCGATCCGGACAACTTCCTCACCACCAACCTGAGCTGCGCTGCGACTGAAAGTGGCGAGAACCGCGCCTTCTGGTGCGACAAGGCCTTCAACGATGCCATCGAAAAGGCCAAGCGCATCAACGACCCGGCCCAGCGCACGGCGCTGTATGAGCAGGCGCAGCAGATCTTCCACCAGCAGATGCCCTGGATTCCGCTGGCGCACCCGCTGTTCACCGACGTCCTGCAACCCAAGGTGCAGGGCTATGTGCAGAGTCCGCTGGGGGTCTACGACTTCTCCACGGTGACCCTCGACTGATCGGCAGCTGATGCCGTAAGCGACCGGGCCCGGGCGGCCCGTCCCCTCGACCCTTCCCGACTCGCGCCGTGTTTCGGCGCGACGGGTTCGGTCGTGCCGGAAAACGCCCAGATAACAGAAAAAACGATAGCTTTGGAGCACCTTCTATGACCAACGTCCACCGTGGAGGCCTCGCCCTCTCCCTGCTCACCCTGGCCCTGACCGCCCACGCCCAGTCCCCGGCGCCGGAAGATCCCAGCTACGCCAACGAGGTCCAGACCCTGCCCAACGTGCAGAAGCCGGTGAAGGGCCAGGCAGGCGCCAAGGGCTTCTTCGCCGATGACAGCCTGACCCTGACCACGCGCAACTTCTTTGCCCGCGAGACCAGCTCCGATCCGGTCTTCAGCTACAGCAAGAACGGCACCCGGGTGCGCACCCACTCGCGCAATACCTGGGTCCAGGCCACGGCGCTCAAGTACAGCTCCGGCTACACCCAGGGTCCGGTGGGCTTCGGCATCGACGTGGCCGGCTACCAGGCCACCAACCTGGAGCGCGGCAAGGGCCAGATCGGTGGCGGCGGCAACCGCACCCTGGCCAACGCCGAGGGTGAGGGCCATGCCGAGTGGTCCAAGCTGGGCATCGCCGATGCACGCTTCCGCGTCTCCAACACCGAACTCAAGATCGGTCGTTTCATGCTCGACACCCCGGTGATCAGCTACAACGACAACCGCCCCTTCCCCTCCGGTTTCGACGGTTTCGCCCTGACCAGCGATGAATGGGACAACCTCTCGCTGCAGGGCGGCAGCTTCACCCGCGTCAGCCCGCGGACCGGCGCTGGCGATGAGAAGTGGACCACCGAGTACGGCACCCGAGAGGTCACCGCCGACCGCCTGAGCTTTCTCGGCGGCAACTACAAGCTGCCCCAGGGCTGGGAGGTCAGCGTCTATGGCGCCAACTTCGAAGACGTCTGGAACCAGTACTTCCTGAGCGTCACCCAGGCCGGCGGCAACCTCGACACCTTCGCCTGGAAGGCGGTGGCCAACGCCTATCGCACCGTCGACGCCGGCAGCGCCAAGGCCGGCGACATCGACAACACTGCCTGGAGCCTGGCGTTCACCGGCAGCCACCAAGCCCACAGCCTGACTCTGGCCTACCAGCAGATCGACGGCAACGAGTACTTCGACTACGCCCACGAGACCGCGGCCATCTACCTGGCCAACTCCCTGGTCTCGGACTACAACGGCCCCAACGAGAAGTCGCTGCAGATCCGCTACGAGACCGACTGGAGCTACTTCGGCGTGCCCGGTCTGAGCACCGGCGTCTGGTACGCCAAGGGCTGGGACATCGACGGCACCCACTACGACGCCGGCGCCGGCAAGTACGCCAACTATGCGGAAGTCCTGCAGCAGGATGGCGAGAAGCACCGCGAGATCGGCCTGGTCACCACCTACAAGGTGCAACAGGGCACGCTCAAGGACAGCCGCTTCCGCCTGCTGCTGACCGATCACCGCGCCAGCCAGAATCAGGTCGACGGCAACGTCAAGGAGCTGCGCCTGGTCTCCACCCTGCCGTTCAACCTGCTGTGACGGCCATGCCCGGCAGATTTCTCGCGGCGCCCGGCATCTGGCGGGGATCGCGTCGCGAACACCGGCGAAGCCCCGGCCATGTCGAGGATATCGACGCCCGTGGCAACGTGGTAGTCTGCCGGGTTTGGAGCGCTGGCCCAGAGCGCTCTTCGAACCTACTCGTAGGATCGAACGAGCCTGCTGCCCGCAGGTGGCGTTCGGTACGGACCAGGATGGTCCCTTCAGGGATGAATCCAGACCCACAAGGTCTGAGAGTCAGAGCAAAAGCTCTTTAGCTTTTGCGCGGGCTCTCACTTAAAAACGCGGCCGGGCATGTACTCGCGCCGTCTTGATCAGCCTCAAGAGGAGATACCCCCTCCGATGCTCGCCTTCATCGCCCGTCGCTTCGGGCTGCTGATACCGACGTTCTTTGGCGTCACCCTGCTGACCTTCGCCCTGATCCGCCTCATCCCCGGCGATCCGGTGGAAGTCATGATGGGCGAACGCCGCGTCGATCCGCAGATGCACGCCGAAGCCATGCACCGCCTGGGCCTCGACAAGCCCCTGTACCAGCAGTATTTCGACTACATCGGCAATCTCGCCCAGGGCAACCTCGGCGAATCCCTACGCAGTCGCGTCGGGGTCTGGGACGAATTCCTGACCCTGTTCCCGGCCACCCTGGAACTCTCGGTGGCGGCCATGCTGTTCGCCACGGTCTTCGGCGTGCTGGCCGGCATCATCGCCGCCCTCAGGCGCGGCTCCACGGTGGACCACGGGGTGATGGGCGTGGCCCTGACCGGCTATTCGATGCCGATCTTCTGGTGGGGCCTGCTGCTGATCATGCTGTTCTCGGTGCAACTCGGCTGGACCCCGGTCTCCGGTCGCCTGGACCTGCTCTACGACATTCCGCCGCGCACCGGCTTCATGCTCATCGACACCCTGCTCTCCGATGAGCCCGGCGCCTTCGTCGATGCCCTCAAGCACCTGATCCTGCCGGCCATCGTGGTGGGCACCATTCCCCTGGCGGTAATCGCCCGCATGACCCGCTCGGCCATGCTCGAGGTCCTGCGTGAGGACTATGTGCGCACCGCTCGCGCCAAGGGTCTGTCGCCAGGCCGAGTGGTCTTCGTCCACGCCCTGCGCAATGCCCTGATCCCGGTGTTGACGGTGCTCGGCCTGCAGGTCGGCAGCCTGCTCTCCGGCGCGGTGCTCACCGAGACCATCTTTTCCTGGCCCGGCATCGGCAAGTGGCTGATCGAGGCCATCGGCGCCCGGGACTACCCAGTGGTGCAGAACGGCATCCTGCTGATCGCCACCCTGGTCATCCTGGTCAATTTCGTCGTGGACATCCTCTACGGCCTGGTCAATCCGCGCATCCGCCACCAGCGTTGATGCGCCCATACGGACAGAGCCTATGACAACGGTAAACACCCCGGCCGCTCAAGACCCGAGCGCCCTCTATCCCTCTCCCTTCAAGGAGTTCTGGCACGCCTTCGCCCGCAACAAGGGCGCCCTCGGTGGGCTGGTCTTCATGGTCATCGTGGTGTTCTGCGCGCTCTTCGCGCCCTGGGTCGCACCCCATGCGCCCAGCGAGCAGTTCCGCGACTTCATGCTCACCCCGCCGCTGTGGCTGGACGGTGGCAACAGCCAGTTCCCGCTGGGCACCGACGAGCTGGGGCGTGACCTGCTCAGCCGACTGATCCACGGCGCCCGGCTGTCGCTGCTGATCGGCCTGGCCTCGGTGGTCTTCTCGCTGATCCCCGGCATCCTGCTTGGGCTGGTCGCCGGCTTCTCGCCCAACCGCGCCGGTCCGGTGATCATGCGCCTGATGGACATCATGCTGGCGCTGCCCTCGCTGCTGCTGGCCGTGGCCATCGTCGCCATCCTCGGCCCAGGCCTGATCAACACCGTGGTGGCCATCGCCATCGTCTCGCTGCCCTCCTATGTCCGCCTGACCCGCGCCGCGGTGATGGGCGAACTGCATCGCGACTACGTCACCGCCTCGCGACTGGCCGGCGCCGGCACCCTGCGCCTGATGTTCGTCAGCGTGCTGCCCAACTGCATGGCGCCGCTGATCGTCCAGGCCACCCTGAGCTTTTCCTCGGCGATCCTCGATGCCGCCGCCCTGGGCTTCCTCGGCCTCGGCGTGCAGCCGCCCACCCCCGAGTGGGGCACCATGTTGGCCTCGGCCCGCGACTACATCGAGCGCGCCTGGTGGGTGGTGACCCTGCCGGGTCTCGCCATCCTCTTCACCGTGCTGGCCATCAACCTGATGGGCGACGGCCTGCGCGATGCCCTCGATCCGCGTCTGAAGGTGCAGTCATGAGCCTCCTCGAAATCCAGAACCTCTCGGTGCGCTTCGGTGGCACCGACGCCCCGCCGGTGGTGGAAGGCCTCGATCTCACCGTGGATCAGGGCGAGATCGTCGCCATCGTCGGCGAATCCGGCTCCGGCAAGTCGGTGACCATGATGGCCGTGATGGGCCTGATCGATCACCCCGGCCGCATCACCGCCGACCGCCTGGCCTTCGACGGCCAGGACCTGCTCAGCCTCAAGGGCCGCCGCCGGCGGCACCTGATAGGCAAGGAGCTGTCGATGGTCTTCCAGGACCCGATGACGGCGCTCAACCCCAGCTACACCGTGGGCTTCCAGCTGGAAGAGGTGATCCGCCAGCACCTGGGCCTCAAGGGTCGCGCCGCTCGCCAGCGCGCCCTGGAATTGCTGGAAAAGGTCGAGATCCCGGCCGCGGCCAGTCGCCTCGGCGCCTATCCGCACCAGCTGTCCGGGGGCATGAGCCAGCGCGTCGCCATCGCCATGGCCATCGCCGCCGAGCCGCGCCTGCTCATCGCCGACGAACCCACCACCGCCTTGGACGTGACCATCCAGGCGCAGATCATGGAGCTGCTGGTCAATCTGCAGCGCGACGAGGGCATGGGCCTGATCCTCATCACCCACGACCTCGCCGTGGTGGCCGAGACCGCCCAGCGCGTGGTGGTGATGTATGCCGGTCAGGCGGTGGAGAAAGGCGTGGTGCCGACGCTGTTCGACGCCCCCGCCCATCCCTACACCGAAGCTCTGCTGGCGGCCATTCCCGAACACAGCCAGACCGACCGCCTGCACACCCTGCCCGGCATCGTCCCCGGTCGCTACGACCGGCCGGCCGGCTGCCTGCTCAGCCCGCGCTGCCCCTATGTGCAGCCGCGCTGCCAGGAGCGCCCGGCGCTGGAGCCCTACGATCGCGGGGCGGTGCGCTGCTTCTTCCCGCGCAACGTAGCGCCCGGCGAGGTGCCCGAGGTGCTGCCCGAACATCAACGTCCCAGCCAGTTGCCGGAGGATCGCCATGGCGCCGTCTGAAGCCACCGTCCTCGCCCGCTCCACCCCTGCGGAGCAGGCGCCCGAGCACCTCGTGCTCGAAGCCAAGGGCCTGACCCAGCACTATCAAATCTCCCGCGGGCTGTTCAAGGACAATGCCACGGTCAAGGCGCTCAACGGCGTCTCCTTCGACCTGCAGGCCGGGCGCACCCTGGCCGTGGTGGGTGAGTCCGGTTGCGGCAAGTCGACCCTGGCCCGTGCCCTGACCCTGATCGAGCAGCCCACCGCCGGCAGCCTGGTCATCGGCGGCCAGGACGTGGCCAACGCCGACGCCGCCCGCCGCAAGGAACTGCGCCGCGAGGTGCAGATGGTGTTCCAGAACCCCTACGCCTCGCTCAATCCGCGGCGCAAGATCGGCGACCAGCTGGCCGAACCGCTGCAGATCAACACTAGCCTGTCCCGCAGCGAAAGACGCGAGAAGGTGCAGGCGATGATGCAGCAGGTGGGCCTGCGTCCGGAGCACTACCAGCGCTATCCGCACATGTTCTCCGGTGGCCAGCGCCAGCGTATCGCCGTGGCCCGCGCCATGATGCTGCAGCCCAAGGTGCTGGTGGCGGACGAGCCGACCTCGGCGCTGGACGTTTCCATCCAGGCGCAGGTGCTCAATCTGTTCATGGATCTGCAGCAGCAGTACCGGACCGCCTATGTGTTCATCTCCCACAACCTCTCGGTGGTGCGCCATATCGCCGACGAGGTGATGGTGATGTACCTGGGCTGCATCGTCGAAAAGACCAGTCGCGACCTGCTGTTCGAGCGGCCCCTGCATCCCTATACCCAGATGCTGCTGTCGGCCACCCCGAGTCTGCACCCGGATCCGAGCAAGCCGCGCATCCGCATCCAGGGCGAACTGCCCAATCCGCTGGATCCGCCACCCGGTTGCGTCTTCCACCGTCGTTGCCCCTATGCGACGGAGAAGTGCAAGACCGAGGTCCCGGCGTTGCGCAACGTGGAAGCCCGCCAGGTGGCCTGCCACTATGCGGAGAACTTTCTCTAGCTGGAAAAGCTGATCGCGGCCATGGGCCGCTCCTACAGGGTGTACCGTAACCTGTAGGAGCGGTCGCTACGGCGCACCGCCATGGCCGCGATGGAGATCCCGCCCCATGCACATCCGCCCCTTCCAGTCCGCCGACACCGATGCCCTGGTCAGCCTCTGGCAGGCCTGTGATATGACTCGCCCCTGGAACGATCCCTACCGTGACATCCAGCGCAAGCTTGCCGAGCAACCCGAGTTGTTCCTGGTGGGCGAGGTGGACGGCACCCTCATGGCCAGCGTCATGGTCGGCACCGATGGCCATCGCGGCTGGCTCTACTACCTGGCGGTGGCACCGGAGCATCAGCGGCGTGGCCACGCCCGGCGGCTGGTGGCGACTGCCGAACAGCTGCTGAGCGAACGCGGCTGCCCCAAGCTGCAGCTGATGGTGCGGCGGGACAATGCGGCAATCATCGGCTTCTATACGGCCTTGGGTTATGTGGAAGCCGAGGTCATCACCCTGGGCAAGCGGCTGATCGCCGACGATTAGGGTGGAAGGCGGCGAAGCCCTGTCCGCTGGCGATACTCAACGCCCAGTGGAAAACGCCCAGCGGCTTTCCACGCTACGGACCGATAGCGTCCGTAGCGGAGGTAACGGCGCAGCCTTACCCCCGCGGAGTCGAACCTGCTGTGGAAATCCCTGGACGGTTTTCACCGCGTGTAGCCGGTGTAGAGTGGATGGACAGGGAAGACCCTGTGAGGAGACGGGCTTCCGCCTTCCCTGTTAGCGAGGCCGTCAGGTCCCTGTCACCTCGCTGTCAGGCTGCTGTCGGGTTGTCGTCGTGTCGGACAGAAGGCCCTGCGGCTAGGCTTTTGCTCGTCCACCACCGCTGGAGAAACCGAGATGCAACTGCCTAACAAGATCAAGGAACACCGCCTGGCCCGAGCGTGGTCGCAAGAGCAGCTGGCTGAACTCGCGGGCATCAGCACCCGTACGGTGCAACGCATCGAAAATGGCGAGCAGGCCAGTCTGGAGACCCTGAGCGCCCTGGCTGCCGTTCTGGAAATCAGCGTTGCCGACCTGACAGGGCAAGCCACTCAAGCAGTGGGATCCGCTGCAGACGAGCGAATCGCGAATGCCCGTGAACAGGTCGCCGCCGAGATCGGCTTCTATTGGCAGGTGCTGCGCGGCCTGGTCATCTGTGTCTTTCTCTATGTGCTCAATCGCGCGACCTCGCCTGAGAGCCACTGGTCCCTGTGGGTCGCCGCCATCTGGGGAATTCTGTTGCTGGGTCGTGGCATCCAGACCTTCTTCCTGCGCGACAGGATCGCCCTCTGGCAGCACGCCCGGCTGCAAAAGCTCTTGCGGAAGTAGGAAAGGCCACCGATCGGTACCAGCGTTAGGCGCAGCTGAACCGCCTAGCTGGTCATGGCGCTGCTACTGGGCAGCCAGACCTTCGGGGCAGGCGGCGCCGTTGGGCTTCGCTGCGCTCAGCGCCAACCTACGGGTGTGTCATCAAACCGCCGTAGGTTGGGCCGAGACGGTTCCAGCGTCGAAACCCGACATGTCCGCGCCGGGTAGAGGAGCGTTGGGCTTCGCTGCGCTCAGCGCCAACCTACGTCAGCGGGGCAGCAGGTCCACCAATGGCCCTGGGTGCTTACGGACTTCGATGTAGGGCACCAGGGTGCCACCGGGTTCGTCGCAGCTGCGGGCGGCGCGGAAGAAGGTCGGGCCCAGGTAGAGACCCTTGGGCGTCAGGTACCAGGGCGCGAATTGCCAGACGTCGGCGCTGCGATAGTCGCAGCCATCGCCGTCGGCCGGCGCCTGCATCAGCTCCGGATACAGCCGGGTGAACAACCGCACCACCCAGGGCGCCAGGGTCTTTTCCCGATAGTCCGCCAGGGCCTGGGAATAGCGATCCTCCGGCGCCAGACGAAGCGGCTGGCCGTGGCCCAGCCAGAGGAAGTCTTCCAGCGCCAATTCCTGCCCGGTCTGGAGATCCAGGGTCAGGGGTGCGCTGCCGAAATCCGGGTGGGCCGCGCCGCTGCAGCTGTATTGGCTGAACAGATTGACGCTGAGCACCCGCTGGGTGAGCAGCTGCGGGGTCACGGTCAGGCTGTGCTCGCCATCAGGGCCGATGCAGCTCAGATGGGCGTCTACCTCCGCCCAGAGTCGGTCACGCAGCACGGCATTGGCCGCCTCGCTGGCGCCCTCCACGGTGAACAGCCGCATGCCCGACACCGGCTCGCGCCACCAGTGCAGCTCACGACCCATGAAGGCCTGGCGCTCACCCTGCTCCAGGATCAGCCCCTGCAGGCGGCGGAATTCGTAGGGATCGTCCTGCCGCAGTGTCTGCCGATAGCGATCCGCCGCCGCGGACTGTCCCAGCTGCAGCGGCGCCAGGGCGAGCGGCAGAGTCTTGCCCGCTCCGCTCCAGGTACCGTTCCAGCGACCGTCCTTGCCGCGCGTCAGCGACCAGCTGGCCTTGGGGCCGTCCTGCCAGGGCGCACCCTCCTCCAACCTGAGCTGGTCGCCCGATTGCGCCGGACCGCTCAGGCGCAGATCGCGGCGATAGCGGTCATAGAAGTAGCGGCCAGAAGCTTCGTCATTGGCGGTGGGATCGACCTCCACCACCACCCGGGACTGGCCGAGAGTGCCTTCCAGCAGCAGCTTTTCGGCATGGGCGGCGCTGGTGATCATCAGCAGGGTCAGCAACGGTCCGGACAGGCGAAATTTCATCAGGGCTCCAGCGGCCAGCGTATCGGTGATGGGCCCAGAGTAGAGCAGTAGCGCCGGACTGTCGCGCAGAGGCCAGCGGACAAGACACTGCCGCGCGCTGCTCCCGCCATGGGACAATGACGTTTTGCCAATCGCTGGACGCCCATGGACCTCCCTGCCCTGCTCACCCGCCTGCACGCCATCCGCGATGCCAACGCCTGGCGGCGCTATCACAACCCCAAGAATCTGGCGATGGCCGCCAGCGTCGAGATGGCCGAGCTGGTGGAGATCTTCCAGTGGAAAAGCGATGCCGAGGCCCGCGAGCTGAGCGCCGCCGAGCGCGAACACGCCGGCCAGGAGATCGCCGACGTGCTGCTCTATCTGCTGCAACTGGGCAGCGAACTGGAGCTGGACGTGGAACAGGCAGTGCTGGCCAAGCTGGCCGACAACGAGAGGCGCTTCCTGCCGTGAGCGATACCTTCTTCGACGACCGCGCCACCCGTTTCGCCGCCAACATCTATGGCGGCACCAAGGGCGCCATCCGCCTGGCGGTGCTGCAGGCGGATCTCGCCGAGGTACTGCCCGGGCGTCCCCTGCGGGTGCTGGACATCGGTGCCGGCCTGGGCCACATGAGTCTCTGGCTGGCCCAGCAGGGCCATGCCGTGACCCTGGCCGAGCCGTCGGCGCCCATGCTCGCCGGCGCCCAGGAGGCCTTTGCCGCGGCCGGACTCGGCGCCGATTGGCTGGCATTGCCCTGGCAGGAGTTGCCCGCCTTCGCCGAGCCCTTCGACCTGGTGCTCTGCCACGCAGTGCTGGAATGGCTGGAGACGCCTACGGCGATCCTGCCGACGCTAGAGCGCTGCCTGGCCCCGAACGGCTGGCTGTCCCTGGCCTTCTACAACCGCGACGCCCTGATCTATCGCAATCTTCTCAAGGGGCATTTCCGCAAACTCAGGCAGGGCGATTACGCGGGCGCCGGCCAACGGGGCCTCACCCCGCAACGGCCCCTCGATCCGCGCGAAGTCGAGGCCTGGCTGACGCCGGACTGGCGGATCCAGGCGCGCAGCGGCGTACGGGTCTTTCACGACTACATGCCGCCGGAATTCCAGGCTCGCGCCAACGGCGAGGAACTGGTGGCCATGGAGTTGGCCCACCGGCGGCACCCGGCTTTCGCGGGCCTGGGGCGCTATCTGCATTGGCTCTGCCAAGCTAAGGCAGGATAACGCCGGGCGCGGTATGCTCTGGCCAGCATTCCTTCGAGGAACGGTCATGCGTCGCCCCCTGCTCTGCCTGTCGCTCGCGCTGCTCGCCCTGGCCGGTTGCCAGACGCCCAATCCCTATGTCGCCAGCAGCCTCCCGGAGGCCGCGGTGCCGGTACTGCCGCAGCAGGATCCGGCGGCCTACCCGCCAGCGCCCCGCGACTGGAGTCGCTATCGCACCTGGAGTTGGGCACCTGGTGCCGCGGTGGTCAGCGGTGGCCTGGATGGCCAGACCGTGCAGCAGGCGGTGGCCGATGGCCTCGACCAGCGCGGGTTGCGACCGGCCATCGGCGGTGCCCGCGCCGATCTCCAGGTGCGTGCCCGCCTCACCCAGCAGCAGCGCAGCGAGCAGTACACCGACTACTACGACACCAGCTACGGCTACGGCGGCTACGGGCCCTATGGCTATGGCCCCGGCTATGGCGCCACGGTCGGCCAGGCGCGGACCCGCACCCGGACCTTTGTGGTCGATGTGCTGGAGGTGGAATTGCTCGATCCCGCCACGGGGCGCGTGCTCTGGCATTCGGCCGCCGAGCAGGCCACCGGCGGCAACAGCGGCGAACGCGCACGTACCCTGAGAGACACCACCCGCCGCCTGCTGGCCAACTATCCGCCGAGCTGAGGGGATAAGTGGCCCTCAAGCCAGTCCAAGCAGACTACTACCCTCACCGCCGAGGATCGCCCATGAAACGTTGCCTCCTGCTGCTTGCGGTCCTCCTGCTGACGGCCTGCGCCGAACGCGGCCCGCGCAATCTGGACTATGACGCCAACCGCGACTTCGCCGCCTATCGCAGCTGGGGCTGGGCGGATCCGGCCATCGAATACCGCCCCAACGATCCGCGGGTGCGCAGCGATCTCACCGAGCAGCGCCTGCGCGACTCGGTCAGCGGCGGCCTCGACCAGCGAGGGCTGCGTCCCGCCATGGCCGGTGCGCGCCCGGACTTGAAGATCAAGCTCTATGTGATCCTCGATCAGCGCCAGCAGAGCTTCAGCTATGCCGATCCTTACTGGGGACCGGGCTGGGGTGGCCCCTGGGGCTCCGCCTGGGGCCCTGGTCCCTGGGGGCCGAGCTATGTACGCACCCAGACCGTCACCTATCCGGTGATGACGGTGCAGCTCGACATGCTCGACGGCCGCGACGGCAAACTGGTCTGGCGTGCCAGCGAAGAGCGGCTGCTGGACGACCAGAACGCCACGCCCGCCCAACGCAGTGCCGGCTTTGGCCGTCTGATCAACGAACTGCTGATCGGCTATCCGCCGCGTCCTTGAGCGGTCGACCGTCCGGGCAGCTCAGCGCTGCCCCTGGTCCGATGATGAGCAGACGTCTGTTAGCCAGTCGCCGATAATGGCACCTGGCCAGATATTCCTCGCGCCGTCTTTGGCCACCGCGCAGGAAACCTGACCGTCGTCCAGCGCCCAGGTCCCTCATGTCGCCAACCCCCATCGCCACCCGTCGCAGTCACGCCCTGTTGCTGCGCCTGTTTCCGGTCATTTGCGCCCTGCCGATCCTGCTCGGCATCGGCTGCTACCTGCTGATCAAGACCGCCTCCAGCCAGGACGCCGATGTCCAGCAGCGGGCGCGGACCTATATCACCCGCACCCTGGAGCAGGTGGAAAACGAGATCGGCCATAACATCATCAACTATGCCAAGTGGGGCGAGGCCTACAAGCACCTGCACCTGAAGGTCGATCGCTTCTGGGCCAACGAGGAGCGTAACGTTGGCGACATTCCCTATGAGCTCTATGGCTACAACGGCGTCTTCGTGCTGGATCCCCAGGACCGTACCGTCTATGCCGTGATCGACGGGCAGCCAACGGAGCGCACGGCCGCGCAATGGCTGGAAGGGGATCTCACTGCCCTGCTGGCGGCGACTCGCCAGCGACCTGGAGAAACCGAAAGCCTGGTGCGGATCCTGAGTGTCGGCGGCGTCCCTGCGCTGGTCGCCGCTGCCACCATCACGCCGGGCGCGAGCTATGGCGTCACGCCGGGCACCGGCGTGCCCTCGGTGATGCTGTTCGTCAATGTGCTCGACCCCGCGACCCTGGCTCATCTCAGCGACACCTACGGGCTGCCGACGCTGCAGGCCTCCCGGCTGCCTCTGCCCGATCATGAATCCCTGCGCCCGCTGGATTCACCGCTGTTGCTCAACTGGCAACCCCCACGGCCCGGCGCCCAGTTGCTGCGCCGGACGCTACCGGTGTTCCTGGCCGGGGTGCTGTTGCTCGGCCTGGTGCTGGCGCTGCTGATCCGCCATGCGCTGAATTCAGCCCGGCAGCTCGACCAGCAGTTCGATGCCCTGATCGCCAGCCAGGCCGAGCTGAGCCGCAGCGAAAGCCGCTTTCGCGAGCTCGCCGAGGCGGCCTCCGACTGGCTCTGGGAAAGCGATGCCGAAGGCCGCATCGCCTATCTGTCTGAACGCTTCGCCCGCATCACCGGGCATGCGCCTGGCAGCTGGCTCGGTCGGCCGCTCGCGGAGCTGTTCAGCAGCGAGACGACCCGCCTGGCTGACTGGCTCCTGGACAAGGCTCGCCAGCTCGACGAGCGCCAGGTGCTGCGCTGCCATTATCGTGACCGTCTCGGCCATTCCCGGGTCTGCGAGATCACCGCGCGGCCCCTGCCCAAGGACGCCGGCTTCCGCGGGACCGCCAGCGACATCACCGCCGCGGTCAACGCCCAGGCCGAGATCGAGCACCTGTCGCAACACGACAGCCTGACCGGCCTGGCCAACCGGTTGCAGTTGCAGCACTACCTGGCCGCTCAACTGGCGCAACCCAGCACGCCGCTCACCCTGCTCAGTCTGGACCTGGATCGCTTCAAACCGATCAACGACAGCCTCGGCCACGCCGCCGGTGATCGGGTGCTGCAGGAAATCGCCCGGCGTCTGCAAGCCAGCCTGAGGCCCGGCGGCCTGGTGGCGCGCCTAGGGGGCGACGAATTCATCGTGGTGCTGCTCGGCCACCTGGATGTGGCGACGGTCGACCAGATCTGTGCGCGCCTGGTAAGCGCCATCGGCCGGCCGATTCCCCTGGAGGAGCAGACCGTCAGCGTCGGCACCAGCATTGGCATCGCCCAGGCACCGGAGCAGGCCAGCCAGGTCGAGGACTTGCTGCGCCTGGCCGACATCGCGCTCTACCAGGCCAAGGCCGCGGGCCGCAACGGCTGGTGCTTTCATGCACCGGCCATGGACGCCCAGCTCAGCCAGCGTCGTGACCTGGAACAGGAACTGCGCCAGGCCTTGGCGCGCGACCAGGTGCGCCTGGCCTACCTCCCCCGCCGGCGCACGGCAGACGGCACCCTGAGTGGCGTCGAAGCCCAGCTGCACTGGGCCCATCCGATACGCGGAACGTTACCGCCAGAGGCCTTCTTGCCCCTGGCCGAAGAGACCGGACTCAGCGCTCCCCTGGGGCTCTGGCTGTTGGACAGCGCCTGTCGCGCCGCAGCGGCCTGGCCCGCGCCGCTGCGGCTGGTCATTAGCGTGTCGCCTCGCCAGTTCGACGATGCCAAGGCCCTGGTGGAGGTAGTCGCCCAGGCCTTGCAGACCAGTGGCCTGGCAGCGGAACGCCTGGAGCTGCAGCTGCCCGAGGCGCTGCTGCGGGTAGACGGTGATCCGCCGCTCCCTCAACTCCAGGCGCTCAACGCCCTGGGCGTGCGCCTGAGCCTGGCCGATTTCGGCAAAGGCCTCGGCGCCTTCGATGCACTGCGCCAGCCCCTGCTGGAGGGCATCAGCCTCGATAGCCAGCTCATCGCTCACCTGGACCAGCGGCAGGCAGATGCCGCCATCGCCCAGGCGCTGATCGGTCTGGGACGCACCCTGGGGCTCCGGGTGGCAGCGACGGGCGTCGAGACATCAGGCCAGTTGGCCTGGCTGAAGGCGCAGCACTGCGCCGAAGTCCAGGGCCCGCTGTTCGGCCACGCCCTGTTCGACCGCGAACTGGCGGCGCTGCTGGATACCGACCTACGGGCTGGGTGAGGACCTAGAGTCGCTCCAGCCACCCCAGGTCGCCGCCACGGGCCGGTACCGGATAGCAGCCATAGGGCGCATAGCCGTGGCTACAGACCGGATCGGCGCGCAATGCGGGTTCGCCCACCGGTTGCGCGCGCCAGCCTTCCAGCAGGGCGATGGCGGCCAGGGCCAGCAGCAGGGCGATGAACAGCGCGGAGCGAAGGGTTCTTGTCAGGCGCATGATGACCTCCCGCAGGGCGACTGCCAGGATCGGCAGACAGCGTCCCCGCTCCTTGAGTATCGCCCCGACCAAGAGTTTTCGCCTGCCTGGACCAGCACCCATCGCGCAACGCTGCACTACGGTGGGTGCAACAGTCAGCCGCCTAGGCGCGGTGATCACCCGGGCAAGGCGGCGCCGTTGTCCAACTACGTGAATAGCTCCGCGCCACACCGTACCGCCCCCTCTCCCTCCGGGAGAAAAATGGGGTGAGAGAAGGCCAGACGCGAAAGCCTCAGGCGATCTCCACCCGCTCCCCGTTCAGCCGTACCGCCCAGGTGGGCAGCGCCTGCTCGGGGTACTCCAGGCAGCCACCGTCCGCCAGGCGGAAATGCTGCTTGTACAGCGGTGAGGCGATCACCAGGTCCTGGCCCAGTTGGCCGACGATGCCGCGACCGATGACATTGGCACCGGACTTGGGATCGCGATTGCCCACGGCGAAGACCTTCTGCTCGGTCTCGGGTAGATAGAACAGCGCCACCTGCTCGCCCTCGTACAGGGCCACCACACCGGACTGGGGCACCAGATCGGTCAGGTGGCACAGGGGTTGCCAGCGGGGCTCCAGGGCGCGAGCGGTATTGGTCTGGGTCATGGTCAAGCCTCCTCGGTAACGGCGATGAGCTGAAGTTCGTGGTGACGCGCCGGCCGGCGCTGGCCGCGCTCCTTGACGAAGTGGATGTCCGGGTCGTTGCCGCGCTGGTTGACGAAGGTCCGGAAGCGCTTGAGCTTGTCGGGATCGTTCAGGGCATTGGCCCATTCGCATTCGTAGCGATCCACCACCAGCTGCATCTGAGCTTCCAGCTCGGCGCCAAGGCCCAGGCTGTCTTCGATGATCACCTGCTTGAGGTAGTCCAGCCCGCCCTCCAGCGACTCGCGCCACACCGAGGTGCGCTGCAGGCGGTCGGCGGTGCGGATGTAGAACATCAGCAGCCGGTCGATGTAGCGGATCAGGGTCTCGTCATCCAGGTCGGTGGCGAACAGCTCGGCATGCCGCGGACGCATGCCGCCGTTGCCGCAGACATAGAGATTCCAGCCGTTCTCGGTGGCGATCACGCCGATGTCCTTGCTCTGGGCCTCGGCGCACTCGCGGGTGCAGCCGCTGACGGCGAACTTGAGCTTGTGCGGCGCGCGCAGGCCCTTGTAGCGGTGCTCGATGTCCAGCGCCATCTTGACGCTGTCCTGCACCCCGTAGCGGCACCAGGTGCTGCCGACGCAGCTTTTCACCGTGCGGGTCGACTTGCCGTAGGCATGGCCGGTCTCGAAGCCGGCGGCGATCAGCTCGCCCCAGATGTCCGGCAATTCGTGCAGCTGGGCGCCGAAGAGATCGATGCGCTGGCCGCCGGTGATCTTGGTGTAGAGGTCGTACTTCTTCGCCACCTGGCCGATGGCGATCAGGCCTTCCGGGCTGATCTCGCCACCCGGAATGCGTGGCACCACCGAATAGGTGCCGTTCTTCTGCATGTTGGCCATGAAGGTGTCGTTGGTGTCCTGCAGCGGCACCAGGTGCGGATCGGTGATGGGCGCGTTCCAGCAGGAGGCCAGGACGTTGGCCACCGCCGGCTTGCAGATGTCGCAGCCATGGTGGCCGCGACCGTGACGCGCCAGTAGCTCGTCGAAGCTCTGGATGCCTTCCACCCGTACCAGGTGATAGAGCTCCTGGCGCGTGTGGGCGAAGTGTTCGCAAAGGCTCTTGTCGACCTCGACGCCCCGGGCGATCAGCTCATGCTCGAAGACCTGCTTGACCAGCGCCGCGCAGCCACCGCAACCGGTGGCCGCCTTGGTGCAGCTCTTGATGCCGGCCAGATCGGTGCAGCCGGCGTCGATGGCGGCGCAGACCGCGCCCTTGGTGACGTTGTGGCAGGAGCAGAGGGTGGCGGTGGCCGGCAGGGCATCGGCGCCCAGGGTCGGGGTGCCCTCGCCCACCGGCATGATCAGGCTGGCCGGATCCTGGGGCAGCGGGATGCCGTTCTGGGCGTATTGCAGCAGGGTGTCGTAGTAGCTGTTGTCACCCACCAGCACGGCGCCGAGCACCTGCTTGCCATCGGCGGACACCACCAGGCGGCGGTAGCTGGCGCTGGCTTCGTCGATGTAGCGATAGCTGCGCGCCCCGGGCGTGGCGCCGTGGGCATCGCCGATGGAGCCCACGTCCACGCCCAGCAGCTTGAGCTTGGTGGACATGTCGGCGCCGGTGAAGGGCGTGGCCTGGCCGTGGCAGAGGGTGGCGGCCACCAGGCGCGCCATCTGGTAGCCCGGGGCGACCAGGCCGAAGATGCTGCCGTTCCAGGCGGCGCACTCGCCGATGGCATGGATGAAGGGGTCGCTGGTCAGGCAGCCGTTGTCCACCGCCACCCCGCCGCGGGCGCCGAGTTCCAGGCCGCAGCTGCGGGCCAGGGCGTCCTGGGGACGGATGCCAGCGGAAAACAGGATCAGGTCGGTCTCGAGGAAATCCTCGCCGGCGAAGTTCATGCGGTAGCGGTACTCGCTGCCGGCGGTGATGTTCTGGGTGGCCTTGGACAGGTGCACGCCCACGCCCAGGTCTTCGATGCGCTGGCGCAGGGCGGCACCGCCCAGGTCGTCCAGCTGCACCGGCATCAAGCGCGGGGCGAATTCCACCACATGGGCTTCCAGGCCCAGGGATTTCAACGCATTGGCCGCTTCCAGGCCGAGCAGGCCGCCGCCCACCACCACGCCGCGGCGCGCCTTGGCGGCGGCCAGGCGGATGGTGTCCAGGTCGTCCAGGGTGCGATAGACCAGGCGTGAGTCGCCTTCGGCGCCCTCGATGGGCGGCACGAAGGGATAGGAGCCGGTGGCCAGTACCAGGCGGTCGTAGCCAAAGGCGCCTTCAGGGGTCAGCACCTCACGCTGTTCGCGGTCGATGCCGGTCACCGCGCAGCCCAGGTGCAGCACCAGGCCGGGCACGGCATAGAGGTCGGCTGCGCTCATCGCCAGGGATTCGGCGTCACGGCCGGCGAAGTATTCCGAGAGATGCACCCGGTCGTAGGCGCGCTGACGCTCTTCGCCGAAGACGTGGATCTCGTAGTGGTCCAGGGCGCCGGCCGCCAGCAGCTGCTCGACGAGGTGATGGCCGACCATGCCGTTGCCGACGACGATCAGGCGTTCTTTGCGGGTCACGATGCTGTTCATGGAGGCTATCCCCCGGCCGAGGCCAATCAGGTTGAGTCGCGGCAAATAAAAAGGCGCCTGAAACCTCGCGGTCTCAGGCGCCTTTGCCTGTTCTATGTAGGGAGGAGCCCTGGGCTCTGCTCCGTGCCCGTCGCCTGCAGTGGCTGTCGATCGCCGTTGATCGACCGGGCGACCCGAAAATGCGGGTCTGTCAGGGCTTTTGCATCGGCTGTGCCAGTTCTGCCTGATCGCCTGGAGATCCGCCACTGGCGCGGCCTGCAGCCAGCAGAGGGCATCGCCGACTCGCCACCGGCTACCCGCCAGCCGGAACCACAACGGTGCAAGGCAAGGCCTGCCTGCCCCGTCACGGCGCACATCACCCGTGGTTGCCATGACGTCGAGCAGGACTGCCGCCCCTCCGCCGGACCAGCAGTCATGCGCTCCCTGAGCCCGTCGGACCAAGCTGGCGCGGGCCTTGCTAAATACCCAGCATGGAGCGGTCAACGCCGATCGCCCCCTTTCACGACAAAGGCGCCGTGTTCGTCTCCCTCCGGGGAGCACGACCGGCGCCTTTTCGCTTTCTGGTTCTCGAAGGATCCTTGCCATGGCCACTACCCACATCAAGAGCGTCTGCCCCTACTGCGGCGTCGGCTGCGGGATCGTCATGCAGGTGGAAGACGGCCGGGTCACCAAGGTCAGTGGCGATCGCGACCATCCGGCCAATCGCGGCCGCCTCTGCACCAAGGGCAGCACCAGCCACCAGGCGCTGGTGGACAGTGGGCGCATGGCGCAGGCCTACGTCCGCCACGACCGCTCCCACGAACCGGTGCAGACCGGGCTGGATCAGGCCGTCACTGCCACCGCCGAGCGGTTGCGTGCCATCCTCGACCGCCACGGGCCGGACGCCATCGCCTTCTATGTGTCCGGCCAGCTGTCGCTGGAGGCCCAGTACCTGGTGAGCAAGCTGGCGCGGGGCTTCATCGGCACCAACCAGCTCGAATCCAATTCCCGGCTGTGCATGGCCAGCGCCGGCACCGGCTACAAGCTGTCCCTTGGCGCCGACGGCCCGCCCGGCTCCTACGACGACCTCGACCACGCCGATCTCTTCCTGGTCAGCGGCGCCAACATGGCCGACTGTCACCCCATCCTCTTCCTGCGCCTGCTGGATCGGGTCAAGCGCGGCGCCCGGCTGATCGTCATCGATCCGCGGCGCACCGCCACTGCCGAAAAGGCCGATCTCTTCCTGCAACTGCGCCCGGGCACCGATCTGCTGCTGCTCAATGGCCTGCTGCACCTGTTGCACGCCGAGGGCTATCTGGACGAAGCCTTCATCGCCGCCCATACCGAGGGCTGGGAGGCCATGCCCGATTTTCTCGCCGACTACAGTCCCGCGCGCGTGGCCGCCGGGACGGGGCTGGCCGAGGCGGACATCCGCACGGCGGCGCGCTGGATCGGCGAAGCCGGTGAATGGACCAGTCTCTGGACCATGGGCCTGAACCAGAGTACCCACGGCACCTGGAGCACCAACGCCCTGTGCAACCTGCACCTGGCCACCGGCAAGATCTGCCGCCCCGGCAGCGGCCCCTTCTCCCTGACCGGCCAGCCCAATGCCATGGGCGGGCGCGAGATGGGCTACATGGGCCCCGGCCTGCCCGGCCAACGCAGCCTGCTGTCGGCCGCCGACCGCACCTTCGTCGAGCGGGCCTGGGACATTCCCGAGGGCACCCTGCACACCCGTCTTGGCCAGGGCACCGTCGCCCTGTTCGAGGAGCTGGCCGCCGGCACCGTGAAGGCCTGCTGGATCATCTGCACCAACCCGGTGGCCAGCGTGGCCAATCGCGAGACGGTCATGCGCGGCCTGCAGGCCGCCGAACTGGTGATCACCCAGGACGCCTTTCTCGACACCGAGACCAATCCGTACGCCGACATCCTCCTGCCCGGCGCGCTCTGGGCCGAGGCCGACGGGGTGATGATCAACTCCGAGCGCAACCTGACCCTGGCCCCCCAGGCCGTCAACCCGCCCGGCGCGGCCCGCGCCGACTGGCGGATCATCGCCGACGTCGCCTGTGCGATGGGTTATGGCGAGCACTTCAGCTACGCCTCGGCCGCCGAGGTGTTCGACGAGATCAAGCAGTTCCACAACCCCCAGACCGGCTACGACCTCCGCGGCGCCAGCCATGCCCGGCTGCGCGAGACGCCGCTGCAATGGCCCTGCCCCAGCGCGGAAAGCGATCCGCGCCAGCCGATCCGCTATCGCAACGACGGCCGTAGCCAGACCCTGCGCCTGGATGAAACCGGCGAACCCACCGCGCTCAACTTCGCCACCCCCAGCGGCAAGGCGCAATTCTTCGCTCGCCCGCACCTGGACCCGGCGGAATTGCCGGATGCCGACTACCCCTTCGTGCTCAACACCGGGCGTCTGCAGCACCAGTGGCATACGCTCACCAAGACCGGCAAGATCGCCGCGCTGAATCGCCTCAATCCGGCGCCCTTCGTCGAGGTGCATCCCCAGGACGCCCAGGCGTTGGGGCTCAGCGCGGGCGACCGGCTGGAGATCACCTCGCGCCGCGGCCGTGCCGTGTTGCCGGTGACCCTCAGCGACCGGGTCCAGCCCGGTAACTGCTTCGCGCCCTTTCACTGGGCCGACGTCCAGGGCAGCGACCTGGCCATCAATGCCGTCACCAGCGACGCCGTCGACCCGCTCTCGCTGCAACCGGAACTCAAGGTCTGCGCGGTGCGCCTGACCCGGGTCGCCACCATTCCCCACCGCCAGCTGCCGGCCGACGAGCCGGTCACCGAGAGCGTCCAGCAACCCGCCCTGGCGCGGCTGGCCGATCTCACCGGGGTCGCCACCGCGGTCCGGCCCCAGCTCAGCGCGGCCGAACGCACCTACCTGGCCGGCTTCATGGACGGCCTGCGCGACGGTGGCGCCCAGGGCGTACCCTGCCTGCCGGCCCAGGCGCCGCTGGCCGCCGAAACCCGGCTCTGGCTCGATGGCCTGCTCGCCGGGCTGTTCAGCCGCCTGCCGCAAAGCCAGAGCGCCGGCCTGCCCCAGACCGCTACCGCGCCGGCCGATCTGGTGGTGCTCTGGGCCTCCCAGACCGGCAACGCCGAAGCCCTGGCCGAGCGCTGCGTCGCCCGCCTGTGCCAGGCCGGTCTCACCGTCGAATTGCACGACATGGCCGCCTATGCCGTCGAACGCCTGAGCGGTGCCCGCCGCGTCCTGCTGGTGAGCAGCACCTTTGGCGACGGCGAGGCCCCGGACAATGGCCAGGCCTTCTGGCAGGGCCTCGGGCGCCTCGATGCCTCCCTCGCCGAGCTGGACTACGCCGTGCTGGCCCTGGGCGATTCCACCTATGAGCAGTTCTGCGGCCACGGCCAGCGCCTCGACGCCCGCCTGGCCGAACTCGGCGCCCGCCGCCTCTGCCCGCGGCTGGACTGCGACGCCGATGGCCTCGACGCCGCCGACGCCTGGCTGACCGCCCTGCAAGGGCAGCTGGCGCCCCAGGCCGCCCAGGTACCCGTCGCCCCTCCGACCACGACCGGTCGCCCGACGGCGGTGCCCGCGCGGCTGGTCATCAACCGGAGACTCAACGGTGCCGGATCGAACAAGGAGGTCCGGCTGTTCGGTTTCGAATCCGCGCAGCCCCTGACCTACCAGGCCGGTGACGCCTTGAGCGTGAAGGCGCGCAACTGCCCGGAACTGGTCGAGGAGGTCCTCGCCCTCGCCGGCCTGGACGGCGAACAAGCGGTCACGGTAGCCAAGGTCGGCGAGCTGTCGCTGCGCCAGGCGCTAAGCGAACACTATGAGATCGCCCGTCCCAACCCCGAGACCCTGGCGCTGATCGCCGAGCGCAGCGATGCTGCCGAGTGCCGCGCCCTGCTGGGCGACCGGGAGAGACTCAAGACCTGGCTCTGGGACCGGCAACTGGCCGACGTCCTGGCCCGCTTTCCCGCCCGGCACGACGCCAGCGAATTGCTCGGCAGCCTCAAGCGCCTGCAACCGCGGCTCTATTCCATCGCCTCCAGCCCCCTGGCCCATGCCGGCCAGGTGCACCTCACGGTCTCGGCGGTGCGCTACGGTCAACGCAAGGGCGTGGCCTCCACCTTTATCGCCGACCGCCTGCAGGACGCCACCACCGAGGTGCATATCCAGCCTTCACGTCACTTCCGCCTGCCGGACCAGGGTGACGTCCCGCTGATCATGATCGGCCCCGGCACCGGCATCGCGCCCTTCCGCGGCTTTCTCCACGAGCGCCGCGCCCGGGGCGACGGGGGTCGCAACTGGCTGTTCTTTGGCGAGCAGCACGCCGCCCATGACTTCTACTACCGCGACGAACTGGAAGCCTTCCAGCGCGATGGCCTGCTGGACGAACTCAGTCTGGCCTTCTCCCGCGACCAGGCCGAGAAGGTCTATGTGCAGGATCGGCTGCGCGAACGCGGCGCCGAGGTCTGGCGCTGGCTGCAGGACGGCGCCCGCGTCTATGTCTGCGGCGATGCCAGCCGCATGGCCAGGGACGTGGACCAGGCCCTGCGCCAGGTGGTGGCGACCCATGGCCACCTCAGCGACGAGGCCGCTGCCGACTATGTGCGCGGGATGAGCGAGCAAAAGAGATATCTGAAGGACGTCTACTAGCGCCAGCCGCTACAGCACCGCGCGCACCAGGCGGGTAAAGGCCGCGATGGCCTCGCGCTCGCCCAGCGCCCCGCGCACCACGGCCGCGGCCAGGGCCTCGCCGGCGCCGACCAGGCCGATGCAGGACACCTGCAACTCCGCAGCGGACCTTTCGCTATGCGGCGTGAGCACCGCCGCCACTATCCGGGTGCCGTGCTCCAGCAACTCCTGATACACCGCGGTCTTTTCCTCGCTCCCCGCCAGGGCCGCCGCCAGCACGCCGACCTCGCCCTGCATGTCGGTTACGCAGCGGATGTAGCCCTCGGCCAGCGCCGCGGTGGCCTCTTCGGCGCTCTGCTGCCGGGCGGTCATGGCCTGGCGAAAGGCATCCATCTGCGCCAGATCGAGCCAGCGATAGAGTTCGATGAGCAGTCCCGAGCGGGTCCCGAAATGCTCGTAGACGACCGGTTTGGAGACGCCTGCCTGTACGGCCAGATAGCCCAGGGTCAGGCGATCCGCGCCCTCTTCCCGGACGATAACCCGCGCTGTTTCCAGCAATTGCTGACGCCGCGCCGCCTTCGAAAGACGCCGCCCGGCCCCTTCGGAGACCGGTGTTTCAGGGGTGGATCGCTCTGCCATTGGTCAACTCTTCTTGCAAACCTACTAAAGGTAGGTTAATCCTGGACTGGAACCTACTCTTGGTAGGTTAACGCGGAGAACGGCTGCTGCCCAAGGGGCCGTGCAGTCTCCCGGGACCTCAGCACTGCAACGACGAGGACAGCATCATGCCACTGCAACCCATACTCTTTGCCGGCGGTTCGGGCACGGTAGGCCGCCAGGCCGTCCACTGGTTCCGCCAGCGCCAGCCTGACTGGCCGCTGCTGGTCGGGGGTCGCAACCTCGCCACGGCCGAGGACGTCGCCCAGGCCGCCGGCCAGGCCCGGGCGGTGGGCCTGGATCTCGATCAGCCGGGGCTGGGACTGGATCCCGCCCTCAACCCGGCAGCCGTGATCATGCTGGCACCGGATCAGGCCCTGCACGGCCTGCGCCTCGCCCAGCGCCTGGGCATCCCCTATCTCAATGCCAACACCGGCGTCACCGAACTGGGCCCGGAGGTCGCCCTGTTCATGCACCGCCCCGGCGCCCATGCCCTGGTGCTGTCCAGCCACTGGGCTTCGGGCGCCGCCCTGGCGCTGGCGCTCGATCTCGCCCGCCGCTTCACCCGGGTCACGGCGATCGGGGTGGAGGTCTTGCTGGATGAAGAAGATCCGGCCGGTCCCCTGGCCTGGGAAGACATGGCGCGAGTGCACAGCGCGGCGCCCGCGGCCCTGGCGTTCCGCCATGGGCGCCGCCACTGGCTGAGCGGTGCCGACCTGCAGGGCAGCGTCAGGGCGCTGGACGGTCGCACGCTGGCCGCCACGGCCTTTGGCTCCATCGACCTGCTCAGTCTCTGGGCCACCACCGCCGCGCCGGAACTCCGCTTCGACATCGCCATGGGCGAGTCCTCCAGCCGCCGGCGGGGCGCGGAAACGGCGGCCGAAATCGCGGTCAGGGCGACCGGCGAAAGGGACAGCCAGACCACCACCGCACGGTCCGTGCTGGAATTCAGCCAGGGGCAGGCCTCGCTGACCGCCCTCGGGCTGGTGCTGTCGCTGGAGCGGGTGCTGGGCCTGGTAGGCGGAAAACCACTGCCGGCGGGTCTCTATATGCCCGAACAGCTCTGGGCGGCCGACTGGTTCCTGCAGGAGTTGCAGCGGGAGGGCGCGGTGCTGCATCACCCGGTGGACGGGCACTGACCGCAGGAAATGGCGGAAGGCAGTGGGAGTCGAACCCACCCGGGAACGGCTGCCGTCCCCAACCGGGTTTGAAGCCCGGCCACGCCACCGGGCGTGATTGCCTTCCTCTGTTGCGCTAGCCCTCGGCGCCGCGGGCCCAGGCGCTGTCCGGGCGGACCCGGCGCTCGTCGCCGAAGCGACGGGTGAAACCGATGCGATCCAGGCATTCGAGGATCTGGATGCTGCGCTTGCGACCGATGCCAAGGGCATCGCGAAAGGCCGCGGCGCGAATGATCCCTGCTTCGCACTCCAGGCGCAATGCCTCGCCGGCCGCGGCTTCCAGACTCGCCTGGGGATAGAAGAGATCCTTGACCACCTGGGTCAGTTCCCCCAGCCGGGCCAGTTTGCGCAGCAACAGCCGCACCTCGGCCTCGGGCTGACCCAGGCTCTTGGCGAGATCGCGGGTCCAGGGCGGATCGAAGCGCTGGGCCTCCAGCAGCGGCCAGAGCCGGGCCTTGAGCCCCTCCTCCGCCTCGGTGAGGCGTACCCGGTGATCGGGCAGGTGCAGCCAGGGACCGCTGCTCTGCAGGCGCCCTTCGGCCAGGGCCGTCTCCAGCAGCGCCAGATAGACGGGCCGCTCAAGTTCCGGCGCGGCGATGCGGCGGAGGCGATCCCGATCCGGCCCCAGCTCGTCGGGTTGTTCCTGATGAAAGGTGGCGAGCGCATCATTCAGGCGCTCCAGCGCTGCCTGCCACAAGGAGGCTGCAAACAACCGCGGGCCGACCCGCGTGTCCACCCTCAAGGTGTCGGCGGGCAGTTGCCAGTCGCCTTCGGGTCGGTTGAACTGGCGAGCCAGCAGCCGTGGATCGAGACCGCCGTCGGCCTGGGCCAGGAGTTCAGGCAGCGCCTCCTCCAGACCGCCCCGACGCAGTGCCTGGAGTTGTGCCAGTCGCTGCGGCGTGCGGCGATGGCGCGCCGGGGCGAAGGGATCGAGCAGCCGGGCCCCGCCCAGGGTGCGCTGGGCGGACTGGTCACGTAGCACCAGGCGATCGCCATGCACCCCGTGCAGCGGCGCATTGAGTACCAGCTGTGCCAGGGCCATGGCGCCAGGAGCTAGGCTGTCGCCTGCCAGCAGGGCGACGCGCCCGGTGAGATCCTGGGCGCCCAGGTGCACGTGCACCGGCGTCCAGTGCGCCAGGTTGCGCGCCTCGCCAGGCAGCAGCCGTAGCTCCACATCGATCCGGGTGGTGGGCGCATGCAGCGCCTCGGCCACCAGCCAGTCACCGCGGGCGATACTGTCGGTGCTCAGCCGCTCGCCGGCGAGATTGAGCGACACCCGCTGACCGGCCTGAGCGCTTTCCGCCGCGCGATTCTGGGCGTGCAATCCTCGCACCCGCAGGCGCTGGCCACGCGGGGTGAGGATGAGTTCGTCGCCGACGGCCACCTGGCCGGCGAAGGCGGTACCGGTGACCACCACCCCGGCCCCGGCGACGCTGAATACCCGGTCCACGGCCAGGCGAAAGCCACCGCGGGCGTTGCGCTGGCGCACCTGGTCCAGCGCGGCGAGCAAGGCGGCGCGCAATTCGGGGATGCCCACGCCGCTGGGGCTGGCCACCGGATACAGCGGCGCTCCGGCAAAGGGGCCGCCGGCCAGCAGCGCACTGACGTCCTGACGCACCTGGGCCAGTCGCTCGGCATCCACCCGATCGGCCTTGGTCAGGGCCACCAGCAGCCGGGGAATGCCGAGCAATTCGAGGATCGCCAGGTGCTCGCGGGTCTGCGGCATGACGCCGTCGTCGGCCGCCACCACCAGCAGGGCCAGATCCAGGCCGCTGGCGCCCGCCAGCATGTTGTGCACAAAGCGCTCGTGACCGGGCACGTCGATGAAGCCGGTGAGCCCGCCGTCGCCTAGATCGGCGTAGACATAGCCCAGGTCGATGGTGATGCCCCGCGCCTGCTCTTCGCGGCGGCGGTCACCGGCGACCCCGGTGAGGGCCTGGATCAGCGCGGTCTTGCCATGGTCGATGTGGCCGGCGGTGCCGATGATCATGGGGACGGTACCAGGCGGGAAAACAGGGACGTCATGGCGGCTCCAAGCGGCGGACTGGACCTCAGGGTAGCGGCGCCCCGCGTGATCGCCTAGCCGTGACGCTCGCGCAAGAAGGCCACAAAGGCCCGCAGCGGGGCCGGTAGTTGGCGGCGATCCGCATAGTAGAGCCGCGGCCCCGGAAAGGCCGTGGACCAGTCCGTCAGCACCTCGACCAGGCGGCCGTCGGCCAGGGGTTCGGCCAGGTAGTCGGCGAAGGAATAGATCAGGCCGACACCGTCGAGGGCGGCCTGCAATTCCAGATCGAGTGTCGAGGCCAGCAGGCGACTGCCCGGCGCGACATTGAGGACCTCGCTGCCGCGCTCGAAGCTCCACTGCGCCACCAGGCCGCTAGCGAAGCGATGCCCGATGCAGGAATGCCTGACCAGGTCGGCGGGGTGTGCCGGTACGCCGTGCTGCTCCAGGTAGGCCGGGGTTCCGGCCACGGCGAATCTCTGGGTGACGGGGCCCAGCCGCACGCTGATCATGTCGGCCTCCAGATGCTCGTCGTAGCGCACCCCGGCATCGAAACCGGCGGCGAGTACGTCGATCAGCCGGTCCTCGGCCACCACCTCCAGGCGAATGCCCGGATGCCGGGCCAGGAAGGGGCCGATCAGCGGCGGCAGCAGCACCCGGGCGACGATGGTGGGCACATTGAGTCTCAGGCTGCCCACCGGACTCTCGCCCTCGGCATTGATGGCGTCCAGCGCGCCGCGCACCTCGCGCAGGGCCGGGGTCAGGCGTTCCAGCAGGCGCTGGCCGGCCGCGGTGGGCGTCACGCTGCGGGTGGTGCGGTGCAGCAGCCGCACATCCAGTTCCCGCTCCAGCCGCCGCACCGCATCGCTCAGCGAAGAGGCGGCCACGCCACGCACATAGGCGGCGCCGCGAAAGCTGCGAGCCTCGGCCACGGCGGCGAAGGCCGCCAGGTCATCCAGATTCAAGGCGCCTCCATTGTACGGCTGAGCGAACAGGTCGTTGTGTCGAGAGCGGATTATCGCACAGCGTCATCCTGGCTAGAGTGAAGCCTCATCCATCTGACGAGGAATCCCTCATGCAACAGCGTCGCTTGGGCCAGCAGGGCCCCTTGGTATCGAGCCTTGGTCTGGGCTGCATGGGCATGTCCGACCTCTATGGCGCCGCCGACCGTAGCGAGGCCATCGCCACCGTCCAGGCCGCCCTCGAACGTGGCGTCACCCTGTTCGACACCGGTGACTTCTATGGCATGGGCCACAACGAACTGCTGCTGGGCGAAGCCTTGCGCGGTCGCCGGGATAGTGCACTGATCAGCGTCAAGTTCGGCGCCCTGCGCGGTCCGGGCGGCGAGTGGCTGGGCTACGACACCCGGCCGGCGGCGATCAAGAATTTCGTCGCCTACAGCCTCAAGCGTCTGGGCGTGGACCATATCGACATCTATCGTCCGGCGCGGCTGGATCGCCAGGTGCCCATCGAGGACACCATGGGCGCCCTCGCCGAATTGGTGCAGGCTGGCTACATCCGCCATATCGGCCTCTCGGAAGTGGGGGCCGAGACCCTGCGGCGGGCGGCGGCCGTGCATCCGGTCTGCGACCTGCAGATCGAGTATTCGCTGGTCTCGCGCGGTATCGAGGCGGAGATCCTGCCGACCTGCCGCGACCTGGGCATCGGCATCACCGCCTATGGCGTGCTCTCCCGGGGTCTGCTCAGCGGCCACTGGCGCCAGCCCGCCGGCAGCGGTGACTTCCGCGCCCATAGTCCGCGCTTTCAGCCGGGCAACGTGGAGCGCAACCTGGCGTTGGTGGAAGGTCTGCAACAATTCGCCGAACGCCGGGGCACCACCCCTGCCCGGCTGGCGGTCGCCTGGGTCGCCGCCCAGGGCGACGACATCGTGCCCCTAGTCGGTGCCCGCCGCCGCGATCAGCTGGACGAATCCCTCGGTGCGCTGGCGGTGACCCTGAGCGCCGCGGACCGTGCCGAGCTGGAACGGCTGCTGCCGCCAGGCGCGGTGGCCGGCGATCGCTACGGCGAACACCAGCTCCGCGATCTCGACAGCGAACGCTGAGTCACGCCCGCCTTGCGCGGGCCTTTGCGTTTCAGCGCTCGGCCGGACGCTCCTGCATCAGCACCCAGGGCGCGACCACCACCGCCCACAGGGCCACCGCCGGCGCTTCCAGTCGGCGGCGCGCCCGGTCTTCGTCGACCTTGGCCAGCTGGCCCTGCTGCAGCCACAGCCCCACCCGGGCGGCATCATCCTGAGTCACGGCGATGGCCGCCTCGATCAGGTCCAGCTCCGGTGCCACTTCCAGCAGCACGCCCCGCGCAAAATGCGGTTGCAATTCTTCCCAGCCGATGGCGGCAGTCTGCCCGAGCAGGGTGGCGTAGCGCGTTGCGTGATCGGTCATGGTGCGGGCCTCGTGAAAAGGGCGGATTCTACCGGCGCCCTCTTCGCTTGCCGAGCGCCCGGACGCGCGGTCGACAAGTCCGACAAGTTGTCGTCGCCAGCTTTCCAAGACGAACAGACGGTGATTAAACTGCGCAGCGCGTCATATAGAACAAAATCGGCACACTTTCGCTTCCAACTGCCTCATTAATAAAAGCATTCCGAGTGGAGCACTCATGAAAAAGGCAACTCTGCGTTTCTCCCGTCTGATCGCGGCCCTGGCCCTGGCCGGCATGGCCAGCCACACCCTGGCAGCCGACACCCTGAAGATCGGTCTGGCCGGCCCCAAGACCGGTCCGGTCGCCCAGTACGGTGACATGGAGTTCATTGGTGCTCAGATGGCCATCGAGCAGATCAACAAGGCCGGCGGCGTCAAGGGCAAGCAGCTCGAAGGCGTGATCTACGACGACGCCTGCGATCCCAAGCAAGCCGTGGCCGTAGCCAACAAGATCGTCAACGATGGCGTCAAGTTCGTCGTCGGTCACCTCTGCTCCAGCTCGACCCAGCCCGCCTCCGACATCTATGAAGACGAAGGCATTCTGATGGTGACTCCGGCGGCCACCAGCCCCGACATCACCAACCGTGGCTACAAGCTGATCTTCCGCACCATCGGCCTGGACAACATGCAGGGCCCGACCGCCGGCAAGTTCATCGTCGAGCACGTCAAGCCCAAGGTCGTCGCCGTCATCCACGACAAGCAGCAGTACGGCGAAGGCATCGCCACCGCGGTCAAGCAGACCCTGGACAAGGCGGGCATCAAGGTCGCCATGTTCGAAGGCATCAACTCCGGCGACAAGGACTTCTCCTCGCTGATCGCCAAGCTCAAGCAGGCCAACGTCGACTTCGTCTACTACGGCGGCTACCACCCCGAGCTGGGTCTGATCCTGCGCCAGGCGGCCGAGAAGGGCCTGACCGCCAAGTTCATGGGTCCGGAAGGCGTGGGCAACAGCTCCATCTCCGCCATCGCCGGCAAGGCCTCCGAAGGCCTGCTGGTCACCCTGCCGCGCTCCTTCGACCAGGATCCCAAGAACCAGGCCCTGGTGCAGGCGTTCAAGGACAAGAAGCAGGATGCGAGCGGTCCCTTCGTGTTCCCCTCCTACGCCGCCGTGCAGGTCATCGCCCAGGGCATCGAGAAGGCGGGCGACGAGAAGCCCGAGGACGTGGCCAAGGCACTGCGCAGCAACACCTTCAATACCCCCACCGGTGAGTTGGCGTTCGACGAGAAAGGCGACCTGAAGAACTTCGAGTTCGTGGTCTACGAATGGCACGCCGACGGCTCCAAGACCGAAGCCAAGTAAGCCCTGCCTGTAACACCGGAGCCCACCGCCAACGGCGGTGGGCTTCGTTTATCCGCCTCCATCCGAGGCCTGGGACCCGCACCAGAAGTGCACTTGGGTCCTCTGGAGACACCCATGCCCGAGTTCTACCATTACCTGCAACAGCTGGTGAACGGCCTCACGGTCGGCAGCACCTATGCCCTGATCGCCATCGGCTACACCATGGTCTACGGCATCATCGGCATGATCAACTTCGCCCATGGCGAGGTGTACATGATCGGCTCCTACGTGGCCTTCATCGCCATCGCGGGCCTCGCCATGCTGGGCATCCACAGCCTGCCCATCGTCATGCTCGCCGCCTTCGCCGCCAGCATCGTCATCGCCAGTGCCTATGGCTACAGCATCGAACGCATCGCCTATCGCCCCCTGCGTGGCGGTAACCGGCTGATCCCGCTGATCTCGGCGATCGGCATGTCGATCTTCCTGCAGAACTGGGTGCTGCTGGCCCAGGATTCCAAGGACAAGTCGATCCCCAACCTGCTGCCGGGCAACTTCATCATCGGCACCGACGCCATGAATGGCGTGGTGATCTCCTATGTACAGGTGCTGATCTTCATCGTCACCCTGCTCACCATGTTCGGCCTGACCTGGTTCATCTCCCGCTCCCGCCTGGGCCGCGCCTGCCGCGCCTGCGCCGAGGACATCAAGATGGCCAACCTGCTGGGCATCAACACCAACGGCATCATCGCCCTGACCTTCGTCATCGGCGCCACCCTGGCCGCCGTGGCTGCGGTGCTGCTGGGCATCCAGTACGGCGTGATCAACCCGAGCCTGGGTTTCCTGGCCGGCATCAAGGCCTTTACCGCCGCCGTGCTCGGCGGCATCGGCAGCATCCCCGGCGCCATGCTCGGCGGCCTGGTGCTGGGCGTGGCCGAGGCCTTTGGCGCCGATGTCTTCGGTGACCAGTACAAGGACGTGGTGGCCTTCAGCCTGCTGGTGCTGGTGCTGCTGTTCCGCCCCACCGGCATCCTCGGTCGTCCGGAGGTGGAAAAGGTATGAGTGCCCGTCTGCGAACCGCCTTCTTCAGCGCCCTGCTGGTGCTGGCCGTCGCCTATCCCATCCTCGGCCTCAAGCTGGAGACGGTTGGCGTCAACCTCGAAGTGCACGGCGCCACGCCGCGCACCCTCTGGATCGTGGCCCTGGCCGCGGTGCTGATGTTCGTCTGGCAACTGGTGCGTGACCAGGTCACCGCCGGCTGGCGCCGCAGCGGCGGCCTGCCGTTGCCGGCCACCGGCCTGGGCACCAAGCTGACCGAACCCAAGACCCAGCGCTGGGTGATCCTCGGCCTGGTGCTGGTCGCCCTGGCGTGGCCCTTCTACGGCTCGCGCGGCGCGGTGGACATCGCCACCCTGATCCTCATCTACGTGATGCTCGGCCTCGGTCTGAACATCGTGGTGGGTCTGGCCGGTCTGCTCGACCTGGGCTACGTCGGCTTCTATGCCGTCGGCGCCTACACCTACGCCATGCTCTCCCACTACTACGGCCTCGGCTTCTGGGTCTGCCTGCCGCTGGCGGGGCTGATGGCGGCACTGTTCGGCTTCCTGCTCGGCTTCCCGGTGCTGCGCCTGCGCGGCGACTACCTGGCCATCGTCACCCTGGGCTTCGGCGAGATCATCCGCATCCTCCTGCGCAATCTCACCGAATGGACCGGCGGCCCCAACGGCATCAGCGGCATCGACAAGCCGACCCTGTTCGGCCTGACCTTCGAGCGCCGGGCACCCGAGGGCATGACGCCCTTCCACGAGTATTTCGGCATCCCCTACAACTCCGAATACAAGGTGATCTTCCTTTATTTGATCGCCCTGCTGCTGGTGCTGCTGACCCTGTTCGTGATCAACCGGCTCTTGCGCATGCCCATCGGCCGCGCCTGGGAAGCCCTGCGCGAAGACGAGATCGCCTGCCGCGCCCTGGGTCTGAATCCCACGCTGATCAAGCTCTCGGCCTTTACCCTGGGCGCCTGCTTCGCCGGATTCGCCGGCAGCTTCTTCGCCGCCCGCCAGGGCCTGGTGTCGCCGGAGTCCTTCACCTTCATCGAATCGGCCATCATCCTGGCCATCGTGGTGCTGGGCGGCATGGGTTCCCAGCTCGGCGTGATCCTCGCGGCCATCGTGATGATCCTGCTGCCGGAGCTGATGCGCGAATTCAGCGAATACCGCATGTTGATGTTCGGCCTGCTGATGGTCGTGATGATGATCTGGCGTCCGCAAGGCCTGCTCCCGATGCAACGCCCGCACCTGGAGTTGCGCAAATGAGCCAAGCCCTTCTCGATGTTTCCGGCCTGTCCATGAGGTTTGGCGGCCTGCTGGCCGTCAACGGCGTCAACATTCGCGTGGAGCAGGGCCAGGTGGTCTCGCTGATCGGCCCCAACGGCGCCGGCAAGACCACCGTGTTCAACTGCCTGACCGGCTTCTACCGTCCCAGCGGCGGGGAGATCCTGCTCAACGGCGAGGCCATCCAGGGCCTGCCTGGGCACAGGATCGCCCGCAAGGGCGTGGTGCGCACCTTCCAGAACGTCCGCCTGTTCAAGGAAATGACCGCGGTGGAGAACCTGCTGGTCGCCCAGCATCGCCACCTCAACACCGGCTTCCTGGCCGGCCTGTTCAAGACCCCGGCCTTTCGCAAGAGCGAGGCCGAGGCCATGGACTATGCGCGCTTCTGGCTGGAGCAGGTCAACCTCACCGAATTCGCCAACCGCAACGCCGGCAACCTCGCCTATGGCCAGCAGCGCCGTCTGGAAATCGCCCGCTGCATGATGACCCGCCCGCAGATCCTCATGCTCGACGAGCCGGCCGCCGGCCTCAACCCGCGCGAGACCGAGGACCTCAAGGCGCTCATCGCCCTGCTGCGCGCCGAGCATGGCGTGACCGTGCTGCTGATCGAGCACGACATGCACCTGGTGATGAGCATTTCCGACCACATCGTGGTGATCAACCAGGGCACGCCCCTGGCCGACGGGACGCCGGAGCAGATCCGCAACAATCCCGACGTGATCAAGGCCTACCTGGGCGAATCCTGATGGAGACCTCCATGCTGCAGTTCGACAACGTCTCCACCTTCTACGGCAAGATCCAGGCGCTGCATGGCGTCAGCGTGCAGGTCAACCGGGGCGAGATCGTTACCCTGATCGGCGCCAACGGGGCCGGCAAGTCCACCCTGCTGATGACCCTTTGTGGCACGCCGCGCGCCCATGGCGGCAGCATCCGCTACGAGGGCGAAGAACTGGTCGGCCAGGAAACCGCGCAGATCATGCGCAAGGGCATCGCCGTGGTGCCCGAGGGTCGCCGGGTGTTCGCCCGCCTGACCGTGGAAGAGAATCTGGCCATGGGTGGCTTCTTCACCGAGAAGGACGGCTACGACCGTCAGCTGGACAGGGTCCTCGGCCTCTTCCCACGCCTCAAGGAGCGCTATGCCCAGCGCGCCGGCACCATGTCCGGCGGCGAGCAGCAGATGCTCGCCATCGGCCGGGCGATGATGAGCGAGCCGCGCCTGCTGCTGCTGGACGAACCCTCGCTGGGGCTGGCGCCCATCATCATCCAGCAGATCTTCGAGATCATCGAACAACTGCGCCAGGATGGGGTGACGGTGTTCCTGGTCGAGCAGAACGCCAACCAGGCGCTCAAGCTGGCCGACCGCGGCTACGTGCTGGAGAACGGCCGCATCGTCATGCAGGACAGCGGCGCCGAGCTGCTGGCCAACCCGGACGTGCGCAAGGCCTATCTGGGCGGTTGAGTCCTTCTCCAATCGCGGCCATGGCGGTCCGCTGATGCGACCGCTCTTGCTGTGGATCTCATCGCGGCCATGGGCCGCTCCTACGGTTGCCTGTAGGAGCGGCCCATGGCCGCGATAGCACGTAGGTTGGGTTGAGACGGCTCCCTCGTCGAAGCCCAACGGTGCCAGCTCGAAGCCATTGTTTGTTGGGCTTCGCTGCGCTCAACCCAACCTACGAGGGTAAGCCGGCGCTGGCGTGACAACTCCCTACCCCAACGCCTCCAACCGCTGCCGACTGCGCTCGAACCAGTCGCTCAGGGCTTCTGCCACTACCCGCGTCCGCCTGGGCAACCCGCCCTGGTAGGGGTGCACCAGAAACAGCGGCTGGCTGGGCGTGCGCCAGTCCCTGAGCAGCCAGACCAGTGCACCGCTGGCCAGCTCCTCGTGCACCATGAACGACGGCAGCCGGGCGATGCCCTGCCCGGCCAGGGCTGCCTGCTTGAGCAGGCTGTAGTGATTGCAGGCCAGGCTGGGCGCCACCTGGACACGACCGAGGCGGTGATCGCGGTGATAGAGCCAGACCTCGCCCTCGGCATAGTGATTGTTCACCAGGCAACGGTGATCGAGCAGCTCCTCGGGCACCTGCGGCAACTCATGCGCGGCCAGGTAGGCGGGCGCGGCGCAGGTCACCTCCTGCATGGCGAACAGTGGGCGGGCGACCAGGCGCTCGTCCGGCTCCACCCGCGCACGGATCGCCAGGTCGAAGCCCTCGGCCACCAGGTCGCGGTAGCCATTGTCCAGCACCAGGTCCAACTGGATGGCGGGATGGGCGGCGCGGCAGGCCAGCAGCACCTCGAAAAAGGTGTAGCCCAGGGACACCGGCACGGTCAGGCGTACCGGACCGACGGCCTCCTCCTGCAGCCGGGCCACGCTCTGCAGGGCCCGCTCACGCTGGCGCACCAGCGCCTGGGCCTCGGGCAGCAGGGTGCGCCCGGCGGCGGTGGGATCGAGGCGGCGGGTAGTGCGGTGCAGCAGGCGGGTCTCCAGCCGTACCTCCAGCGCGCGGATGCGCTTCGACAGCTGCCCCTTGCTGCAGCCCAGGCGCTCGGCGGCACGGGTGAAGCTGCCGCTTTCACAGAGGATGGCGAAGGCGGCGAGATCGGCGAAGTCGTCCTGCATCGTTTCCTCCAGGAAACACTGGATTGCCATTCCGGTGATTTATCAAGGTAATGCGCCATTCTAGGCTGAGGACTCCCTTCCCTTCACGGAGTCGTCCCATGAAAATCATCCTCGTCGGTGCCAGCGGTACCCTGGGCAGCGCCATCGCCGAACGCCTCGGTAGGCGCCACGATTTGGTGCGGGTCGGTCGCCACTCGGGCGATCTCCAGGCGGACATCACCCAGCCGGACTCCATCCGTGCCCTGTTCGCCAAGGTCGGCCGCTTCGATGCCCTGGTCAGTGCCACCGGCGCCCTCGCCTTCGCACCTGTGACCGAATTGACCCAGGCCGACTTCCAAGTCGGCCTGAGCAGTAAACTCATGGGCCAGGTCAACCTGGTGTTGCTGGGACAGGCCCAGGCGTCCGACGGTGCCTCCTTTACCCTCACCAGCGGCATCGTGAGCGAACATCCCATCCACCAGGGCAGCGCGGCGGCCATGGTCAACGCGGGGCTGGAAGGTTTCGCCCGGGGTGCCGCCATCGAGCTACCACGCGGCCAGCGCCTGAATGTGGTCAGCCCCACGGTGGTAGAAGAGTCCCTGGCGCACTACGGCGACTTCTTCCTCGGCTTCAAGGCCATTCCCGTCGCCGAAGCCGCCCGCGCCTACGAACGCAGCGTAGAAGGACGAGAAACCGGCAAGACTTATCGCGTCTGGTAAGTCCTTGAGCTCCCGACGTTGTCTGAGTAACGTGTGCCCACCTCAGTCGGGAGTCCCGCGATGCCAGCGCCGCGTTCCATCTTTTCCCTCGCCCTGCTCGGCCTCCTCGGCGGTTGCAGTCTGTTCCAGAGCGACGACACCCCGCGTGCACCGGGCGGCGAGCGTCTGCAGGGCGATCTGCGCTGGAGCGGTGACCAGCTGCTGTTCCGCCCCTGCCAGGAACAGCGCTTCTTCGACGTCACCGACGCCAACAACACCGCCATCCTGCGTGATGCCCACGAACTGGCCGCCGACAGTGGTGCCGCGTCGCTGTTCGCCGATCTGCGCGGCAAGCTCAAGTCCGGCGGTCGCGATGGCGCCCAGGGCGTGTTCGCCGTCACCGATGTCTACCGTGTGCAATACAGCGGTCCGGGTTGCAGCGATCCCAACTTCAAGCGCACCGCCATGAACGCCGGTGGCCATGGACCGGACTGGAGCGTCCAGGTCAGCAATCAGGGCATGCTGGTCAGCACCGCCGGCCAGCAGCGCCGCGCCCTGCCCTTCGTCCAGGAAGAATTGCCCGGCGGCATGCGCGCCCTGTCCACCGAGGCCAATGGCGAGAAGGTCGAGCTGTGGATCAATCCCCGGCGCTGCGTGGATGGCCGGACCGGCACCGTGCAATCGCTGCAGGCCGAATTGCGCATCAATGGCCAGACCTGGCAGGGCTGCGCCTTCTACGGCGGTGCCGGCAACCCCACCTAGCCCGGGTGTTCGCGCGTTGCTTAGCGCGACCCCCTTGGCATCTCGCGCTTTACGTTTAGCGTCGCGCGCCCTCAGAGGCTAGTCTAGCGACGGCAAGGATTCACCCGCTTCGCTTGGCCGCCCCCGGGTCCGATCAGGCGAAGGCACAGGAACGCTCATCTAGCCAGGGTCCAGGCATGCCTACCTCTCCAGCGTCCCGTAGCGCCTCTCCGCGCCGACGGGGCCATACCGTCCTCCTGCGGCTGTTCCCAGCGCTTTGCGTACTGCTCCTGGGCCTTATCGGCCTGGGCTGCTACCTGCTGGTCGACAATGCCGTGCGCCAGGATGCCACCGTCGCCCAGCACACCGAGCGTGCCGTCGGCCGCACCTTCACCCGCCTCGACGAAGAGGTGGCCCGCAACCTGATCGACTACAGCAAATGGGACGAGGCCTATCGCCGCCTTCACCTGGAGCTGGACCACGACTGGGCCTACGACCAGGGCAATCTTGGCGAATCGCTGTATCGGGTCTATGGCTACGAAGGGGTGCTGGTGTTCGACAGCCAGGATCGGCCCCGCTATCGCCTGCTCGAAGGGCAACTGGCCGATCCCGCTACGCCCTGGCTGCAGGGCGACATCGCTGGTCTGCTGGCGGCGGCGCGCAGCGTCGATGCCCGCGCCGGCAGCGTGTCTGGCGTCCTCAACGTGGCCGGCACGCCGGCGCTGGTGGCCGCCGCGGCCATCACCCCAGGCGACCAGCCCGGCATCCGTTCCCTGGATGCGCCGGCTTCGGTACTGGTCTTCGTCAATGTGTTGAGTCCCGCCCGGCTGGCGACCCTGAGCGAAGCCAACAACCTGCCACCGCTCGGCATCACCACCGATCCGGCCGGGAGTCGCGGCAGCTGGCAACTGCCCGGTTCCAGCTATCAGTTGACCTGGCGTCCGCCGCGTCCGGGGCTGTGGCTGATGCAGCAGACCCTGCCGCTGTTCGGCGGCGGAGTGTTGATCCTGCTGCTGGGACTGATCTGGCTGTTTCGCCAGGCGCTGCTGTCGATGCGCCAGCTGGATGCCCAGTACGATGACCTGCTGGCCAGTCGCAGCGAACTGGCCATTGGCGAGCGACGCTTCCGCGACATCGCCGAGGCCACCTCGGACTGGCTGTGGGAGGTCGATGCCGGTCTGCGCCTGGTCTATGTCTCGGAGCGCTTCGCCGAGGTCACCGGGGAAGCCGCCGACCGCTGGCTGGGACGGCCGCTCAACGAACTCCTGACACCCCACGCCGATACCCTGGCGCACTGGCTGGCCGGCCATGCCCACGACCGCAAACCGAGACCCCCGCTGGTCTGCCACTACCTGGATGGCAGCGGTCGCGAGCGCACCTGCCGGGTGGCCGCCCGGGCCATTCCCGAGGGTGGCTATCGTGGCACCGTCACCGACCTCACCGACGAGATCGAGGCCCTGGCCCAGGTCCAGCACCTGTCCTGGCACGACCCCCTCACCGGCCTGCCCAATCGCCACCGCCTGCACCAATTTCTCGCCACCCACCTGGAGGGTCCGGAGCCCCGTCCCCTGGCCCTGCTCAGTCTCGACCTGGATAGATTCAAAACGGTCAACGACGCCCTCGGCCATGCCGCCGGCGATCAGGTACTACAGGAGGCGGCGCAGCGTCTGCGGCAGAACGTGACCGCCACCGACCTGGTGGCCCGTCTGGGCGGCGATGAATTCTGCGTGGTGCTCAGCGGCGAACGCGAGCCGGGCGCCATCGCCGACCTCTGTCGACGGCTGGTGGAGCAGCTGCGGCAGCCCTTCCGCCTCGGCGAGCAGCGCATCTTCATCGGCAGCAGCCTGGGCGTGGCTCTGGCGCCGCGGGATACCGGCATCCCGGCCGAGTTGTTGCGCCTGGCCGACATCGCCCTCTACCAAGCCAAGGCCGCTGGCCGTGGCACCTGGCGCTTCCACGAACCGGCCATGAACGAACAGGTGCTCTTGCGCCGGCAACTGGAACAGGACCTGCGCCAGGCCCTGCGCGACGACCGTCTCAGTCTCTACTACCAGCCGCGGCGCAGCCTCGCCGACGGCAGCCTGCGCGGCTTCGAGGCGCTGGTGCGCTGGGAACACCCGACCCAGGGCTTGTTGGAGCCGCTGGACTTTTTGGCCTTGGCCGAAGACGCCGGACTCGCCCAGCGCCTCGGCCGCTGGGTGCTGGAGACCGCCTGCCACGACGCCCAGGGATGGCCGGAACGGCTCTCGGTGTCGGTCAATCTGTCACCGCAGCAATTCCACGCCAACGAGGATCCGGTGCAGACCGTGGCCGAGGCGCTCTACCAGAGCGGCCTGGCCGCCCCGCGCCTGGAGCTGGAACTCACCGAACGCACCCTGCTGGACCCCGCGGCCGATGTGGCCAATACCCTGAGCGCGCTCAAGGGCCTGGGCGTACGGCTGTGCCTGGACGACTTCGGTTCCGGCCTCTGCTCCCTGGCCTATCTGCGCCGCTATCCGCTGGACGGCATCCGCCTGGATCGCAGCCTGATCGCCCGGCGCAACCACGCGCCGGAAGACAGTGCCCTGGTCCGCGCCATGATCGATCTCGGCCGCTCGCTGGGGCTGACCGTGACCCTCAAGGGCGTGGAAGACGCCGAGCACCTGCGCCAGCTGCAGCACCTGCCGGCGGACGAGATCCAGGGCTTCCATTGCGGCGCGCCCCTGCCGGCCGATCGGCTGGGCGCCTGGCTGGACGAAGGGGTGGCCGAGCCACTGTGAGCTGAAGGGGGAGCGCCGGGCGCCTAGCGCTCGGCCACCATGCTGCCCTCGCCCGCCGCGCCACGGCGCTGGTTGCGGTCGTCGCGGGGGGTGACGCCAAAGAAGTTGCGATAGGCGCTGGAGAAATGCGGTCCCGACGAGAAGCCGCAGGACAGGCCGATCTGGATGATGGACTTGCTGGTCTGGGTGAGCATCTTGCGCGCCCGGTTCAGGCGCAATTCCAGGTAGTACTGGCTGGGCACCCGCGCCAGGTACTGCTTGAAGATCCGCTCGAGTTGCCGACGGGACACGCAGACGTGCTGGGCGATCTCGTCGGTGGTGAGCGGCTCTTCGATGTTGGCCTCCATCAGCATGACCGCCTGGGTCAGCTTGGGATGACTCGACCCCAGCCGGTTCTTCAGCGGAATGCGCTGCCGCTCGCTGCCTTCGCGCAGGCGCTCGACGATCAGCTCCTCGGCGATGGTGCCAGCCTGCTCCGCGTCGCGATCGCGGCCGATCATCGCCAGCAGCAGATCGAGAATGGCCAGGCCGCCACAGGCGGTCAGGCGATCGCGGTCCCACTCATAGAGGTGGTGAGTGGCGATGACCTTGGGGAACTGCTCGCTGAATTCCTCCAGCCAGCGCCAGTGCACGGCGGCGCGATGACCGTCGAGCAGGCCGAGCTGGGCGAGGATGTGCACCCCGGCGGAAAAGCCTCCCAGCACCACTCCGGCCCGGGCGGTCTGACGCAGAGCCGCGGCCAGGGGTGGCGGCAGCGTCGGCGAAGGTTCGTCGGCCAGCACGAAAAGGCGATCCAGGCGCTCCAGCTGCCCTTCCCAATGGCCACCCGGCAGCCGCGGCTGCAACTCGCTGCCGGCCTGTAGAAAGCGCACCTCGTAGGGCGTATCGCTCGAATGGCGAGAGGCGAGTTCCAGCGCTTCCTCGACCAGGCCCACGGTCAGCGGACGAACGTCGGGCCATAGCAGAAAGGCGATGCGGATGGTCATCTAACGTCTGGCTTCCTGTCGAGAGCGGCGGGGGCGGACCGATCCGGGACCGCGCGCCATGAAACCCTTGTGGGGTGGCACGCATGGTACGCCGGAGTAGTGCCCCTGTCCCAGCCTTTGCCCGGGTAGCGGACCGATGCGCCCTCCGGTCCGCCGGCTGGCGCGATTCTAGCCCCGCCTGGCTGGCCAGAGCTTCTGCCCTGGCGACAAGTCTTTACAGGGATACCAAAAACGAACCGCCCGCGACCGGAGACGGACGCGGGCGGCTGCTGGTGGACGATGATCAGGCGACGGCCTGGCTCATCTGCTGGTGGGTCCCGACCAGATGCTGCACCACCCCCGGATCGGCCAGGGTGGAGATGTCGCCGAGGGAGTCGTATTCACCTACGGCGATCTTGCGCAGGATGCGTCTCATGATCTTGCCGGAACGGGTCTTGGGCAGCCCCGGCGCCCACTGGATGACGTCGGGCGTGGCGATGGGGCCGATCTCCTTGCGCACCCACTGCTTGAGTTCTTGACGCAGGGCCTCGTTGCCCTCCTCGCCCTGGTTGAGGGTGACGTAGACATAGATGCCCTGGCCCTTGAGGTCATGGGGCATGCCCACCACCGCAGCTTCGGCGACCTTGGGATGGGCCACCAGGGCGCTCTCGATCTCGGCGGTGCCCATGCGATGGCCGGAGACGTTGAGCACGTCGTCGACGCGACCGGTGATCCAGTAGTAGCCGTCTTCGTCGCGGCGGGCGCCGTCACCGGTGAAGTACATGCCCTTGAAGGTCTTGAAGTAGGTGTCGACGAAGCGGTCGTGGTCGCCATAGATGGAACGCGACTGGCCCGGCCAGGAATCGAGGATCACCAGGTTGCCTTCCACGGCGCCGTCGAGCAGGTTGCCTTCGTTGTCCACCAGCGCCGGCTGGATGCCAAAGAAGGGACGGGTCGCCGAGCCGGGCTTCTGGCCGATGGCGCCGGGCAGCGGGCTGATGAGAATGCCGCCGGTCTCGGTCTGCCACCAGGTGTCGACGATGGGGCAGCGCTCCTGGCCCACGGTCTTGTAGTACCAGTGCCAGGCCTCGGGATTGATGGGCTCGCCCACCGAACCGAGCAGGCGCAGGCTGCTGCCGTCGACGCCCTGCATGGCGGCATCGCCCTGGGCCATCATGGCGCGGATGGCGGTGGGCGCGGTGTAGAGGACGTTGACCTGGTGCTTGTCCACCACCTGGCCCATGCGGGTGACGTCCGGGTAGTTGGGCACGCCCTCGAACAGCAGGGTGGTGGCGCCATTGGCCAGGGGGCCGTAGACGATATAGCTGTGACCGGTGATCCAGCCGACGTCGGCGGTGCACCAGTAGACCTCGCCGGGGCGATAGTCGAAGACCCGCTCGTGGGTCAGGGCAGCATAGGTCAGGTAGCCACCGGTGGTGTGCAGGATGCCCTTGGGCTTGCCGGTGGAGCCGGAGGTATAGAGGATGAACAGCGGCGCCTCGGCGGACATCTCCTTGGGCTCGCAGTGTTCCGGGGCCACCGAGGTGATCTCTTCGTACCAGACGTCGCGGTGGCGGTGCCAGGCGATGTCGGCACCGGTGCGCTTGCAGACGATCACCTTGTGCACCGAATGGGTGGCCGGATTGGTCAGGGCTTCGTCGACATTGGCCTTGAGCGGGATCTTGCGACCGCCGCGCACGCCTTCGTCGGCGGTGATCACCAGCTTGGACTGGCAGTCGCTGATGCGGCCGGCCAGGGATTCGGGGGAGAAGCCGCCGAACACCACCGAGTGCACCGCGCCGATGCGGGCGCAGGCCAGCATGGCGACCACGGCCTCGGGGATCATCGGCATGTAGATGGTCACCACGTCGCCGCGGTGGATGTCCTGGCCGCGCAGGGCGTTGGCCAGCTGGCAGACCTCGCGATGCAGTTCGCGGTAGGTGATGTGACGGCTGTCGGCCGGATCGTCGCCTTCCCAGATGATGGCGGTCTGGTCGCCACGGGTTTCCAGGTGGCGATCCAGGCAGTTGTAGGAGGCGTTCAGGGTGCCGTCGGCAAACCACTGGATGTCGACGCGATGATCGTCGAAGGAGGTCTGCTTGACCCGGCTGAAGGGCTTGATCCAGTCCAGGCGCTGGGCCTGTTCGCGCCAGAAGCCATCCGGGTTGAGGATGGACTGCTGGTACAGGCGACGATAGGTGACTTCATCGGTCAGGGTCCGGGAAGCGACTTCCGCGCGGACCGGGTAGAAGGCGGCACTCATGGGACGATCTCCTCGGCGGGAAACTGTTGTTCTTGTTGCCTTCCGTTGTACGGCGCGCACCGGTTTCGGACCATTCGACCATGGTCGGACGGGGCGCCGGGAGCTGACCGACGGGTCTGTTACCCTTGCCCCTTCATGACTTTCTTCCCCCAAGGAGCGCCCCATGGCCGATCTCGCCCATTCCCATTGCGTCCCCTGCCGCTCCAGCGAGCCGGCCCTGAGCGCGGCCGCCAGCAGTGAATTGCTCAAGGCCGTGCCGGGGTGGACGCTGGTGGAACGCGAGGGGATTGCGCGCCTGGAACGCCGCTATGCCTTCGGCAACTTTCTCGAAGCCCTGGACTTCACCAACCGGGTCGGCCGCGAGGCGCAGGACGAAGACCATCACCCGGCCCTGCTCACCGAATGGGGCGCGGTGACGGTGAGCTGGTGGACGCACAACATCGGCGGCCTGCACCGCAACGACTTCATCATGGCCGCCCGTACCGACGCGGTCGCTCTGGCCGCCCAAGGCTAGACCGGCCAGCGCCTCAGGCGCTGGCCTCGACCAGTCCTTCGGCGTGCACGAAGCACAGCTTGTTGCCTTCCGGATCCCGGCAATAGGCGGCGTAGAAGTCCGCACCGTAGCCAGGGCGCACCCCGGGTGCGCCTTCGTCGCTACCGCCCGATTGCAATGCCCGGTGCCAGGCGGCCTCCACGGCCTGGCGCGACGGCGCGGCGAAGCTCACCTGCACGCCATTGCCCCAGGACGCGGGCAGGCCGTTGAAGGGAATCTGCACATAGAATTGCGGCCAGGGGCGACCCTGCCGCTGCCAGCCGCAGCCAGGAGGACCGCCGTCGTCCTCGACGGGCATCCGCACGAAACCAAATTCACGCAGAACGGCATCGTAAAAATCGACCAAGCGTTCCAGGTCGCGTGCACCTAGCTGGATGTGACTGAACATGAGCGGTACCCGTTGACTTCCCATCCGCCAACACCATACCGCTCTTGCGAGTCCGTCAAGCTACGGCGATCAAGCGCTCACCTTGAACCTGTTGGCGAGCCGCTCCAGTGTGCACACTGCCCCACCGGTCAACTGCGCACTCTGATGCGCCGCGGTACTGGACTGATGAACACTGGCCGCCAGGCTGCCCATGACCCTGAATCGCTGCCCGTTCTCCAGAGTTCCAGCGGTGAGCTTGTCGATGGTGATGAACAGTTGTTGCAACACCTGTTGAACCTCCTGCCTGTCTTCTGCAGCGGCCAAGGCCAATTGCAGGCCCGATTTCAGCTGTTCAATGCTGCTGTCCATGATGGCCACGGCGTCCTCGGTTCGACGCTGCATGTTGCTGATCATGTCGGCGATCTCTCCCGTGGAACGTGAAGTGCGATCGGCCAATTGCCGGACTTCATCGGCAACCACGGCGAAGCCCCGGCCACTTTCGCCCGCACGCGCCGCCTCGATGGCGGCGTTGAGGGCAAGCAGGTTGGTCTGATTGGCGATGGCGTTGATTACCGTCACGACCCGGCCGACTTCACTGGCGCTGTCTTTCACCTGCTTGATGGTGACGGTGGCCTCCTGTACCGAACGCTGGATATCGCTGCTGCTGCTCTGGACCTCCTGAAACTGCTTACGCGCCTCCTGTGCAGCGGTTCGTACCTGGGCGCGCATGACCTCCACCTCCGTCCCCGCCTCTTCCAATTCCTTCACCTGACTGCCGAGCGTCTGCATGCCCAACTCGAGTGACGAGCGCAGCCGCTGAGACTCATTCAATGAACGCTGGCTGGTTCCCTGCAGCTGGCTGTTGGCCTGTTCGATGTCACTACTGGTCATGACCACCTGCCCCACCATTTGGCCAAGGCTGTCGATCAGGCTGTTGATCCACTGGGCCACCAACGAGATTTCGTCGGGCCGCTCGTTTTGGGCCGGCAACCGCTCGGTGAGATCGCCGCCGCCTTCGGCGATGGTTCGCAGCATTTGGCTGGTCTTCCTGAGTCTGTTTATCAGCGGTCTGCTGACGCGCGCACTGAACAGGACCGTACCCGCCATCGCGCTCGTGACTACGGCTGCACACTGCGCGACCAGCCCCAGGTTCAGTTTGGAACAAGCCAGCAGCGGTAGCAGACTGCAGCAGAGCGACGTCACCAAGAAGTGCAGGTTGAGGCGGTATCTCAGGCTGCGATAGCGAAAGACTTCCTCCAGATCCGCTTCGCACATCATGCCCCAACGATCAGGCGATCCTGGCAGTGAAAAGGTGATGCCTCGTCCGACCACGGGCACATGACGGTAATCGGCATACCCCGGATAGTCGACGAAGAGGTTTTCACCGTGGCGGATGGTCTCGCGAATGCCGGGATGGAGCTGACCCGTGGCGGGGTCGTTGAAGACGATCTCGAGTTCGGTATGGTTGCGGATCCTGACGTCACCGAAGGCAGTGCGGACCCCACTCTTCAGATTTTCCCCCTTGGAAAAGGTCGAATCCTCGAACCGCGAACGCGACAAGGCGATACCCGGCCTCAGGTTAGGATCGAACCGCGATTCGACCATGAAGAGATAGTTGTCGCCTGAATCCTGATAGATATGCCCCGCTTCGCGCTGGATCAGATCACCGAGCACATCATTGGGAATACGCACGATCAATGCACCCTGCTGATCTCCACAGCGGGCCGGCTCGTAGAACATTAGGGTGACCGCATCGTGAAACTTCGAGGACGTCCGCCCTAACGCCTCCGTCACCGGATCCACATAAGGGCCATGGAGGAACCGCTGGGTCAGTCCGTTGCGCACCGCATCCTTGTGCAAATCGCAACTACCAATGCGGCTGGTCTTGGTGGAAATTATCACCTTGCCTTGGGCATCGATGAACGCTATCTCGCTCGCGTCCCGGATAACCTGTTGCTTGGCCGCCAAAAGGGCGGGTACCTCTTCCACAGACAGGTCTGTGATGGCCGCCTTCAAGGTCCGTAAATGTTCCCAGATGCTTTCCGCCCAGGTCTGCAGTAGATCGCGACGAGTGTTGGCGAAGCTGACGAATGTGGCCTCCAATTCAGATTGGCGATCCCGGTTCAAGCAAGCGGCCCACCTGCGCACAAGCTTGCTATTGGTACCCAGCCAGGGCAACCAGGCGCGCTCCTCGGGTGTCAGCGCCATGGGTTTGGAATATTGCGTGGAGCTATGCATACAGACACCTCCTCGAGTGGGACATCATCGCGAGATGCAGTGCAATCAAAAGGCCATCAATCGAAACCGCCTGTCTCCTGTTTGAATCCGCTCAGCCTGGATGTGTAGGATCCGCAAGGCGTCTTGGGTGCCAAAGTGGTGCGAATCGAGATTTCCACGGTGAAATGAGACCTACATCGATGCACAAAAAACCTCTTAAACCCTTGATATAGAGCCTTTCTAAGCCTGAACGGCCACTACTGGAGTCCTCCTCTCCGTGATGGATAAAAAGCTAAGTCGCCTGACCAAGATAGGTCTGGTCTTCTTCATCCTCGGCCTGCTAGGCGTGGCCTTCGCCCTTTACGGTCTCTACCAGGGGCCCCGCCCTGCCGACCCCGGCGCGATCCGCAGCCTGCTGTTCGCAGCGGGGCTGCAGTTGACCGGCTACGTGCTGCTCAATCGCAATCGCTTCCGCTTCATGTTCGGCCGGCGCAAGGACTGAGCATGGCCATCCAGTGGATCTGCCGCGCCGCCCCGGCGCTGACTACCGCCGAGCTCTACGCCGCCCTGGTCCTGCGCGCCCGGGTCTTCGTGGTGGAGCAGCAGTGCGTCTATCCCGATCCCGACGGCCTGGATCTGGCGGACGACGTCTGGCACCTGTTCGGTTGGCGCGACGACCAGTTGCACGCCTACCTGCGCCTGCTGGGCTCCGTACGCGATGAAGTGGTGATCGGTCGGGTGATCGTCGCCCCCGAGGGCCGCGGCAGCGGTCTGGGCCATCTATTGCTGGCGGAAGCCTTGCGCGTCTGCGCCGAGCGCTGGCCCGGACGTTCGTTGTTCCTCTCCGCCCAGGCTCATCTGCAGGCCTACTATGGCCGCTATGGCTTCACGCCCTGTTCAGGGGTGTACGACGAGGACGGCATCCCCCATGTCGACATGCATCGCGCGGCGGACTAACGGCGACGGCGCAGCGGATCGAGCAGCGGCTTGAGGCCGTTGTGGTCGATCTCCTGCATCAGCGCCAGCAGCCGGCCCAGTTCACCGGGCGGAAAGCCGCTGCGGGCGAACCAGTTGAGGTAGTGGCCCGGCAGGTCGACCAGCAGGCGGCCGGCGTACTTGCCATAGGGCATGGTCCAGGTCACCAGGGCTTCCAGGTCAGCGGGTTGCATCGCTTGTCTCCTCCAGACGGCCTGGCGATTATGCCATGCCGTCAGGGGTCAACCGTCGGCCGCGGGGAGCACTGCGCCTCCGCGACGATCCCAGCTACACCAGGTCTGCAGAGGATTTCCGCATGAGCAATGTTACCCGGCCACTGGCCGCCGTCACCGGTGCCTCCAGTGGCATCGGCTTCGAACTGGCCAAGCAGCTGGCCCGCCATGGCCACGATCTGCTGCTGGTCTCCCGCGGTGATGGGCTGGACGCCGCCGAGCGCGAATTGCGTGCCCTGGGGGTCAAGGTCTGGAGCCATGCGGCCGATCTGCGCACCGCCGTAGGCGTGGAAGAGACCTATAGATTCCTGCGCCGCCAGGGCCGTCCGCTGGACGTCGTGGTGCTCAACGCCGGCGTCGGCCTGGGCGGCGCCTTCGTTGGCCAGACGCGGCTGGAAGACGAGATGGCGCTGATTCAGCTCAATGTGATGTCCACCGTGCACCTGGCCAAGCTGGTGTTGCCGGACATGGTCGCCGCCGGTCGCGGCCGGGTGCTCTTCACCTCGTCCATCTCGGCCACCGCGCCGATTCCCTTCGAGGCCGTCTACGGCGCTTCCAAGGCCTTCATCAATTCCTTCGCCTTCGCCCTGCGCAACGAACTCAAGGACAGCGGCGTGACCCTCACGGTGCTCATGCCCGGCCAGACCGATACCAACTTCTTCCACCGCGCCGGCGAGGACGACACCAGTGTGGGTGCCGGGCCCAAGAACGATCCGGTCCAGGTGGCCGCCCAGGGCTACGCCGCCCTGATGCAGGGCCTCGACCATGTCTATGGCGGCGGCCCCGAGGTGCAGCACGAGGGCGAGGTGCTCAATCGGGTGGAAAGCGAAGCCCAGAAGGCCGAGCGTCATCGCGCCTGGTCGGAGCCGGGCTCGGCGGAAAAGGACTAGCGGCCCTCATGCCAGGCGCTGGCAGACGCCGCTGGTGACGTCAGGCGAGGCGTCACGGCCAAGGCCCCGCCTGACATCCAGATAGCCGCCTCTAGTTGACCGGCGTGGCCCCAGGTGTGCCGCACTTGGCGAACCTGCCCTGGCTGTCCTTGCATTGCGCCGCCTTGGTCTTGGCTGTGTCGCATTTGACGAACTTGCCGTGAGCGTCGCGGCAGGGCGCCGCCTGGACGCTGGCGGCGGCGAAGAGGGTCAGGGCTACCGCGGTGAGCAACGCTTTGAGCATGACGATCACCTTCAGGGCCAGGAGTGGCCCCTTGAAGCGTAGCGGAAGCCAGTGCAGTCGCCACCTGCCCGGCCAAAGCCGCGGCCAGGAACACTGTATGCCTAGATCCGGTCGCGACTGCCTCTCTTCAGAGGCCCTGCCTGCCAGGCAAGATAAGCCCTCGCGAATAACGGGAGACACGCCATGCGCACCCTTGGCCTGCTGGGCGGCATGAGCTGGGAAAGCTCGGCTCACTACTATCACATCCTCAATGAAGAAGTCCGGCGCCGGCTGGGCGGCAGTCATTCGGCAGCCTGCCTGCTGCTGTCGGTGGATTTCGCCGAGATCGCCGCGCTGCAGCATGCCGGCGACTGGACGGCGCTTGGTCAGCGTCTACAAGGCCATGCGCGGCAACTGGCTGCCGGCGGCGCCGAGGCGCTGGTGCTCTGCACCAACACCATGCACTGCCTGGCGGCGGAGATCGAGGCGGCCACGGCGCTGCCGCTGCTGCACATCGCCGACCCCACGGGTGCGGCGATCCGCGCCCGGGGCCTGCGGACTGTCGGCCTGCTGGGCACCGCCTTCACCATGGAACAGGCCTTCTATCGCGAGCGGCTGACGGCACACTTCGGTCTGGAGGTCCTGGTGCCCGAAGCGACCGCGCGCCAGACCGTGCATCGCGTCATCTATGACGAGCTGGTACGTGGCGAGGTGCGCCCCGAGTCGCGGACAGCCTATCGCGCGATCATCGCCGAGCTGGTCGCCCAGGGGGCCGAAGGCATCGTGCTCGGTTGCACCGAGATCATGCTGCTGGTGGACCAGGGCGACAGCGCGGTGCCGCTGTTCGACACCACGCGACTGCACGCCCTGGCCGCCGTGGACTGGGCGCTGGACTAGCCCTGCAGCTGCTGCGCCACCTCGGCCAGCAGGGGGCGCGCATCGAGATCGGGTTGCTGGCACTCCGCGGCCAGGGCCGCCAACGCTGGATCGACCGGCTCGCTGCACCGCGTCAACCACTCTTCCAGCAGGATGCCGAAGGCACGACTCTCGAAGCGCTGCAGGCGCGCGGCTTGCGCAGCGTCCTCAGGGAGCAGCGAGGCGCCCCCGAAGTCGCCCAGCAGGCAGCGCGCGCCACCGTCCCAGAGGATGTTGTGGGCATAGAAGTCACCGTGGACCAGGCCATGTCCGTGCAGGTGCGCCAGGGCGCTGGCCATGCCGCCGGCCATCTCACGTACGGCGGCGGCGGTAAAGCGGGTGTCTTCCGGATAGACGTCACGGCTGCACGTAGTGAAGCTGGGCGGCCCGGCCAGGTTGCCGAAGGCCGGCTCCACCAGTTCCAGCACCAGGCCGCTGCGCTGCTCGGGATGCTCGGCCAGATCGCCGAGGGCGCCGATCAGCCAGGGATGGGTGCCGGCGCTGAGGCTGGCGGCGCTTTCGCTTTCCGGGGTGCCATCGCTGGTCATGCTGCCCTTGAACAGCTTGACGGCGACCTCGCGCGGCCCCGTGGGCGACTGCCAGCGCGCCTGGTGGATGATGCCGGAGGCGCCCTCCCCCAGCCGCTCGCCCAGCGTCAGGTCGCTCCAGGCGATGCGTTGTTGCCGCGCCGCCCGGGTGCGCACCGCGCGCTCGCGCTCGGCCCCCAGCGGATTGTCGCCATAGGCCAGCCAGGTCAGCCGGGGCAGCGCGAGAATGGCCGGGGGCAGCGCCGCGAAGCAATTCGCCGACAGCCGCAGCAGCTCCAGCTGGTGCAGGTCGGCCATGCTCGCCGGCAAAGCCTCCAGCCGGTTGCCGGCCAACATCAGTTTTTGCAGCGCCGGTCGTTCCCCCAGGGCGGCGGGCACCTCGGCGATGCGGTTGTCGGTGAGGATCAGCCAGCGCAGGCGTGGTGGTAGGGCCGCGGCACTCACCCGCTCCAGCTGGCAGGCCTTGAAGCCGATCATCTCCAGGTTGGGTAGCGTACCCAGCACCTCGGGCAACTCGGTGAAGGGATTGCCCGAGCAGAAGAGAATGCGCAGCCGGTGCAGCCGGCCCAGGTCGGCGGGCAGGCGGGTCAGTTGATTGCCCGACAGGTCGAGGATTTCCAGGCTGTCGGCCAGGCTATAGAGCTCTTCGGGGAATTCGGTCAGGTCGGCGCGCAGGGTCAGGCGCGTGGCCCCGGCCAGTTCGCCGGCACGCAGCCGGGCTAGGGTATCCATCATGGCAAAGCGACTCTCACGGTCTGGAAAAACCGGCATCCGGCCGGTGATGGCGCGGACGTTAGCATGCCAGGCCGCTAGCTGCGGCCCTCGTGCGCCAGAATGCGCGCCACTGCCTCTTGCAGCGTGCCGGCGGTCACCAGGGGCGGCGCCAGAGGATTGGCCACCTGGTCGGGACGCCGCTGCAGGAGGGCACCCCTGAACCCGGCGGCCTGGGCGCCGGCGATGTCCCAGGCATGGACAGCGATCAGCCACAGGCGCTCGACCGGCTCGCCCAGGCTGGCGGCGGCCTGGCGATAGGTGGCCGTGACGGGCTTGCTGGCGCCGGCGTCCTCGGCCGAGAGGATGTCGGCGAAAGCATCGCTCAGGCCGGCGTATTCCAGCTGCGCCTGGGTAGCGGCGCGGGCGTTGTTGGAGAAGGCGATGCAGCGCACGCCCTGCGCCCGAGCAAAATCGAGGCCCGCGCGGACATCGGCATGGGCGGGCAGCCATTTGAGCGCATCGGCGACACGTTGCTTGTCCGCTGCGGCCAGCGTACGGCCGAGCCGCGCCGCGATCATGTCCAGCGCCGCCTGGCCCTGGGCCTCGAAGGGCGCGTGCCGACCGCAGAGCTCGGCGGTCATGGCGTTCTGCAGGGTCTGGGCGAACCACAGCGTACGGCTCTGGGGGTCGCCGAACAGCTCGGTGAACAGGCCGTCCAGCGCGGACAGGTCCAGCACGGTCTCGTTGATGTCGAACAGGCAGGTCAGGGTCATGGTCGCTACTCGGCGGAGGTTGGGCGTTCGACCAGGACTCGCGATCGACGTGCAGCCGCGCTAAGGTTTGCAGGACGTGCAGACGCGAGAAACAGCTAAAGTCTTATGATTTGCAGCCGATACCCTCAGTCAGCCCGCCTCTTGTCAGCCGCTCGTCCGGCTCGACTGGCGCTCCGGTCTTCCAAGCTGTGCCTGGGTCTCCTGCCAGGCCTGTCGATTCTCTTGAGCTAGTCCGATGGCCGATCCCTTGAAGTACGAAGATGACCGCCTCAACGCCTTGCATGCCCTGGAGCTGCTCGACTCGGCGCCGGCGGAGGAATTCGACCGCCTCTGCGAACTGGTCGCCAGCAGCTTCAATGTGCCGACCGCGCTGATCAGCCTGGTGGATCGCGATCGCCAGTGGTTCAAGGCCCGCGTCGGCTTCGACCTGGCGCAGATGCCCATCGAGGACGCCTTCTGCGCCCACACCATCCAGGCCGCGGATGGCCGGATGGAGATCAACGATGCCCGCTGCGATACCCGCTTCAGCCACAATCCCCTGGTGGTCAAGGCGCCGCTGGTGCGCTTCTATGCCGGCTCGGCCCTGGTCACCGAGGGCGGCTATGCCATCGGCAGCCTCTGCATCCTCGACAACCAACCACGCGAGCTGACGGCGACGGAACGCAAGCGCCTGGACGATTTTGCCGCCCAGGTGATGAGACTCATCGTCCTGCGTCAGCACCTGCGCCGGCGCGATCCGGTCAGCGGCCTGCCCAATCGGCAGCAGTTCCAAGCCGATGTGGCCCAGTTGACCGAACTCCATCCCGGCGAGGCGCGCCTGCTGGTGCTGGTGGATCCGCTGGAAACCCACTGGAAGGAGCAGCTGGTCCTGGCCCAGGGCATGTGGCCCTTCGAGACCTTTCTGCGCAGCCTGGCCCTGCGCCTGTGCGACGCCCTGAGCGAGCGGGCCAAGGTCTATCACGTGGACACCAAGAGATTCGCCTTTCTGTTGCCCGCGAACTACGACTACCCGCCGCTGCTGGAAGCCCTGATCGCCCAGTTGCGGACCCCGGTCCAGGCCGACCGGATTCCCATCGATCCGCCGGTAAAGGCCGGCGTGGTGCCCTTCGAGCTCAAACCGGGCGAGGTGCGCGATCTGCTGCGCAAGGCCATGGTAGCCGTCAACCAGGCCGCCCTGAGCCCCCGCCACTGGGGACTCTACGAGCGCCCCCTGGACGAAGCCTTCCAGCGGATCTTCCAGCTGGTCCGGCAGCTTCCCGAGGCCCTGGAGCGCGGTGACTTCAGCCTGGCCTTCCAGCCGCGCCTGGCCCTGCCTGGGCGCCGGCTGTGCAGCGCCGAAGCCCTGCTGCGCTGGACGCACCCACAACTCGGGCCCATCGCGCCGGGCGACTTCATTCCGGCGATCGAAAAGACCGCGCTGATCCACAGCGTCACCCGGTGGGTGATCCGCACCGCCATCGGCCAACTGGCGCGCTGGGACAGCCGCTACCAGGGACGGCTGTCGCTCAACCTGTCACCGCGGGATTTCGACGAAGGCGATCTGGTCGAGTTGTTGCGCGAGACCTGCCAGCGCCAGGGCGTCGATCCACGACGGCTGGAGGTGGAGATCACCGAAGGCGAATGGCTGAGACGTAATCCGGAGGCCATCGCCCAGCTGCATGCCCTGCGCGAGCTGGGCCTGGAAATCGCCATCGACGACTTCGGCAGTGGCTACAGCAACTTCGCCTACCTCTACGAATTGCCGGTCACCAGCGTCAAGCTCGATCGCTCGCTGATCCACGACCTGCCCGAAGATCCACGCAAGCAGGAGGTGGTCCGGGCGCTGCTGGCACTGATCGGCAAGCTGGGCTATCGCAGCGTCGCCGAAGGGATAGAGACCCCCGAGGTGCTGGCCTTCCTGCAGGAAGCCGGCTGCGATGAGGTCCAGGGCTATCTGCTGGCCCGCCCCATGGCCCTGCCCGCCTTCGAGGCCTGGTACGCCGAACAGGCTTAAGCCATACAGATGAGGTCATTTGACTGACAAATTCATTCCAGGCTCTACACTGGTTCAGGTCGTAGTTTCCCGGGAGTGAGGACATGAGGGAATCAGGTACCGAGTTGTTGGATGTCGTTGGCCTGGATACCGGCACCCTGAGCAGCCAGGGCTGCATCGACAAGGTGCTGCACGCGCTGCGCACCCATCTGGATATGGACGTGGCCTTTCTGGCCGAATTTCGTCAGCAGGATCGGGTCTTTCGCAACGTCGATGCCGCGCCCGATGCACCGATCAAGGCGGGCGACGCCCTGCCACTCAGCCAGGGTTATTGCCAGCAGGTGGTGACCGGCCATCTGCCTGAACTCATCCCCGACACCCGCGCCGTCGGCGCCACCCGCTTGATTCCGGAAACCCGCGCCGTGCCCATCGGCGCGCACCTGAGCGTGCCCGTCCGGCTCAACGATGGCGAGCTCTATGGCACCTTCTGCTGCTTCAAGTACCAGCCTGATCCAACCTTGAGTCCCCGTGACCTGGAACTGGTGCGGACCTTCGCCGAACTGGTGGCCGATCGCCTCAGCCTGGACGTCTCCAGTCGCCGCGGCCAGGTCGAGATGCGTCAGCGCATCCAGGGCGCGGTAGCTGCGCACCAGCCCAGCATCGTCTACCAGCCGATCTATCATCTCGCCGATCTGCGCATCGCTGGCTGGGAGTCGCTGTCGCGTTTCCACTGCCCGCCGCAGCGCAGCCCGGACCTGTGGTTTTCCGAAGCCAGCGCCATCGGTCTGGGCGACGAGCTCGAAGAATGCGCCATGCGCTTTGCCCTGCAGGGGCTGCAGAGTCTGCCCGACGACAGCTACCTGACCATGAACTGTTCACCCCAGACCATCCTGGCCGGCCGCCTGCCCGTGCTGCTGGCGGGCAATCCGCCGGGCCGGCTGGTGCTGGAGATCACCGAGCACGCCGAAGTCGACGACTACGACGCCCTCCACGCCCAGCTGCGACCGCTGCGGGCCCAGGGCGTGCGCCTGGCCATCGACGACGCCGGCGCCGGCTATTCGAGCCTGAGGCACATCCTTAGGCTGCGTCCGGACATGATCAAGCTGGACATGAGCCTGGTCCGTGACATCGACAGCGACGCCGAACGCCGGGCGCTGGCCTCGGCGATCATCGCCTTTGCCCGCGAGACACGTAAGGAAGTGATCGCCGAGGGCGTGGAGACCCTTGCCGAACTGCAGACGCTCAAGGCCCTGCAGGTGGACAAGGTGCAGGGCAACCTGTTGAGCCGCCCGTTGCCGCGCGACGACGCCCTGCGCCTGCCCCGACATCGTCAACTGGAAGGCCGGCAGGACAGCTGATCGAGAAAGGATCGGCGACCATTCAAGTCGTCGATTCTTTGGCCGATACGCAGAGGCGAATGATCGCTTCATCTGACGCCAGATAAGTTCTCGGCTGATCTTTGTCCTGCAGGAGTTACCGGTGCGCTCCATCCTGGTCATCGAAGACAGCCCCATGGTCCTCAAGATCCTGGCGCACCTCTTTCGTCAGCAGCGCGACTTCGAGCCGGTGTTCTGCGCCACCCTCGCCGAAGCCGAGCTGATGCTGGACACCTCGGCCAATCTGTTCTTTGCCGCCTTGGTGGATCTCAACCTGCCCGATGCGCCCAATGGCGAAAGCGTCGACCTGTTATTGCGCTATCGTCTGCCCTGCATCGTCCTCAGCGGTTCCTACGACGAGCGCCGGCGCGATGACCTGCTGACCAAGGGCGTGGTCGACTACGTGCTCAAGGAAAGTCAGTACTCCTACGAATTCGCCTTCCGCCTGCTGCGCCGGCTGGACAGCAATACCGCGGTGAAGATTCTGATCGCCGAGGACTCCGACGCCACCCGCAACTACATCCGCCACGTGCTGACGCCCCACCGCTACCAGTTGCTGGATGCCTGCGACGGCAACGAAGCCCTGCGCCTGCTGGAGGAGCAGCCGGACATCGACCTGCTGGTGGTGGACCACAGCATGCCCGGCCTGAGCGGTTTCGAACTGGTGCAGCTGCTGCGGCAGAAGCTGCGCCGCCACGACCTCAGCATCATCGGCCTGTCGGCCGACGAAAAGGGCTCGCTCAGCGCCAAGTTCATCAAGCAGGGCGCCGACGACTTCCTGCGCAAGCCCTTCTGCCCCGAGGAGCTCAACTGCCGGGTGGTCTCGACCCTGGAGCGGCGGGATCTCATGCGCGCCCTCACCCATGCCGCCCAGTACGACTCCCTCACCGGGCTGCGCAATCGGCGTGCCTTCCAGGATCAGGCCCAGGAGTGGTTTCGCCAGGCCGAGCGCGAGGGTCACACCCTGAGCGTGGCCATGCTCGACCTGGATCACTTCAAGCGCATCAACGACGAACACGGCCATGCCAGCGGCGACAGCGCCCTGGTGGTCTTCGCCCAGGCGCTGGCCCGCACCCTGCCCCAGGACCTGACCGGGCGCCTGGGCGGCGAGGAATTCGCCCTGGTCAGCCGCATGCCGCCAGAGCAGTTGCTGCAGGCGCTGGACCTGTTGCGACGTTACTGCCAGTCCCAGGCATATGCCCCGGGCGCGCCGCCGCTGTCGTTCAGCGCGGGGGTCTTCAGCGGCCTCGCCGACGATCTCGAAGGGTTCCTGCACGAAGCCGATCGCCGCCTCTATCAGGCCAAGCGCCAGGGCCGTGGCCGTACCTGCCTGGTGCTGGACGCCGAGTAGCGCGGATCCCGGGTTGGCGCCCTGCGCCACAAGACATATGATGTCAGACGATTGATCTGCTGCCGCAGGTCGATCCGCATAGCCTCGTCTGAACAATAACAATCAAGGACCTGCACCATGCATGACTCTTCCCCGGGGCTCGCCCGGCCGCTGTCGCGTCGTCGTCTGCTTCAGGGCGGCCTGGTCTGCAGCGCGGCCCTCGCGCTACCCACCCTCGCCCGCGCCGCCGAACCCCTGAGCCAACGCTATCCCGATCCGCTGATCGAGATCCTCGACGACCGCTTCCTGGAATTGCGCCTGTTCAATGCCAGCGTCGAGCGCCTGGCCACCGGTCTGCGCTGGGCCGAAGGGCCGGTCTGGATCGGCGACGGCAACTACCTGCTGATGAGCGACATCCCCAATAACCGCATCGTGCGCTGGGATGAAGTCAGCGGCCGGCTGGACACCTATCGCGCCCAGTCGAATTTCTCCAACGGCCTGACCCGCGACCGCCAGGGTCGACTGATCGCCTGCGAAGGCTCCACCACCCACGGTCTCGGTCGGCGGGTCACCCGCACCGAGCACGACGGGCGCCTCACGGTGCTGGCCGATAACTTCGAAGGCAAGCCGTTCAATTCGCCCAATGACGTGGTGGTCAAGCGCGACGGCTCCATCTGGTTCAGCGATCCGCCGTTCCAGGCCAACAGCGACTACGAGGGCCACAGGGTCAAGACCGAGCAGCCCGATGCGGTCTATCGCATCGACGGCGAAAGCCTGGCGGTGACGCGGGTCATTGGCGATCTTAACGGCCCCAATGGCCTGGCCTTCTCACCGGACGAGAAACTGCTCTATGTGGTCGAGGGCCGCGCCAAGCCCAATCGCCTGGTGTGGGCCTATACCGTCAAGGACGACGGTAGCCTGGGCGAACGCCGCAAGCATATCGAGGCGCTGGAGTATGGCGCCCTGGATGGCATCAAGTGCGACGTGGCGGGCAATCTCTGGTGCGGCTGGGGCAGCAGTGGCGCCCCAGCGGCCAAGCCCGAGGTGCTCGATGGCGTGCGGGTGTTCGATCCCAGCGGCAAGGCGCTGGGGCATATCCACCTGCCGGAGCGCTGCCCCAACCTGTGCTTTGGCGGACCTGAGGGTAATCGGCTGTTCATGGCCGGCTCCCACTCGCTGTATAGCCTCTACGTCAATATCCGCGGTGCCGGGCTCTAGCCGCTAGCGGGACTCGGGCGGCGACTGCTCGACCAGGGTGGTCAGGGAGTCGAGCACGCTGTCCAGGGCATAGGCCGCTTCGAAGCGCGCCAGATTCTGGGTGAGGTCGGCCAGGCTGGTGGTGATCCCCAGCCAGTTGCCCAGGCCGATCTGGCGCGCCGCTTCCGGCAGCGAGCAGCCGCCGTCGCGGCGTTCCAGCCAGGCCAGCACCAGTTCGGGCGGGGTATCGGCCTCGAGGCCCAGGGTGCGCAGCAGGCGCAGCGCCTTGGCCTGTTCGCGGGGCGGCAGCCGATGGCGGGCCGAGGGGGTGGGCTGGTCGACGACGAGCGTCAACCGGGAGCCGGGGATATCGGTCATCTGGACCTCTAGGGACTACACCAGAACCGTACGGCACGAGGCCGCTTCATCTCCCCATGGTAGGGCAATAGTCTGGCCAATTGCCATAGTTAACCCCGACCCTCATCGCCCGGAAAACGCCGTTCGGCCCCCTGCCCCGCTCAGCGGGCGGCGCGGCCCCGGCAGCGCTGCCAGCGCTCTTCCACTCGCTGGGCGAACCAGGCGGTGGTCAGGGTGCGGGTGATCTTGGGGCTTTCCAGGGTGATGCCCGGCAGCATGGCGCGCGGTAGGCTGCGTCCGGCCTTGCGCTCGGCCAGCGCATAGACCTTGGCATAGAGATCGGTCTTGGCGAAGTCTTCGGACTCCCCCGCCTCCAGGTCATGGCGGATGGCGATGTCGCTCATGCCCAGGGCCGGCGCCAGGCGATTCACCGCCCGCTCGGTCTCGCCTTGGGTGCGCGAGCCAGGCACCACCAGATCGCCGTCCAGCGCCAGCTTCATCCCGGTAGCCCGGCTCACCGCGCTCTGGAAGGCGGCATTGCGACTGGCGTACCAGCCGGCGTTGAAATCGGCGAAGCGATACAGCGGCGTGGAATAGTCCGCCGGATAGCCGAGCAGGTGCGCGGTGCCGAAATAGAGACCGCCCCGGCGGCTAAACACCTCGTGGCGGATGGACCCGTCGCGGTCATAGGGATAGCCGCGGGCATGGGCCTCGGCGAAGTCGATGCTGACCTGCATGGGGCCGCCGGTGCGTACCGGATTGAAGCGCCCGAACAGCTGGCCGCCCAGGGGCACCATGGCGATGAAGTCTTCGAAGATCAGACTCAGCTCGCGCTCGGTACGGGCACTGTCCAGGCGCTGGGCGTAGGTCTTGCCGGTGGGCGACTTGAGGTTGAGCGCGGTGCGCACCAGCAGCTGGGGCACATAGGCCCGCGCCGCGCGTCTGTCGATCTCCTCCCGGGCGATGCGTCCCAGCCCCGGCACCGGCGGATCGACCTGGTAGGTGGATTCCTGCTCCGCCACCGCCAGCACGGCGCAGAGGTTGTCCGTCGAGGGCTCGAGGCCCTGGGCGCTGAAGGCGGTCTGGATGTCACTGGCCCAGCCCTGACGGTCCACCACCTTGGCGGGCAGCAGGCGCAGGAGCTCGGCACGCACCTCGACTGGCGAGCGGGTGGGTCCCTGGGAGGTGGGCGTCAGGCTGCAACCGGCCAGGACCAGCGCAGCGGCGAGGGCGGTCCAGCCGCGTAGTCGCGACAGCCTGGGCAGAGCGGGAACGGACAGGGCGACAACAGCGGACACGGCGACTCCAGAGGATTCCTTTGGCCGCTTTGACCACATCCCTCGGCAAACGGCTGCCCTGAACCATCAATAACTTCTAGCTATATCGATGTAACCTTTTCATTCAACCAGCAGCGGATGTCCGCTGGGATTCCCGAACAAGTCCCACTAAAATAGTCGGACTTTAGTTCGAAGCTACCGGAACCATGATGCAGCAGACCTCTACGTTCTCCTCTCCTCGCCTGCCCTGGGCGGCCCTGTGGGCGACCTGCCTGCTGGCCGTGGGCATGGTCTTTCTCAACCAGGCCGTGAGCGGTCGTCAGGCCCTGCTGCTACTGCTCGGCGGCGCCCTGGGCCTGACCCTCTATCACGCCGCCTTTGGCTTCACCTCGGCCTGGCGAGTGTTCATCCTCGACCGTCGCGGCGCCGGTCTGCGGGCGCAGATGGTGATGCTGGCCCTGGCGGTGCTGCTGTTCTTTCCCGTCCTCGGTGCCGGCAGCCTGTTCGGTGAGGCGGTCCGTGGCAACGTCTCGCCGCTGTCCACCTCGGTGGTGATCGGCGCCTTCCTGTTCGGCATCGGCATGCAACTGGGCGGTGGCTGCGCCTCCGGCACCCTGTTCACCGCCGGCGGCGGCAATGCGCGGATGCTGGTGACCCTGCTGTTCTTCGTCATCGGTTCGCTGATCGCCACCCAGCACCTGGGCTGGTGGTTCGCCCTGCCCAGCCTGCCACCCACCTCCCTGGTGACCCGCCTGGGCGTGCTGCCCGGCATCCTGGTCAGCCTGGCGCTGTTCGCCCTGATCGCCGCGGCCACGGTGGTGCTGGAGCGCCGTCGCCATGGCAGCCTGGAAGTCACGGTACCCGGTGAACACCAGGGCGCAGCGCGCCTACTACGCGGCAACTGGCCGCTGGTCTGGGGCGCCATCGCCCTGGCCGTGCTCAACTTCGTCACCCTGGCCCTGGCCGGTCGCCCCTGGGGCGTCACCTCGGCCTTCGCCCTCTGGGGTGCCAAGGGTGCCGGCCTGCTCGGGCTGGACGTCTCCGGCTGGGCCTTCTGGCAGCAACCGGCCAATGCCCGAGCCCTGGCCGAGCCCTTCTGGTTCGACGTCACCAGCGTGATGAACCTCGGCATCATGCTGGGCGCCCTGGCCGCGGCGGGCCTCGCCGGGCGCTTCGCCCCGAGCCTGCGCATCCCCGCGCGGTCGCTGGTGGCGGCGGTGCTGGGTGGCCTGCTGCTGGGCTATGGCGCGCGGCTGGCCTATGGCTGCAACATCGGCGCCTACTTCAGCGGCATCGCCTCGGGCAGCCTGCATGGCTGGCTATGGCTGGTAGCCGCCTTTTTCGGCAACAGCCTGGGCGTGCGCCTGCGGCCTTTCTTCTTTCCCGGCGAGCGTCGGGTGGAACGCCTGACCGGCTGCTAGACCGGCAAGACCTGGCGACCGGGCGGCAGCGCCCCCGGTCGCTCCGACAGACTCACCACCCCGTACTGGGGCGCGCCGTGGTAGGTCTTCAGCGCCTGCATGACGAAGAGCAGGGCCGCGGTGCCCTGGTATTCGAACAGGCCCTGCAGCGGCCAGATGGTCATGAAGGCGAGAAACACCGCCAGGGTGAATTCCAGGTCACGGCTCAGTTTGCGCGCCACCAGGTAGTGGATCGCCAGGCCGATGGGAATGACCAGGATGGACAGGAAGCCGAAGCGGAACACGGTGCCGAAGATGCCCACGTCGGAGAGGAAGAAGTAGTCGCCGAAGATCGGCTTGAAGCCGTCGTTCCACATCAGGCTCAGGCTGCCGCTGGGCAGGCCGTTGTACAGCTGCAGGTGGTTGATGATCTGGGAAATGGTGTTTTCCCGGACGTTGTCGGTGGGGCCTTCCTGCACCGAGCGTGCATAGAAATCCAGGTTGAAGCCGAGGGTCTCCAGCAGGTGCGGATAGAGGATCAGCGGCGCGATGATGATGGCGCCGAACAGTGCTGGCCCCACCAGGCGTGCGCGCAGGGCGAGGATGGTGAACACCAGGCAGACCACGATCAGCTGGCGGGTCTGCAGCACCACCACGATGGTCGCCAGAAAGAACAGCGCCAGCAGGCCGTGACGCAGCTTGGGCCGCAACTGGCCGTCGATGAAGGAACGCCCGCGACCGGCGAAGTAGATGCAGATGAAGTAGCCGAAGAAGATGGCGCCCGCGCCCGTGGACGCCCGTCCGGGGCGGCTGAGATCCTTCACCTCCTCGCGTAGATCGGGCAGCATCTTGAAGTAGGACAGCCAGCACAGCAGCGCCGAGAGCAGCCCCACCAGGATGATCAGATTCTCGAACTGGGTGGCGTTCAGCCGCTTGGCCAGGTAGAGCACCAGAAAGGCGCTGAAGCAGTAGAGCACGCGCCGCTCCTCGATGAGGCCATAGACCAGCGGCTGCCCCCAGAACAGCTGGGCGAACACTGCCGGCAGGCCGACGAACACCGCCGTGGAAAACAGGCAGAAGCCCATCAGCAGGCGATAGTCGCGCTGGGGCCGGTGCCAGGTGCTCAGGGTGAAGAGCGCGAAGAAGCCCAGGCAGATCGCCAGGTACATTTCGCCCACGTAGCGGATGCCCACCGGATTGGTCGGGCTCTGTTCGAAGACGCCGAACTGCAGGACCATCAGGCCACCCAGGGCCAGAAAACTCAGTCGATTGATCAGCGTACCCGGCATGCCCGGTTTCCTCGCAGCGTGTTCATGGATAAGGCGTTCATTGCAGGCGCCAGTCACCCTCGACCTTGGCGTAGGTCAACTGGCGACCGTCCGCTAGACTCAGGCGGGCGCGGGTGTATTCGGGCAGGTCGACGCGGAAATCCCGGCCTTCCAGATAGAGTCCGCCACAGGCCCCCGGCTCGCCGTGGTAGTCCAGCGGCTGGCGCTGCAATTCGTGGATGCTGCGGTGGAACAGCAGGTTGGCGTAGCCGCGCACCGACATGTCGGTGGAGATGAGGGTGCAATCCAATGCGACTTGGCCCTGCACCAGACCGACCAGCGCCTGGTTCTGCCGGTCGATGGCACTCCAACCGGCATAGCCGGCGAGATCCTGGCGATAGGTCTGGCCGTTCTGCAGAGCGGCTGCCACCAGCAGCACCGCAAGCAGGGCGCGCCCCGGAGTCTTGAGGGCAACAAAGGCCAGCCCCAGCAGCAGCGCGGCCGGAAAGATGAACTTGAGGCGGTCGAAGGAAAACTGGGTGGCGTGCTGCAGCAGCAGCAGATTTTCCAGCAGCGGCACGCTGGCGGCCGCCAGCAGCAGGCCGGTGCTGCGTGGCCAGCTCAGGCTCCGGCGCTTCCAGACCAGCACCCCCAGGGCAATGGCCACGGCCGCCAGGAACAGGCCGAAGGACAGGCCATAGCCGGCAAGGAAGTCAGTCAGGTGGGCATTGTTCGGACTGCGGGCGAGAAAACGTCGGGCAAAGGCCTTGAGCGTCGGCAACAGGCCCGCCGCCAGGCTGTAGTGCAGCAGCACCAGCAGCCCGGCCAGCGCCGTGGCGAAGGCCAGGCGCCAGGCCAGGCGCTGGCCTTCCGGCAGCTGCCGGCGCTGCAGCCAGAACAGCGCGACCAGCCCGCCGCCGAAGACATAGCCGGTCCATTCGGTCAGGGCGCCAAAGCACACCAGCCCGGCCAGCAGCCAGCCCAGCCGGCTGCGCTGGCGCGCCGGGGCCTGCAGGTAGTGGAAGAGCGTCAGCAGGCTGGCCAGCAGCAGCACCTGGTAGAAACTCTGCACCCAGTAGAGCAGGCCCTGGGACAACAGCGCCTCGCGGCTGAATATCGCGATCAGGCAGCTCAACACCGCGCCGGTGGCGGCCAGGGCGCGGGTGGCGCCATGGCTGCGCAGCACCAGATAGAGCAAGCGAAACAACAGCAGCGCCGTCAGGGCGCCGAGGGCGGCGTTGAACAGCGCGAGACTGTGCAGCGAAGGCGAGAGGCCTGCGGCCTTGAGGCCGAGATAGGCCGCCAGGAAGCCGTAGCTGCTGAAGCTGGTGTAGACGTAGTCGCCGCTATGGGTAGGGATGGTCGCGCCCCAGGACACCTGCCGGTCGTGACTGCCGCCCAGGGTCACCGTGGGCAACCACCAGTGCCGGGCCACGCCGGATTCGTCCAGGGCATTGAGGCTGAGCAGGACGTGGTAGCTGGCTTCGAGATTCTGCGCCCCGGTGCCGTCACGGAAATCCGGCAGGCGCCACAGCAGGGCCAGCAGCAACAGCAGGCCGACCGCCAGACCGCCCAGCCAGAACGGCCACCGTCCCACCCCGACTCCGGGATGGGTAACGTCAGATACCACGCTCATTGTCCTGTCTCCTGACAGCCATGCAGTCGAGAACGCCGTCCAGGGCAGTGAAGAACCAGGCGTCCTCTTCCGCAGGCCTGGTACAACCGGTGCAAGACCGCCCACGCAGACCAAGGAGGCCGCGCGGGCGGGTAACCGGGCTTCAACCGCTGACTACATTCAAGAAGCCGTCAGGAACACGGCGTCGCAAGGGGCGACGCCGCTCAACACGAAGACTGGCTCGACGACCCCGCGTGGAGACGACGAACAGGGCCTGCCACGGTGCGTCGTCGGCAGGCATGACAGGTCGCAAAGAAGACTGCCTTAGCACCTTGACGCTGCCAAGCCGGCATCCGTCGCGTTCTGCACGGGGTGTCACATTTTTGGCTTTTGCTTTCGCTTAGAGTCGACGCAGCACTCCAGCCGACAAGGCGCGGATCCCCGATCCAGCGCCTGGCGTTTCCAGCTGTGCCCAGCCTGGTGTGAAGATCCTGACCCCGGTTCGCCGATCGCTGTCTTTCTGGACAGGCATCGGCCGCGACGGCCGTCCTCTTCCGTACCTGCCCAAGGCCCGCTCCTGCATGGACCAGTCGCATCAGTCTCCACCCGCCGCCGCCCAGGCCGCGGACATCGGTTTCGCCCGCTATTGCGCCGCCCTTTGGCGCCATCGCCGCAGCCTGCTGGCTTGCGTGGCCCTCTGCACCCTGCTCGGTGTGGCCTATACCCAACTCGCCGCGCCGCGTTACCAGGCGGTGGCGACCGTGCAGATCGAATACCAGCGCGGCATCGTGCGCCTGGACGAGTCCGACAATGGCCGCCCCCTGCCGCCGCCGGAAGCCATCACCGAGATGCAGCTGCTCACCTCGCGGCGGGTGGTCGGCGAGGTGGTGGACGCCGAGGGCCTGGACCTGAGCGTCACCCCGCGGCGCCTGCCGCTGCTGGGCGACTGGCTGGCTCGCCGCCACGAAAGGACCAGCGACGCGGTGGCCCCGCCGCGCTTCGGTCTCGCCCGGTTCGGCTGGGGCGGTGAGCAGTTGGCCATCGCCAGCCTGAACGTACCCGCTGCCCTCTATGGCCAGCCGCTGACCCTCACCGCCGAAGCCCCGGATCGCTTCCTGCTGAGCGATGCCCAGGGCAAACGCCTGCTGGAGGGCCGCCTGGGCCAGCCGGCCAGCGCCGGCGAGCTACAGCTGGACATCACCCAGCTGCACGCCTATCCGGGCACCGAATTCATCCTGGTCAAGCAGCGCCGTGGGGTCGCCATTCAGGCGCTGCAGGAGCGCCTCATGGTCAGCGAACGCGGCAAGCGCTCGGGGATCCTCTCGATCAAGCTGCAGGGTACTGATGCGCAGCAGGCGCAACGTATCCTGCGCGGCATCACCGAGGCCTATGTGCGCCAGGACGTGACCCGTAATGCCGACGAGTCGACCCAGCAACTGGCCTTCCTGCGCCAGGAGCTGCCACGGGTGAACCAGCGCCTGAGTGCCGGTCGCCAGGCCCTGGACGGCTACCAGCGGCAACGGGGCTCCATCGCCATCGGCGCGGAGGGGCGCAGCCTGCTGCGTCAGGCGGTGGAGCTCGACGGTCAGCTGTCGGCCCTGGAGATGGAGCGCCTCGGATTGGCGCTGCGCTTCACCACTACTCATCCGCTGTACCAGACCCTGCTGGCGCGCCGCCAGGTGTTGAATCGCGAGCGCCAGGTCCTGCAGCGGCGCCTGGGCCAGCTGCCGCAGACCCAGCAGGAGGTGCTGCGCCTGCAGCGCGAAGTGGAGGCGGCGGACAAGGTCTATGCACTGATCAGCAAGCGCATCCAAGAGTTGTCGGTGGTGCGGGCGGGCACGGTGAGCGACGTGCGCATCATCGACAGCGCCTACACCCAGATTGCGCCGGTCTACCCGAAGAAGCCCTTGCTGATCCTTAGCGCCCTGCTGTTCGGCTGCCTGGCCGGCGCCGCCTGGGTATACCTGCGCGCCAGCCTGGAGCGCGGTATCGAGGACGCCGAGGGCCTGGAGAATCTGGGCCTGCCGGTGCTGGCGCAACTGCCCCTGGCGCCAGGCCGCCAGCTCGGCGGACCGTTGCAGACGCCGCTCGACAGCGGCTACCAGGAAGCCCTGCGGATCCTGCGCACCAGCCTGGCCTTCGCTCGCACCGAGGCACGCAACGACCTGCTGCTGATCACCAGTGCCAGTCCCGCCGCCGGCAAATCGTCGGTGGCCGTGCAACTGGCCCGGGTGCTGGCCGAAGGTGGAACGCGAGTGCTGCTGGTGGATGCCGACCTGCGCCGTGGGCGCCTGCACCGCCGTCTGCAGCTGGCTCGCCGCCCGGGCCTCGCCGAGGTGCTGGCCGGCTTGGCGACCCCCGAGCAGGCGATTCAGCCCACGGCGATACCTGGCCTGGATTGCCTGGTGGGCGGCATCCGCCCGCCGAACCCGGCCGAGTTGCTGATGAGCGCACGCTGCACCGAGCTGCTGCGCGGCCTGCAGCAGGACTACGAGCTGATCATCCTCGACACCCCGCCGGTGCTGGCGGTGACCGACGCCGTGCTGCTGGCCGCCCAGGCCGGCACCTGCCTGCTGGTGTCACGCCACGGCTGCAACACTGCCAAGGAGATCGAGGCGACCCAGCGCCAGTTCGCCCACAGCGGTCTGGCGTTGCAGGGCGCGGTGCTCAATGCCGTCCCGCCACCGCCGTTCACGCGCGCAGCTCTGGGCGTGCTGACCGGCTGACCCACCCCCTGGCCAGGCCCAGCGCGATGCTGGCGCCTGGCCACCTCCTGTCATCAAAGCTCAACACGGAGCCCCTAGGCTGCATCGACCTCCCGAGAACGGATTCGTATCGATGTCGTCCGCTCCCCTGCCCTCCGCGCGCTCCGCCACCCGCCCCGGCCAACGCTGCGCCCTCGACCTCTGCACCCAATGGCCCGCGGTCGAGGCCGAGCACACCAACGCCATGGTCATGGACCTGTTCAACGAACGCCGCGAGATCACCAGTCTCGCGGTGGTCGAGCACGACCGGCCGATCGGGCTCATCAATCGCGACATCTTCCTCTCGCAGATGAGCAAGCCGTATCACCGCGAAGTCTATGATCGCAAGAGCTGCATCGCCTTCATGGACAAGGAGCCGCTGGTGGTGGACGCCGGCCTGTCCATCGAGGAGCTGACCCGCCGGACCGTCGAGGTGGGCGAAAAGGTGCTGGCCGACGGCTTCATCGTCACCCGCGAGGGCCGCTTCGTCGGCCTCGGCCTGGGCGTGCAGCTGATGCGCATCGTCTCGGACCTGCAGGCCGAGAAGAATCGCCAGATCATGCACAGCATCGAATACGCCAGCGTCATCCAGCGGGCCATGCTGCGCAGCTCGCGCGAGGCCCTGGCGGTGATGGAGCAGGACGCCACCCTGGTCTGGGAACCGCGCGACGTGGTCGGCGGCGACTTCTATCACTTCGCCCAGCATGAGGACGGCTGGTTCGGCGCCATCGCCGACTGCACCGGCCACGGCGTGCCGGGCGCCTTCATGACCCTGATCGCCTCGGCGTCCCTGACCCAGGCCCTGCAACAGCTGGGGCCGCGCGATCCCTCGGCGCTGCTGGCGGCGATCAACGGCAGCGTCAAGGCGATGCTGGGGCAGTCCGGCGGCATCTCCGAGTCCAACGATGGCCTGGATCTGGCCTGCTTCTGGGTGGATAGCCGCAGCCATAGCCTGACCTACGCCGGCGCCCGCATGCCGCTCTACCTGCTGGCGCCCGACGCCGCCGAGGTACTGACCCTGGCGCCGCTGCGCCTGGGCATCGGCTACGCCGACAGCCCACTGGAGCAGTGCTGGCCCGCCACCACCCTGCCGTTGCAGCCGGGCAGCCTGCTGTTCGCCACCACCGATGGCCTGATCGACCAGATCGGCGGCCCGCGGCGCACCTCCTTTGGCAAGCGCCGCGCCCTGGCCCGGTTGACCGAATCGCGCACGGCGCCCACCGCCGTCTTCTGCGAGCAACTCAGCGCGGACCTCGCCCGCTGGCAAGGCGACGAACTCCGCCGCGACGACCTCACCTTCCTTTGCATTCGCGTGGCCTGACCGACATGACCGCCTCCTTTACCGCGAACGGCGCCTTTCTCGAAATCGCCCAACAGCAGCACGTGATCTTCTATCACCATGGCTATTTCTCCCATGGCATCGTCGCCGCCATGGCCGAGGTGGTGAAGCTGCAACTGGAATTCGAAGGGATCAGCGGCGCCACCCGGCGCAAGCTGTTTTCCTCTTTCATCGAACTGTCACAGAACGTCCTGCACTATTCCGCCGATGCCCTGCCCCCGGACGCCCTGGCGGACGCCAAGCTGGGTCAGGGTTCGGTCTGTATCACCCGCCAGGACGGCAACTACCAGATGCTCTGTGCCAATCCCATCGCCAGCGACAAAGTCGACGCCCTGCGCGCACGGCTCGAGCCGCTGTGCAGCATGTCGCTGGAACAGATCAAGCAGGCCTATCGCGAATCCCTGCGCGCCGAGACCCCGGTCGACAGCAAGGGGGCCGGCCTCGGCTTCCTGACCATGGCGCGCGATGCCAGCGCGCCCCTGGAGTTCGCCTTCCATCCCTCCACGCAGACGCCGGGCACCACCCTGTTCTGCCTGAAAGCCATCATCTGATCAGGGGCTCCAACTTCGTATGGACACCATGTTCATCGCTCCCACGCCCACCTCTCCAGAGGTGGATTTCCGTTTTACCGAGGACGAACTCTGGCTCAAGGGCGAATCCTTTCCGGAAAACGCCGCGGCCTTCTACCTGCCGGTGATCGAATCCCTTCGGGCCTATCTCGACCAGCGCCAGGGCGCCAGCATCCGGGTGCATGTCGCCCTCGCCTACTTCAACAGCTCCAGCACCAAGATGCTGTTCACCCTGTTCGACGCCCTGGACCAGGCGGCCCAGGCCGGCAATCGGGTGGAGCTGCACTGGTATTACGACGCCGAGGACGAGACCATCCAGGAATTCGGCGAAGAGCTGCGACTGGACTTCCAGGCGTTGACCTTCGTCGAGCATCCCGAGCTGCCGGCATGACCGCCAGCGTCAGGCGCTACAGCCCGGCCGACCCCGGACCCGACCTGTTCGAGCAGGAGGCCGGAGTGCTGCAGGCCGCACGCGCCCTCTATGTGGCCGACGATGCCGACGCCGAGCGCTACCGGGCGGCGCTGGGCGACCTGACGCTGCATTTCGAACGCCTGATGCGCGAGACGCGCCGGCTGATCGCCCGCAGCGACCGCGCCGAACGCGAGATGAACGCCCTCAACCAGCAGTTGCAGACCCTCACCCAGCAACTGGAATACCGGGCCACCCACGACGCCCTCACCGGAGTGCTCAATCGCGGCGCGGTCATCGACCAGGCCGGTCAGGCCCTGCGGCGGAACGGCGGCGCCATGATCGTGCTGGACATCGACCACTTCAAACGCATCAACGACGAATTCGGCCATCCCGCGGGCGATCGGGTGATCCAGGCCATCGCCCGCTGCCTGCAGGAGCTCGTCCAGGCGCCGGCCATCGTCGGCCGGGTGGGTGGCGAGGAATTCACCGTGCTGCTGCCGACCCTGGCACGGGACGAGGCCCTGGCCATGACCGAGCGGCTGCGCCAGCGCATCGCCCAGGAGGCGACCGGCCCGGCGCCGGTGACGGCCAGCTTCGGCCTCAGTCTCAATCCACCGGGTACCGAATTCGAGCTCGCCTATGGGCTGGCCGACGCGGCGCTCTACCGGGCCAAGCGCGGCGGCCGTAATCAGGTGGTGCTGGCCGACTGACGAGCTCGGCCGTCTCGCCAGCCGTCCGGCTCCCGGACACAAAAAAGCCGTTGCGCCGAAAGGGCGCAGCGGCTTTTTCATAGCGGTCGCTTAGGACTGCTTCCAGTCCGGATAACGGCGCTGGTCGGCGGCCGGCGGGAAGTACTGGTACAACCAGGTCTCGCTCAGAGCGCGATCCTGGGTGCGGATGAAGGCGCGCATCTGCACCGGATCGGCCTTGTCGCTGGTGGGGTACCAATCGAAGATCACCCGGTAGCCGCCGATCTCGTCGATCTTGAGCACGTGGAAATCCTGCACCTTGCCGTCGGTGACGGTCACCACCGGCTCGATGCCGGTGCCTTCGGGCAGGAACGACAGGCCGCCGCCATTGAAATCGATGGCGAAGCGCCGTGCCCAGACCTTGGGCCAATGCTCACCGGGCGCCCAGCCCTCGGGGAAGCCGCCAATCCCGGAACGGGTGGCGTTGACCCGCGCCAGCGGCGTGCTCACCGGCGGCAGCGCGCTCCAGTGCAGCTTGTAGCCATAGTGCAGCGACTTGCCGGCGGTGATGGTCTCGGCCGGGGCCCAGAAGGCCACGATGTTGTCCAGGGTCTCGCCGGTGGTGGGAATCTCCAGCAGCTGGATGGCGCCCTCGCCCCAGGCGGAAGTGGGCTCGACCCACAGGCTCGGCCGGCGGTCGTAGCGGACCATGACGTCCTGGTAGCTTTCGAATTCGTGGTCGGTCTGCACCAGGCCGAAGCCCTTGGGGCTGTCGTCCTTGAAGGCGTTGAACTGCAGCTTGGGCGGATTGTTCAGCGGGCGGCAGATCCACTCGCCGTTGCCCTTCCACATGGCCAGGCGGTCGGAGTCATGGATCTGCGGGTGGTAGGTGTTGCAGGTCTGGCGCTCGTGGGTGCCGCAGCCGAACATGCTGGTCATGGGCGCGATGCCCAGTTGCTTGATGTCGCGGCGGGCATTGACGTTGGCGTCCACGTCCATCACCACCCGGTCGTTCAGGCAGTCGATGTCGAAGCGATAGGCGCCGGTGGCGCTGGGCGAATCCAGCAGCGCATAGACCACGAAGCGGGTGCTGTTCTTGTTCGGGGTGACGAACCAGAACTTGGTGAAGTCGGGGAATTCCTCGGGCCGCTCGGCATAGGTGTCGATGGCCAGGCCGCGAGCCGAAAGGCCGTACTGGCGGGTCTTGTCCACGGCGCGGAAATAGCTGGCGCCGAGGAAGGAGACGATGTCGTACTGGGCCAGGTGCGGCGCCTTGAACAGCTTGAAGCCGGCAAAGCCCAGGTCGCCCTTGAGCTGGCTCTTGTCGACGCCGCTGTCGTTGTAGTTGAACAACTCGGGGCGGAAGTGGACTTCCTTGGCCTCGTTGGTCTTGGGGTCCACCGAATACATGTGCACCGGGGTCTTGAAGCCCATACCGACGTGGAAGAACTGCACGTCCAGCTGACCCTTGAGGTCATGCCAGAGCGAATGCTGGGCATCGTAGCCGATGGCATTGAACTGCTGGGGCGTCATCTTCGCCAGGGTGTCGGGCAGTTGCTGGGCGGTGGGCTGATAGGCCTTACCGGCCAGTTCCTTGGCGTGCTGCTTGAGCCAGTCGAAATCGAAGGCCTGGCCGTCGCCATTGGCCGGATTGGCAAAGGCCTGGAGGGCGAACAGCCCGGTGGAGGGAATGCCGGTGTAGGCCGCCAGGGCCAGGGACGCTTTGAGCAGGTGTCGACGCTGCATGGATCAACCTTGGTCACTAAGGATGAAAAGATTCGGCCCAGCCGAACCGCCAGAGAGAAAAAGAATGCACGATACTCGGATAGGTTCGCCATCGCACCGGTGAACTGCAGCCTAGCGCACGCTCTGGCCTGCCAGAGGGGTTACCAAAGCTTTCCGGATCACAGTTCGGGTTGCCGGACGCGGTGGAATGGGCATCATCGACATTCCTCCCGCGCCCCTGGAGACCGCTCATGGTCAATGCCGCCGTCACCTTCGGGCAACCCAGCCCCATCCTGCGCAGCTTCGATGACGAAAAGGCGCGTGAATTCTACTGCCAGTTCCTGGGTTTTCGCCTGGTCTGGGAGCATCGCTTCGAGCCGGGGCTGCCGCTCTACGCCGAAGTCGAACGCGCCGGCCTGCGCCTGCACCTGTCCGGCCACCATGGCGACGCCTGTCCGGGCTCGACGGTCTTCGTCCGCATGACCGGCATCCGCGCCTTCCAGGCCGAGCTGCTGGCCAAGGACTACGGATTCGCCCGGCCAGACATCCAGGAATTGCCCTGGGGCCTGGTGATGGAGATCGCCGATCCCTTTGGTAATCGATTGAGGTTTTGCGAGGAGACGCCGGAGGCCTAAGCAACGGCTGTACGGTGATCGCGGCCATGGGCCGCTCCTACAGGCTCGATGATGGAGATGACCGCCTGCGCGGATGGCTCCCTCTCCCCTCGGGAGAGGGTTGGGGTGAGGGCGCCCTCGCCACGAAGTCCCCAGTGGAAAAGGCTGCGCCGTTTTCCACGCTACGGCTCTACAACTGGTGCACCCCAATAACGGCTAAGGCAGTTGCTCCTACAGGCTCGATGTAATCGTAGGAGCGGCCCATGGCCGCGATCAACAAAACACCGGAGTGCCATAGGATCAGTTGCATCGGCGGGCGGCCATGACCTCGGTAGCCTTCAAGCGGGCGCAGGTTCGCCCGTGGGCACCGCCCCCTCCTCCACCTGCCACCAGCTCGGCAACAGCGCCCTGACTTCGGGCTGGGTGAATCGGTCGTCGATGAGGTAGAGGCAGCCGCGGTCCTGCACGGTACGGATCACCCGGCCGGCGGCCTGGATGACTTTTTGCAAGCCCGGATAGAGATAGGCGTAGCGATAGCCGTCGCCAAAGCGCCGTTGCAGGCGCTGGCGCAGCTGTTCGTTGACCGGATTGAGCTGGGGCAGGCCCAGGGTGGCGACGAAGGCACCGATCAGGCGGTCGCCGGGTAGGTCGATACCCTCGCCGAAACTGCCACCGAGCACGGCGAAACCGATACCACGGCCATCGGCCTGGAAGCGGTCGAGAAAGGCTTGGCGGGCAGCTTCGTCCATGCCGCGGGACTGGCGCCACTGGGGCACGTCGGGCGCCAACTCGGCGAGGGCCTCGGCGACCTGATCGAGGTAGTCGAAGCTGCTGAAGAAGGCCAGGTAGTTGCCCGGTCGCTGGCGATAACGGCTGGCGATCAGGGCGGCGATGGGCGCGCGGGAGGCGGCGCGATCGGCGTAGCGGGTGGAAAGCCGTACCAGGCGCACCTCGAGCTGCTCGGCGGCGAAGGGCGAGGCCACGTCCACCCAGGCGCTGCCGACCGGCACCCCGAGCAGGTCGCGGTGGAAGTGCTGGGGGATCAGGGTGGCCGAGAACAGGGTGCAGCTGTGGGCCGCCGCCAGCCGCGGACCGACGAAGGGTGCCGGCACCAGGTTGCGCAGGTTGAGTTGCGACTGGGCCTTGCCGCGGCCCTTGAGCAGGGTGACGTCGAACAGCGAGTGATCGCCAAAGGTCTCGCCCAAGCGCATGAACTGCAGCAGGTCGAAGAACAGCGTCTGCAGCTCCGGTGCCGGTGGCTGTCCGGGTTCGCCGAAATGCTCGGTGAGCAGACCCACCACCCGTTGCAGGGCGGTGAGGAAGGCCGCGGGCAATTCCGGCTGCACCTGGTAGTCGACCTGCTGTTCCTTGTGCAGGCGATTCCATTCGCGATTGAGCGTCTGCAGGCCCTTGGCGATGGCCGGCGGCGCCACCGCCTTGCCCGCCGCCAGGCGGCGCTGGTCGAGGCTGGCGCTGTACATGCCGCGGGCGCGGTCGAGCAGGTTGTGGGCCTCGTCCACCAGCACCCCGACCCGCCACTCCTGGGTCTGGGCCAGGGCATGGAGCATGGCGCTGCCGTCGAAATAGTAGTTGTAGTCGCCCACCACCACGTCGCTCCAGCGCGCCAGTTCCTGGGCCAGGTAATAAGGGCAGACCTCATGGGCCAGGGCCGTCTCCCGCACCCGCGCCCGGGTCAGCTGCGTGGGTTCGGCCAGGGCCGCGGCGCGGGCCGCCGGCAGCCGGTCATAGAAGCCGCGGGCCAGCGGGCAGGACTCGCCATGGCAGGCCAGCTCCGGGTGCTCGCAGGCCTTGTCCCGCGCCACCAGTTCCAGCACCCGCACCGGCGCGGCCAGGGATTCCAGGCCATGCAGGGCCAGGGCGCGACCAGGGGTCTTGGCGGCGAGAAAGAACAGCCGGTCCAGGTGCTGCCGCGGCATGGCCTTGAGCAGCGGGAACAGAGTGCCCACCGTCTTGCCGATGCCAGTGGGCGCCTGGGCCAGCAGGCAACAGCCGACGCTGGCGGCCTTGTAGACGGCTTCCGCCAGGGGCCGTTGGCCGTGGCGAAAGTCGGGATGGGGAAAGGCCAGGGTCGCCAACGCCTCATCCCGCGCGGCGCGATGAGCCAGCTCCTGGCGCGCCCAGGCGAGAAAGCGCGAGCACTGCAAGGCGAAGTGCTCGGCCAGATCGGCCGCCGTCCAGGCTTCGGTGAAGACGGTCTCGGCGCCCGTGCCGATATCGAAATAGACCAGCGCCAGGGTCAGCTCCGCCAGCGCGCGGCTCTGGCACAGCAGATGCCCATAGACCTTGGCCTGGGCCCAGTGCAGGTGACGGTGGTTGCCCGGCTGGCGCTCCAGGCTGCCCCTGTGGGTCTTGATCTCTTCCAGGCGATTGGCGGCGGCGTCGAAGCCATCGGCGCGACCACGCACCTGCAGGTCCTCGAAGTCGCCCTGCAGGCTGACCTCGCGCTCATAGCCGGGACCGCGCCGCGCCGCCACCCGCTGGTGGCCTTCGATACCTTCCAGGGCGGTGGGCGACGGGGTGAACCTGAGGTCCAGGTCGCCGGCCTTGGCGGTGAATTCGCAGAGGGCGCGAACGGCGATGCGATAGCTCATGCGGAGGTCGCGGCCACCTGCCACTGCACGTGGCAGACGCTGACCGGGATGTCATGGGCGGCGAAGAAGTCCAGCCAGCGGCGCTGGTTGTCCTGCAGGCGGTCGCCCGGGCCCTTGACCTCGATCATCCGGTAGCGGCCTTCCGCCGGCCAGAACTGGATCAGGTCGGGCAAGCCGGTACGGTTGTTGTCCGGATCCTCCAGCAGTCGCTCGAAGCACAGCCGCAGGTGCCGCGCTGGCAGGCAGGCCAGGGCCTGGTCGAGCAAGTCGCTGCTGAGGATGCCCCAGGCGACGAAGGGCGAGGCCAGACCGCGCTTGGCGGCGAAACGCTCGCGGATCACCGCCGCATGGGAGCCGTCGTCTAGCCGCGCCAAACAGGCGGCGAAGGCCTCGGCCCGGCGTTCGCGAAAGCCCGGCAGGCGCAGGTCGGCCGGTTCGCGCTGATAGGGGTGGAAGAAGGCGCCGGGGATGGCGAGGAAGATGGCGTCCCAGCACAGCAGGCCGAACAGGCTGGTGAGCAGGGTGTTTTCCACATAGTGCACCGGCGCCTCGTCGCGGCCCAGGTGCTCGCGCACCAGCCACTCGACCCGGCGCAGGCCGTCGTTGACTAGCTCGAAGTCGAGCCGCTCCACCGGGCTGGCGGGGCGGCGCTTGTTGGGTGGGCCACCCTGCTTGCGCACCAGCCGCGGCAGGATGCGCGCCACCTGCTGGCGCTCGGCGTCATGGGCCGGCGCGGCGACGATGGCTTCCGCCAGCGCCTGGGCGGCGGGCCAGTCCTCCAGGCGTTCGAGCATGCGCAGGGCGCGGATACGCGACTCGGGATGCGCCGAGGCGGCATAGAGCGCCTGCGCCTGGGCCAGTTCACCGAGGCGTTCGTGGTGCTGCGCCAGTTCGTGGAGCAGCTTGCCCCGACGCAATTCCAGCCAGGTGTTGGCAAAGCGCTCGGCGGGCAGCAGTGGCAGCAGCTCGGCGGCCGGTAGCCCATCGCGCAGCGCCTGGCGACAACGCTGGATGTGGAGGTAGGCGTCCACCTCATGGCGCTGGCCAAAGGCGCGGGATTCGGCGCTGAAGGCCACCGTCTCGTACTGGAAGATGCCCAGGTCGGCCAGCACGAAGTCGGTCCAGTCCTGGTGCAGGTTGCCAAAGAACAGCAGGCGCAGGCGGTCGCAGAGGTCCATCAGCGTCAGGCGCCAGACGCCCTCCTCCACCAGCTCCGGCACGGTGCCGGCCCAGCCGCTGAAGGCCAGGGGCGTGGCCTGTTCGGCTTCCAGGCGGGCCAGCCAGTCTTCCTTGCGGCCGGCCTTGGGCAGGCGGGCGCCGAAACAGCCGAGCAGTTCTTCCTTGCGCAGCAGGGCGAAGAGTTCGATCAGGTGCAATTCGGGATCGGAAAGCAGCCAGCCAAGCTCCACCAGCGGCAAGGCGGCGGCACGCGGGCAGCCAATCTCGCCGTAGACCAGCTTGCTGGCGCGGAACACCTCGCCCTTGCGCATCACCAGGCGCACCAGCAATGCCCGCGAGGGCTGTGGCAAGTCGGCGAAGGCCGCGATGAAACCCTGCTCGTGGTCGTCGAGCAGATCGGGATAGCGCAGGGCGACCCAGTCCAGTACCCGCTGGAAGTTGTGCAGATAGTAGAGGGGATCTTCGAGCGGAGCGTTCATGACGACACGGGCAATAGGCAAGCGGCTGGCTATTTATCCAGCCCCGACCGGAGCGGGCAACCCTCAAGCGATGCGCGGTCGTTCGCCCGGGCGTTCGTGCGATTTCCAGGTTGAAGAACCCGACCAGTAGTCATACGATGACTGACAAAGACCGCCTTCATAATTACAAGTCCAGGAGTCTGAGCGTGAAGATCAAACGCATCAAAGTCACCCCCATCGCGTTTCGCGATGCCCCGCTGCTCAACGCCAGCGGCATCCACGAACCCTATGCGCTGAGATCCATCATCGAGGTGGAAGGCGACAATGGCCACATCGGCCTCGGCGAAAGCTATGGCGACGCCCCGGTGCTGGCAGTGCTCAAGGCCATGGAAGGCAGCCTGGTCGGCCTTTCCGCCTGGGACCTCAACGGCCTGCGCGCGCGAGTGGTGGAGACTGTCGCCAGTCTTGCCGGCGGCGTGGTGGCCGGTGCGGAGCTGGCGCCCGGCTCCCATCCGAGCAAGCAGGTGGCCAATGCCTATTCCGCCTTCGAAGTGGCCTTCCTCGATCTGCAGGCACGTTCCCTGGGCATTCCGCTGGTGGAGCTGCTCGGTGGCGCGGTGCGCCGCGAAGTCCCCTTCAGCGCCTACCTGTTCCTCAAGTACGCCGAGCACATCGACGCGCCCTACAAGCCCGATCGCTGGGGCGAGGCCATCAGCCCCGAGCAGGTGGTGGCCCAGGCCGCGCGGATGATCGAGGAGAACGGCTTCCAGAGCATCAAGCTCAAGGCCGGCACCCTGCTTGGCCCGGATCACGAAGCGGCCTGCATCAAGGCGCTGCGCCAGGCCTTCCCGGAAGCGCCGCTGCGCATCGACCCCAACGGCAACTGGTCGCTGGAAACCTCCCTGCGCATCGCCGAGGTCCTGGCGGGCGACCTCCAGTATTACGAGGACCCGACCCCCGGCCTCGACGGCATGGCCGAACTGCATCGGCGCACCGGCATACCCCTCGCCACCAACATGGTGGTCACCGACTTAGACGAATTCCGCCGCAGCGTGGCCCAGAACAGCGTGCAGATCGTGCTCGCCGACCACCACTACTGGGGCGGCCTCAGGGACACCCAGATCCTCGCGCGGATGTGCGACACCTTCGGTCTGGGCGTCTCCATGCACTCCAACTCGCACCTGGGCATCAGCCTCATGGCCATGACCCACGTGGCCGCCGCGGTACCCAATCTGGCCTATGCCTGCGATACCCACTATCCCTGGCAGGAAGAGGACGAAGAGGTCATCCAGGGCGGCAAGCTGCCGATCCGCAATGGCTGCGTGGCGATCACCGATGCCCCCGGCCTGGGCGTGGAGCTGGATCAGGACCAGTTGGCCAAGCTGCACGAGCAGTTTCTCGCCATCGACATCCGCAGCCGCGACGACGTGCGCCAGATGCGCAAGTACCAGCCGGACTGGGAAACCCGCAAACCGCGTTTCTAGGCCCCGTCCGCCCTCCCCTCCGCCCCTGACGACCGGCTCTCCCGCCGGCCGTCAACGGCTCCGCATCCCGGCTTCCCGGCTGTACAATCCCCTCGGCACAAGGGTGCTCAAGAACAACGAAAAAGTACGCACAGGGAATCCGGGGAAGATGTCGAACGCACCACGCCTCACCGCACTCATGCTCGGCCTGGGCCTGGCCATCGGCGCCACCCTCGCCCCGGCGCAAGACGCCGATCCGGCACGCGCCTACGTCGACGCCCTGCTGGCGAAGATGACCCTGGAGGAAAAGATCGGCCAGCTCAACCTGGTGAGCGTCGGGCCGGACTATCCCAAGGAAGCCATCATGGCGGACATCCGCGCCGGCAAGGTGGGCGCCATGTTCAACACCGTGACCCGCCCCGACATCCGCCAGATGCAGGACCAGGTCGTGCACAGCCGGTTGAAGATCCCGCTGTTCTACGCCTATGACGTCATCCATGGCATGCGCACCATCTTCCCCATCAACCTGGGCCTGGCCAGCACTTGGAATCTCGACGCCATCGCCACCAGCGGACGCATCTCCGCCATCGAGGCGGCCGCCGACGGCCTCGACCTGACCTTTTCCCCCACCGTCGACATCACCCGCGAACCGCGCTGGGGCCGTGCCTCGGAAACCTTCGGCGAAGACACCTGGCTGACCTCGCGCATCGGCGCCACCCTGGTGCACGCCTACCAGGGCAACGACCTGCGCGCCCCCGACAGCCTCATGGCCAGCATCAAGCACTTCGGCGGATATGGCGCCGTGGAAGCCGGGCGCGACTACAGCAACGTCGACATGAGTCCGCAACGGCTCATGCAGGACTACCTGCCGCCCTATCGCGCCGCCGCCGAGGCCGGTGCCGGCGCGGTGATGGTGGCCCTGAACAGCATCAATGGCGTTCCCGCCACGGCCAATCGCTGGCTGCTGCAGGACCTGCTGCGCAAGGACTGGAATTACCAGGGCCTGTTGATCAGCGACCACGGCGCCATCAACGAACTGGTCCTGCACGGCGTGGCCAAGGACACCCGCGACGCCGCCGAGCAGGCGCTCAAGGCCGGTGTCGAGCTGAACATGCACGACGACGTCTATGGCAAGCAGCTGCCCGCCCTGCTGGCGGCCGGCAAGGTGACCCAGGCCGAGATCGACCAGGCCGTGCGCGACATGCTGCTGACCAAGTACCGTCTGGGCCTGTTCGACGACCCCTATCGTCGTTTGCAGGGCCAGGACCCGGCCGACACCAATGCCGAATCGCGGCTGCACCGCGCCGAGGCGCGCCAGGTGGCGCGCGAGAGCCTGGTGCTGCTGAAGAACGAGAAGGCCGTCCTGCCGCTGCGCAAGGGCGCCACCCTGGCGGTGGTCGGTCCGCTGGCCGACAGTCCGCGCGACGTCATGGGCAACTGGTCCGCCGCTGGTGTGGCCGCCCAGGCGGTCTCCATCCGCCGTGGGCTGGAAAGCGCCGTGGCCGGCCAGGGCAAGGTGCTCTATGCCAAGGGCGCCAACCTGCTGGACGACCGCGATGTGCTGGCCTACCTGAACTCCTACGAACCGGCGGTCGCCGTGGATCCGCGCAGCGCCAGCGAACTGATCGCCGAAGCCGTGGCCGCGGCACGCCAGGCCGAGGTGGTGGTGGCCGTGGTCGGCGAATCCCAGGGCATGGCCCACGAGGCCTCCAGCCGCGCCCGCATCAGCGTGCCCGACACCCAGCGCGAGCTGATCAAGGCGCTCAAGGCCACCGGCAAGCCGCTGGTGCTGGTGCTCATGAACGGCCGCCCGCTGGCGCTGGAATGGGAGCAGGAGCAGGCCAATGCCCTGCTGGAAGCCTGGTTCCCCGGCACCGAAGGTGGCAACGCCGTGGCCGATGTGCTGTTCGGCGACCACAACCCCTCCGGCAAGCTGACCATGACCTTTCCCCGTGAAGTGGGTCAGGTGCCGCTGTACTACAACCACCTGAGCAGCGGTCGCCCCTTCGACGCGGCCAAGCCGAACAAGTACACCTCGCGCTACTTCGACATCGTCAACGGTCCGCTCTACCCCTTCGGCTATGGCCTGAGCTACACCACCTTCGACGTCTCGGCGCCGCAGCTGTCCAGCGCCACCCTGAAGCAGGGCGACACCCTGACTGCCAGGGTCACGGTCAAGAACACCGGCGACCGCGCCGGCGCCACCGTGGTGCAGCTCTATCTGCACGACGTGACCGCCTCCCTGGCGCGACCGGTCAAGGAGCTCAAGGGCTTCCAGAAGGTGATGCTGCAACCGGGCGAGAGCCGCGAGTTGGACTTCCCCATCACCGAGGCGGACCTGCGCTTCTACAACAATGACCTCAAGCTGGTCTCGGAACCGGGCGAATTCAAGGTGATGGTCGGCCTTGATTCGGAGCGGGTGCGCGAGGGGAGTTTCACACTGTTGTAAGCACCGCTTTCCTCCCTCTCCCCCTGGAGAGGGTTGGGGTGAGGGCGAGCGCCTTGAATCTAGCCTGTCGGGCTTGGCTACGCTCAACCCCAGCTACGAAGCGCTATCTACACCAACTGGTCATCGAGCACCGCGCCGAGCTCAACCGCGTAGCCGGCCCCGAAGCGGATCTCCGCTATAGCGTTGATTAGTGACATGAATAATGATTTCCACACGCCTTCGGAGCCCCGGTGAATGCGCTCAGCCTGACCCTCGCCGCTGCCCAATCCGCGTCAGTCGCCGGCGATCTCGCCGCCAATCTGCGCACCCATCTGGCGTTCGTCGCCGCGGCCGCAGCGGCTGGGGCGGATCTCCTGCTGTTTCCCGAGTTATCTCTGACCGGCTATGAACCGGCGCTGGCGACGGGTTTGGCGCTGGAACCCGACGATACGCAGCTGCTGCCGCTGCGCGAAGCCTGCAGCAAGGCCGGGCTCACGGCCGTGGTCGGGGCGCCGGTCCAGGGTGCGGCAGGATTGCAGATAGGCGCCTTGATCCTGGGCGCGGACGGTAGCTGTCGCGTCCATACCAAGCAATACCTGCATCCGGGCGAGGCACCGCCTTTCGTGCCCGGCAACGGCGGGGAGTTGCTGGCGGTGCAGGGCCTGCAAGCCGCCCTGGCCATCTGCGCCGACAGCAACCATCCGGCCCATGCCGATGCCGCCCGCGCCCAGGGCGCCGATCTCTATCTGGCCTCGGCGGTGATCGGCCCGACCGGCTATCCCAGCGACAGCGCCCTGCTGGCCGGCCACGCCCGGCGGCTGGGCATGCCGGTGCTCATGGCCAATCATGGCGCACCCACCGGTGGCTATGCCTGCGTGGGCCGCAGTGCCTTCTGGCAGGCCGACGGCCAGTGCCTGATCGCAGCGCCGGGAGACGGCGCCTGCCTGGTGCTCGTGCGGCGGGTAGCGGATGACTGGCAGGGTGAAGTCTGCGCCTTGCCGGCCTGATCCGTGCAGGAAGATCCGCTGACTGCAAAGCGGCTGGCGGGTCACGTTGCGACCCTGGTAGCGATTTGATATCCAGCCCTTCCTGCGACTAAAGGTCACACATCAGACGCCGATAAGGCTCTGACATCCTTTTTCAGAACGGCGCCAAGGATGCCTTTCGCAGCGTGAACGACGCTGTAACCGCAGGAGCGACATCATGGCCTTGAACACCATTCGGACCCGCTACACCCTGATCTTCCTTGGCTTCATCGGCGCGACCCTCGCGGCCACCATCATCGGCATCCGCCTCTGGGTGACCCCGGACCTGGTCGCCGCCGGCGAGTCCGCCGTGCTCACCCGGGTCAACGAGGTGGGTATCCGCATCTATCGCGAACTCAATCAGATCCAGGCGCAGCAGCGCTCCATCACCCAGACGATACCGCTGCTGGACAGCGCCGCCATCGATCGGGTACTGCCTGGCCTGGTGGACCAGTATGGCGATGCCAAGGTATTCGGCGGCGGCATCTGGCCGCTGCCCAGCCAGCGCGAACAGGGCCGCGACAAGTTCAGCACCTTCTATCACCGCGATGCCAGCGGCAAGCTGATCGTCAACACCCACTGGAATTCGCCCGAGTCGCTCAACTACTGGGAGCAGCCCTGGTTCCAGGCCGGCCTCAAGGGCCCCGCCGGCCAGTGCGTCTGGGCCGCCGCCTACAAGGACGCCGCCAGCGCCGAGCCGCGCACCAACTGCGCCATGGCCATCCAGCGCGACGGCAAGGCCTTTGGCGTGTCGACCGTCGACCTGACCCTGGGCTTCTTCAACCCGCTAGTGGAGCAGCTGCGCAAGGAACTCGACGACACCGACATGATGATCGTCGAAGCCGATGGCAAGATCCTCAGCAACCTCAGCGAACTCGGCGATTCGCAGATCCTGAACAACGTCTCGGCCTATGCCGCCCGTTCGCCCTTCGTCGCCGCCATCCAGCAGAACCTCGGCAAGCTCAAGGGTGAGGCGGTGGTGCGCGACACCTATGTCGACGAACACGGCACGCCTCACACCTTCTTCCTGCGCCCGCTGGCCGGCACGCCCTGGCTGCTGGCCACGGCGCTGCCCACCTCGCTCATCGCGGCGACCAACACCGGCATCCTCAAGACCCTGGCGGCGATCCAGTTGCCGCTGGTCCTGCTGCTGGTGGGCATCATGGTGCTGGCGCTCGGCAAGCTGATGGGGCGCCTGGGCCTGCTGCAACGCAACATCGAATCCCTGTCCGCCGGTGATGCCGACCTGACCCGACGCATTCCGGTGCACGGCAAGGATGAAGTGGATGCGGTGGCAGGCGCGGTCAACGGCTTCATCGGTTATCTGCAGCGGCTGATCGGCGAGGTGGGCGACGCCACCGACCGCATCGACACCGGCCTCAAGCAACTCCATGGCCAGGCCCAGCAGAACGGCGCCATCCTGGCCCGGCATGCCAGCGAGACCGACCAGGCGGTGACCGCCATCACCGAGATGAGCGCCACCTCAGATTCCGTGGCACGCAGCGCCAGCGACACCGCCACCCTCACCCAGGCCGCCAATGGCCAGGCCGAGCGTTCCCGCGCGGTGGTCCAGCAGGCCTCGGCCAGCGTCCTGGCCCTGGTGGATCAGGTGGAAGACGCCACCCTCAAGGTGCAGGCCATGCAGAGCGATGCCCAGCGCATCAACGATGTGCTCGGGGTGATCGGCGAGATCGCCGGCCAGACCAACCTGCTGGCGCTCAACGCCGCCATCGAGGCAGCCCGGGCCGGTGAGCAGGGTCGGGGCTTCGCGGTGGTGGCCGACGAGGTGCGCGCCCTGGCCGGCCGTACCCAGCAGAGTACCGCCGAGATCAACGAGATGCTCGGGCGGCTGCAGCAGGGCGTGAGCTCCGCCGTGGCGGCCATGGAAGTGACCAAGAGCAGCTGCCAGAGCACCGCCGAAAAGACCCGCGAGGTCACCGCTGGCCTGGACGAGATGAACGGCTCGGTGGTGCGCATCAGCGACCTGTCGACCCAGATCGCCGCGGCGGCCGAAGAGCAGAGCGTGGTGGCCGGCGAGATCAACCAGAACATGGTCGCCGTGCGCCACATGGTCGACGACCTGGTCACCAGCGGTCAGCGCACCGCCGAGAGCACCGCGGCGGTGCAGTCGTCCAACGAGCAGTTGATCGCCGTGGTCCGGCGTTTCCGGGTGAAATAGAAAAAGACCGCTGCCGGGTCGGCAGCGGTCTTCGGGTATCGGCGGACCGGGCGCAAGGCCCGGTTCGCGTTTCAGCCCACCAGATGCAGGAAGTGCATGTGGCGTTCGTACTGGTCGAGGATGTCGCCGATGACGTCCTCGCGCGACCAGCCCATGACGTCATGGTCCTGACCGCCCTCGCGCAGATAGACCTGGGCGCGGAAGTACTTGCGCTCCTCCCCCGGCTCGCTGCCCATGACGAAACTGGGCATGGCATAGGCATGGGGTCTTACCTGGTAGACGAACTCGGGCTGCTCGGCCGGACCGATGTACAGCCGCACCCCTCCATCGTCACGGTCTTCCACACCGCAGACGTAGCCCTGCTTGCGCCATTCCTCGGCCACCGCCAGACAGGCCGGCTTGGCGACCTCGCCGATGAAGCGCACCACGTGGCTGCGCCGGGGAAACATCGCCAGGCCGCGCAGGCGCCGCTGCCAGCCGCCCGGCGTGCGGGTGGTGGGCGGAGTGAGACTCAGCGACTGATGGCGCAGGCCACGCTTGGTGGCGTCCAGCTTGAGGGCCTTGAGCAGGCCGTGCATGCTGAACAGCAGGGCGATGGTGAACGGCAGCGCACTGGCGATGGTGGCGGTCTGCAAGGCTTTCAGGCCATCGGCCAGCAGCAACGCGATGGCCACCAGGCCCATGCTGGCGCCCCAGAACACCCGCTGACAGACCGGCGTCTGGTCCTGGCCACCGGAAGCCAGCATGTCCACCACCATGGCGCCGGAATCGGCCGAGGTGACGAAGAACACCACCACCATGACGATGGCCACCATGGAAATCACGCTGGCGAAGGGGAAGTGTTCGAGAAAGGCGAACAGCGCCAGGGAGCTGTCCTGGGATACCGCGGTGGCCAGATCGGTGATGCCTTCGGTGAGGATCATGTGGATCGCCGTGTTGCCGAACACCGTCATCCACAGCAGGGTGAAACCGGCCGGCACCAGCAGCACGCCGGAGACGAATTCGCGGATGGTCCGCCCGCGCGAGATGCGGGCGATGAACAGCCCGACGAAGGGCGACCAGGCCAGCCACCAGCCCGAGTAGAACAGCGTCCAGCCACCGATCCAGTCGGTGGGTCGATAGGCGTTGAGATTGAGGGTGCGGCTGACGATCTCGCTGAGGTAGCCACCGGTGTTCTCGACGAAGGTCTGCAGGATCAGCACCGTGGGGCCGAGGATGATCACGGTGAGCATCAACAGCACCGCCAGGCCCAGGTTGAGTTCCGACAGGCGCCGTACGCCCTTGTCCAGGCCGGAGACCACCGACAGGGTGGCCAGCGCCGTGGTGATCACGATCAGACCGATCTGCACCGGGGTGGACACCGGTACGCCGAACAGCACGTTCAGGCCGGTGTTGATCTGCGACACGCCAAAGCCCAGGGAGGTGGCGACGCCCAGCACGGTGCCGATGATGGCGAAGATGTCCACGGCGTGGCCGATAGGTCCGTAGATGCGCTCGCCGATCAGGGGATAGAGCGCCGATCTCAGGGTCAGCGGCAGGCCGTGACGGTAGCTGAAGTAGGCCAGGATCAGGGCGACGATGGCGTAGATCGACCAGGCGTGCAGGCCCCAGTGAAAGAAGGTGATGCGCATGGCCTGGCGCGCGGCGTCCACCGTCTGGCCATCGGCATAGGGCGGATTGAGAAAGTGCATCACCGGCTCGGCGACACCGAAGAACATCAGGCCGATACCCATGCCGGCGGAAAACAGCATGGCGAACCAGGTGGTGTTGGCGTAGTCCGGTTCGCTGTGGTCCGGGCCGAGCTTGATGTCGCCATAGCGACTCATGCCGAGAAACACCACGGTGCCGAGGATGATGGCCACGGCGAGGATGTAGAACCAGCTGAGGTTGGTGATGATCCAGCCCTGGATGGCGGCGAACAGCCATTGGGCATTGGCCTGGAACAGACTGGCATAGAGCACCAGCACCAGTAGCAGCAGCGTCGAGGTCCAGAAGACCGGAGGACTGAAGGTGGGACGAGCGGCAGATTCTCCCTGGCCGGTCATAGAGGGCTCCTGTTTATGAAGTGCGCACAGGTTGACTGTCCTCGGCCCTGATCGTTTCGCTGGCGGCGCCCATTGAACAGTGCATGCCGCTGAACGAGACCGTCGTGATCGTTGCGGCGCTAATGGCCGGGTGCACTATCCGTAGTAGACGCGACGGGCGGTCTGGCCAGTTCACGAAACCAGCGGGCTGGAGCCATTCCGAAGGCCTGACGGAAATGTTTCGTCATGTGACTCTGGTCGTAGAAGCCCGCCGCCACGGCGGCCTCGGCCAGCCCTCGACCCAGACGTACCTGCAGCCGTACCCGATCGAGGCGCCGCAGGGTCAGGTAGCGATGGGGACTGGTGCCGAAGTAGGCGCGGAAATCCCGCGTCAGACTCCAGCGATCTCGGCCAGCGCAGCGGGCCAGATCATCCAGGGAGACGGCCTGGTCGAAATGGTCCTCCAGGTATTCACGCGCCCGCAGCGCGGCGGCGAAATCCACCCGCCCGCGACTGGGCCAGGTCTGGCAGACCTCGGCGAGAGTGGCGACCAGGCCATAGAGGGCATCGTCGCGCCCCAGGGCATCGGCATGCTCGTCAAGGGTGGCGAACACCGCATCGGTGGCCCGCGCCAGCCGTGGATCCAGGGAAACGCCCTCGCGGTGGAAGGGCAAGGGCCGTCCGCCGAGGATGTCCTGCACCAGGGCCGGCGGTACATAGAGCATCCGATAGCGAAAGCCGCAGGCGGCACCGGCGCGGCCATCGTGGACCTCGTCCGGGTGAAAGACCATGGTCTCGCCCGGCAGACTGCTGGCCTTGGCACCGCGATAGGAAAAGCTCTGCACCCCGGCCAGGGTACGCCCGATGGCATAGGTCGCATGGCGATGGGGATCGAAGGCATGACCGCTGAAAAAGGCCTCGATGGATTCCAGGCGGTCATCCAGCGGGGCATGCCGGACCCAGTCGCGGGGCGAAGGCAGGGCGGATGTCGAAGTCATGGCCAACCTCCCGGGCGGCGATCAGCTGAGCAGGTCGCGGTAGGCATCGTGGAACAGCAGCAGGGCACAGCCTACCAGGCTCAACCCCAGCAGCCGATTCACCCAGCGCAGGCCCCGTCCGCGCAGCAGGGTGCGACCCAGCAGGCTGCCCAGCAGCGCATAGCAGGCCGGCGCCCCGCCAGCGGCGATGGCCAGCGGCAGCGAGCAGAGGGCGATCTTGGCGCCGGTCACCTGGGCCGCCGGAAACATCACCGTGGCGATGGGCAGCACGGCCAGCCAACCCTTGGGATTGAGTCCCTGCATCAGCAGTCCGCCCAGAAAGCTCAGCCGCGCATCCTGTGTCCCCTCGGCGTCGGTCGCGACCGTCGGCGTCGCCCTGGCGAGACGATAGCCCAGGTACAGGCTGTAGGCGCCGCCGGCCAGCGCCAGCCACGGCAGCACCCGGGCAGACACCAGGGCAGCACCGCCATAACCCAGGCCGAGAAACAGCAGCAGCATGGCGCAGCCAACGCCGAGATGGAAACCCAGGGCGCGCCGGGCCTGGCCCTGCAGACCGGCGTTTAGGCCCAGGGCGTTGACCGGGCCGGGGCTGTACATGACGCTCAGGGCATAGAGGACGATTTCCAAGGGGCACCTGCCGGAGTTCTAGGGAGAGGCCCAGGCTAGCCAGCGCGCCCTGCCCTGGCTTGTACGTTTGTGGCTCGTCCGCCTTGAGGGTCATCGTACGACTTGGCAGAATCCCGCTTTCCCTCGCCTGTCGTGGAGATCTCCCTTGTCCAGCGATCGCAGCACCCTGGCCTGGCGGGGCCGTCCCGATGGCAAGCCGCCGACCCTCAAGGACGTGGCCCGCCTGGCCGGAGTCTCGCCGATCACCGTTTCGCGTACCCTCAACCAGCCGGAGATCGTCCGTCCGGCGCTGCGCGAAAAGGTCTTTCGCGCGGTACGCGAGAGCGGCTACCAGCCCGCCATGCTCACCGCTGGCAGCGCGCCCCAGGAGAGCCGGCTGATCGCCATCCTGGTACCCACCATCGTCAACTCCATCTTCGCCGACACCGTGCAGGCGCTCATGCAGACCCTGACCAGGGCCGGCCACCAGACCCTGCTGGGCCTGACCGACTATTCCGCCGAACGCGAAGAGCAGCTAGTGGCCGCCCTGCTGCGCCGCCGTCCCGACGCCATGGTGCTCACCGGCACCCTGCACACTGCTGCCAGCCGGCTGCGCCTGTCCCAGGCCGGCATTCCGCTGGTGGAGTGCTGGGACCAGGGCGAGCGACCGCTGGACATGCTGGTGGGCTTTTCCCATGAGGCGGTGGGCCAGGCCATCGCCCGACAGCTACTGACGCGCGGCTATCGCCACTTCGCCAGCCTGACCCTGGACGATCCCCGGGGGCGGCTGCGCCGCGATGCCTTTCGTGCCGAACTGGCCCGCCAGAGACTGGCCGCGCCAGCCGATGTCAGCCTACCACCGCCGGCCACCCCGGCACTGGGTCGCCAGGGCTTGGCCCGCCTGCTCGAGATCGGCGCCCGTCCCGAAGTGGTGGTCTGCAGCTCCGACACCCTCGCCCACGGGGTACTCGCCGAAGCCCATGCCCGCGGCCTGCGCGTACCGGCGGAGCTGGCCGTGATGGGCTTTGGCAACCTGGCCAGCGCCGCCCATCTGCTCCCAGCGCTGAGCACCGTCGATGTCCGCGGTGCCGAAATGGGCACCCATGCCGCCGCGGTGTTGCTTGCCCGCCTGGCGGGTGCGGAGGCCCCGCGAAAACGGGATACCGGCTTCGAACTGGTCATGCGCGAGAGCACTCGCTGACGCTTGAATGATTGCGTAATCAGCTTAGCGTCCTCCTGCAGGTGCCGGCCTCGCCGCCGGCTTTGCCCGCTGAAAAGGACAATAACAATGCGCACTTCCCCTGAGCCGTCGCGGCGTACTCGCGTCCGCTATCTCGTCCTGGCGATGATCTTTCTGGTGACGGTATTCAACTACGTCGACCGCGCCACCCTCTCCATCGCCGCACCGGCCATGCGTCACGACCTCGGTTTCGACGCCGTGGCCATGGGGCTCGCCTTCTCGGCCTTCGGCTGGGCCTACACCGCCATGCAGATTCCCGGCGGCATCGTGCTCGATCGCTTCGGCTCCCGGCTGGTGCTGGGCGCCAGCCTGATCCTCTAGTCGGCGCTGACCTTCCTGCAGGGCTACGTCGGCCTCTTCTCCTCGGCCCTGCTGGCGCTGTTCGTGCTGCGCTTTCTCATGGGCGTGGCCGAGTCGCCGGCCTTTCCGGCCAACAACCGCCTCACGGTGATGTGGTTCCCGCGCCAGGAGCGCGGCCTGGCCACCGCCATCTTCCAGTCGGCGCAGTATTTCGCCCTGGCGGTGTTCACGCCAGTGATGGTGATCCTGCTCAACCAGTTCGGCTGGGAGCACGTGTTCTTCTGGACCGGCGGCGCCGGCATCCTCATCGGCCTGCTGTGGTTCGCCACCGTGCAGGAGCCCCGGCATGACAGACGCGTCAGCCAGAGCGAGCTGGACCATATCGAGGCTGGCGGCGGCCTGCCCGACCTGGGCGACACCCGGGCGCCCTTCAGCTGGCGCACCTTCAAGGCCATCAGCGGCAATCGCATGATGCTGGGCATCTACCTGGGGCAATTCTGCCTGACCACCATCACCTGGTTCTTTCTCACCTGGTTTCCCACCTACCTGGTCGAGGCCAAGGGGCTGACCATGCTCAAGGTCGGCCTGATCGCCGCCATCCCGCCGGTGGCCGGCTGCCTGGGCGGCGTTCTCGGCGGACTCTGGTCGGACGGCATGCTGCGCCGCGGCTACAGCCTCACCGCCGCGCGCAAGACGCCGATCATCGTCGGCCTGTTGCTCTCCAGCAGCATCGTGGTGGCCAACTACACCCAGTCCATCGCCCTGGTCACCCTGGTGATGTCCATCGCCTTCTTCGCCAAGGGCGTCGGCAACCTCGGCTGGTGCATCGTCGGCGATGTCTCGCCCAAGCGCGCCATGGGCGTGAGCGGCGCGCTCTTCAACTTCTGCGGCAACATCGCCAGCATCGTCACCCCACTGGCGATTGGCCTGATGATCAGCCAGCTCGGCTCCTTCGACGTGGCCCTCACCTACGTCGCCGCCATGGGCCTGCTCGGCGCCTTCTCCTACCTGGTCATCGTCGGCCCGCTCAAGCGCCTGGACCTCGGCGAACTCAACGACGAGCCAGCCGCCACCGCCGACGCCGCCCTGCCTGCCACCCGTCCCTGATCCCTCACCCCGGAGACTTCCCCATGACCGATATCGCCTACAGCGCCGACCAGGACCGCATCGCCTGGGTCCGCCTGGCTTCCGTGTTCCTGCCGCTGGCCACCCCCATCAGCGACGCCAAGGTGCTCACCGGCCGGCAGAAGCCGATGACCGAGATCGCCATCCTCTTCGTCGAGATCGAGACCCGCGACGGCCAGCGCGGCCTGGGCTTCAGCTATTCCAAGCGCGCCGGTGGCCCCGGCCAGTTCGCCCACGCCCATGAAATTGCCCCGGTGCTGCTCGACGAGAACCCCAGCGACATCCAGAAACTCTGGACCAAGCTCTGCTGGGCCGGCGCCTCGGTGGGTCGCAGCGGTCTCGCCACCCAGGCCATCGGCGCCTTCGACGTGGCCCTCTGGGACCTCAAGGCCCGTCGCGCCAACCTCTCCCTGGCACGCCTGCTGGGTGCCCAGCGCGACTCGGTGCGCTGCTACAACACCTCCGGCGGCTTCCTGCATACGCCGCTGGAGCAGTTGTTGGTGAACACCGACCTCTCCCGGGAAAAAGGCATCGGCGGCATCAAGCTCAAGGTCGGCCAGCCCGACTGCGCCCTGGATCTGGAACGTGTCTCCCGCGTGCGCCGCCACCTGGGCGACAGCTTCCCGCTGATGGTCGACGCCAACCAGCAATGGGACCGACCCACCGCCCAGCGTATGTGCCGGCGCTTCGAGGAATTCAACCTGATCTGGATCGAGGAGCCGCTGGACTGCTACGACGCCGAAGGTCACGCCGCCCTGGCCGCGGCCTTCGACACCCCCATCGCCACTGGCGAGATGCTGACCAGCATCGCCGAGCACCAGGAATTCATCCGCCTGCGCGGTGCCGACTTCCTGATGCCCGACGCGCCACGGGTCGGTGGCATCACCCCCTTCCTCAAGGTGGCCGCCCTGGCCGAGCAGGCCGGCGTGATGCTGGCACCGCACTTCGCCATGGAATTGCACGTGCACCTTGCCGCCACCTATCCCACCGAGCCCTGGGTGGAACACTTCGAATGGCTGGAGCCGCTGTTCAACGAACGCCTGGAAACCCGTGACGGGCGGATGCAGGTACCGACCCGTCCGGGTCTCGGGCTGTCCCTGAGCGAGCGGGTACCCGGCTGGACGGCGCAGGAAGCGGAATTCGGCCGGCGCGCCTGACACCCGCTCTGGCACTCGAACTCCGCCGGGGTGTGGCACTCTATCCAGGCCAAGGCCTGGATAGAGAAATCCCATGTTCGGATCGCTGCGCAGTCGTCTGATTGCTCTGCTGCTGATGCTCGGCGGCATGGCCGTCGGGGTCGGCTGGCTGATGATCCTGCTCCTGCGCCAGTCGGAAAGCGCCCAGCTCGGCCAGGCCACCGTGGAAGCCGAGCAGGCCTGCCAGGCCATCGCCAGCAGCTACCGGTTCTACAGCAATGGCTGGTCCGGACCTACCGCTGGCCTCGTCGATCCGGCGCTGCAGCGCAGTCTCGCCGGCGTGGCCAGTGTCGCCCTGCTGCGCTATCGCGGCATGGCCGGTGGCCTCTGGCAGGAACAGGCCGGGCTCCTGGCCGATGCCAGTCCCTTCACCCTGACCGCCGCCGAACGCCAGCACCTGGCCGATCTCTCCGCCGCGACCCTGGCCGAGGCGCGCAGCCTGAGCGACAGCTTCAGCGCGGACGGCGCCACGGTGCTGGTCGCCGCCTGCCCGCTGTCCGGCCCCATCCCCGATCTCGCCGCCTGGACCCTGACCCGCCTGACCTTCGCCGAAGGCAGCGGCCAGCGCCAGCTGAAACTGGGCCTGGGTCTGCTGCTGCTGGCCATGCTCGCCGCCACCCTGCTGCTCGGCCGACTCACTTGGCAGTGGTCGCGGCATGTCGCCCGGGTCGAGCGCGATCTCGGCGCCAGTGCCAGCCATGACCTGCCCACCCTCGCCCTTACCGGCGAGCGCGAGCTGGATCGGGTGCTGACGGCGCTCAACCAGGCCGGCCAGCGCCTGGCCCAGGCCCGCAGCGAAGCCCAGCGGCTGACCACCCAGGTGCATGCCAGTGAGCGGCTGGCGGCCCTCGGTCGGGTGGCCGCCGGGGTCGCCCACGAGATCCGCAACCCGCTGGCCGCCATGCGCCTCAAGGCCGAGAACGCCCTGGTCGGCGACAGCGGCCGTCAGCAACGAGCGCTGGACGCCATCCTGCTGCAGATCACCCGGCTGGACAGCCTGCTGCGTCGCCTGCTGGACCTCACCCAGCCGCCGCAACTGCAACCGACCACCGTCGAGCTCCCGGCCTTTTGCCGCGAAGTGCTGGCCGGTCACGAAGACCAGGCGGTCCAACGTGGTATCCACCTGACCGCCAGGGTGGCCGTCGAGCAGGGCTGTTTCGATCGCGACGCCCTGGCGCGTGCCCTGGACAACCTGCTGCTCAACGCCCTCCAGGCCGCCCCGGCCGCCAGCGAGATTCGCCTCGACGCCAGCCGGCGCGGCGACTGGCTGGTGCTGGCGGTGGAAGACGCAGGCCAGGGACCGCCTGCCGAGTTGCGTGCCCAGCTCTTCGAGCCCTTCGTCACCGGTCGCCCCGAAGGCACAGGCCTCGGCCTGGCCCTGGTCCGCGAAACCGCCCGCGCCCATGGCGGCGAAGCGCGCCTGATCGAACCCTCCGTCCCCACTCGCTTCGAGATCCTCCTGCCATGCCAACCCTGCTGATCATCGACGACGACGCCGGTCTGCGCGACGCCCTGGCGGAAACCGCCGCGGACCAGGGCTACCGGGTGCTGCAGGCCGAAGAAGGCGAAGCGGGCTTGCGGCTCCTGGCGCAGGAGACGGTGGACGCCGTGCTGCTCGACCTGCGCATGCCCGGGCTGGATGGCCTGGAGGTACTGGCGCGCATCCGCGCCCTCCCCGAGCCGCCGGCGGTCACGGTGCTCACTGCCTTCGCCAGCGCCGGCAATACCATCGAGGCCATGCGTCTCGGCGCCTTCGACCACCTCACCAAGCCCATCGGTCGCGATGACCTGATCCGGGTGCTGGCCGGCATGACCGCCCAACGCGGTCCCGCTGCGGCGCCGCCGGCCACGGTCGAAGGCCACACCCTGGTGGGCGGCAGCGACGCCCTGCGCCAGGTGCAGAAGACCATCGGCCGCCTGGTGGACAGCGAGGCCACGGTGCTGGTCACCGGCGAGACTGGCACCGGCAAGGAACTGGTGGCCCGCGCCATCCACGAGCACGGCAAGCGACGCGGGGCGCCCTTCGTCGCAGTCAACTGCGCCGCCATCCCGCCGGACCTGCTGGAAAGCGAACTCTTCGGCCATGTGCGCGGCGCCTTCAGCGGGGCCACCGCCAATCGCCTAGGCGCCTTTCGCGAAGCCCAGGGCGGCACCCTCTTTCTCGACGAGATCGGCGACATGCCGCTGGCGATGCAGGCCAAGATCCTCCGCGCCCTGCAGGAACGCGAGGTGACCCCGGTGGGCGGCGCACCGGTACGCCTGGACGTGCGCTTGGTGGCGGCCACCCACCGCGACCTGGCCCAGCGCGTCGCCAGTGGCGACTTCCGCGAGGACCTCTTCTATCGCCTGCACGTGGTACCCATCCACCTGCCGGCCCTGCGCGAGCGGCGTGCCGACATCCTGCCGCTGGCCGAGCACTTCCTCGCGCCCAGCGGTCGCGTCCTGGCGGACGATGCCGCCGCCCTGCTGCTGCGGCACCCCTGGCCGGGCAACGTGCGGGAATTGCGCAACGCCATCCAGCGCGCCGCGACCCTCGCGCAAGGCGAGCGCATCGTCGCCGCCGACCTGGCCTTCCTGCAGGGCGAGACCCCGGATGCGGTCACCATCGACGCCAGTTGGCCGGAGGAGACCCTGGCGGAAGCCACCGCGCGCCTGGAGCGGCTGCTGATCGAGCGGGCCCTGCAACGCAGCGGCGGCAATCGCGCCGAGGCGGCCCGCCGGCTGGGCATTCATCGCCAGCTGCTCTACACCAAACTGAGTCGACTGGGCCTGGGTGTCGGCGAAGAAGACAGCGGGATCTAGGCTGTCCGCTTTGCCGACAGGTCTGTCCGCCAACCGGACGCACTGCCTGGTCCGGATGGCCACCAGAAATCGCAAGCTATTGATTTACATATAAAATAAATGTTGGCACAGGCCCTGCAATAGCGTAATCGTCAACCACCGCAGGAGTCATCCATGCCTACCAAGACCCAAACCCTCGTGATCGGGACCTTCGCCCTGCTGTCCGTCAGTGGCCTCGTCCTGGCACAGACCGCACCCGCCGGCAGCGCGGCCACCACCACCGCTGCCAGTGCCCAGATTCCCACCCAGCAGGGCCAGCTCAAGCAGTTCCTGCTCAATCCCCGGGGCGATATCGACGGCCTGATCCTGGCCGACGGCACCGAGGTCAACACCCCGCCGCACCTGTCCGAGCAACTGGCCGCCACCTTCAAGCCAGGTGACAGCATCAACGTCGTCGGCCTGCGCGCCGCCAGCCTGCCGCTGGTCCAGGCGGTCTCGCTGACCAATGTCCAGACCGGCAAGACAGTCACCGACGAAGGCCCCGAGCGCAGCGGCAAACCGCGTCCGCCGCCGCCCCGTCCGGGCGTCGAACGCGATAACGACAGCCTCCAGGGCCAGATCGTCCAGCTGCTGCACGGTCCCCGTGGCGACGTGAACGGCGCCCTGCTGCAGGACGGCACCGCCCTGCGTCTGCCGCCCCACGAAGCGCTGCGCCTGCAAGCCCTGCTCAAGCCTGGTCAGAGCATCGCCGTTCGCGGCGAGCTGGTGGCCAATGCCCAGGGCCGTGCCTTCCGGGTCAGCGCCCTCGGCGCCGATGCCAACTCGCTGCAGACTCTGGACACCCCGCCGGTGCCCCGTGGCCCCGGTCGTCTGCCGCCGCCCCCGCCCCCTGGCGTCCAGCCGGTCGCCCCGGGTGCCCAACCGCCGGCGCCGCCCGCTCCGCCGGCCGGCTGATCAGGCCAGCAGTCGCCGGGTCGCTTCGGCGATCCGGCGGCAGGCTTCCTCCAGCACCTCCCGCGAGGTGGCGTAGGAAACCCGGAAGTAAGGCGCCAGGCCAAAGGCCGAGCCTGGCACCACCGCCACCCCGCCCTCGTCCATGAGGTAGCGGGCAAAGGCCGTATCGCTGTCGATCACCTCCCCGTTCGGCGTCCGCCGACCCAAGACCCCCGCGCAACTGGCGTAGACATAGAAGGCCCCCTCGGGCCGCCGCGCCGACAGACCCGGCACCGCATTTAAGGCATCCACCACCAGATCCCGCCGCTCGCGAAACAGCTCGCAGCGCTCGCGCACGATGTCCTGCGGCCCATCCAGGGCGGCGATGGCCGCGGCCTGGCTGACCGAGCAGGGGCAGGAGGTCACCTGGCTCTGCACACTGGCCATGGCCTGGATCAGCGCCTTCGGTCCACCGGCGTAGCCCAGGCGCCAACCGGTCATGGCATAGGCCTTGGAGACGCCGTTGATGGTCAGGGTACGCTCTCGCAGCCGCGGCTCCAGCGCCGCCGGGGTGACGAAGCGAAAGCCGTCGTAGAGGATGTGTTCGTACATGTCGTCCACCATCAGCCAGACCTGCGGGTGGCGCAGCAGCACCTCCAGCAGCGGCCGATAGTGTTCCTCGCCATAGGCCGCCCCCGAAGGGTTGGACGGCGAGTTGAGCATCACCCAGCGGGTACGCGGGGTGATGGCCGCCTCCAGGGCCGCGGCGGTCAGGCGGAAGCCATCCTCCTCACGGCACGGCAGCACCACCGGCGTGCCGCCGAGGATGGTGACGATGTCCGCATAGGTCACCCAGAAGGGCGCGGGGATGATCACCTCGTCGCCCGCGTCCAGGGTCGCCATCATGGCATTGAAGATCACCTGCTTGGCGCCGGCCGAGGCGGTCACCTCGTCCTGGGCGAATACCAGGTCGTTCTCACGCGCGAACTTGCGGCGGATGGCCTCCTTGAGCGCCGGGCTGCCGTCGAGCACCGTGTACTTGGTCTGGCCGGCGCGGATGGCCTGGATCGCCGCTTCCTTGATGTGCTCCGGGGTATCGAAATCCGGCTCGCCCGCACCCAGCACCAGCAGATCGGCGCCCTGGCGGCGCAGGGCGTTGGCCCGCTCGGTGATCTTGAGGATCTCGGAGACGCCCACGGAGGCGAGGCAGTGGGCGAGGTGCAGGGTGGAAGCGGCGGCCATGACAGGGCTCCAGGCAGAGATGAAAGCGGGTGCCGGCGGCGTCCGGCAGGGTCGTCTCGCACTATCGAACCGCCGCGGCCGGCCTTCAAACGCTATAAAGGACTCACGTCATTCCGCCGGGGCATGGTCTGCTGCCGGCCCGGGCGCTAGAGTGGCGGCCATGTCCAATACCCGCTCTCCCCTCGCCGCCTACCGCCGGGCCCTGGCCCAGGGCGACCGCCTGCCCGATACCGCCCAGGAGGCCGCCGCCCAGCAGCTGGAAGCCTGCCATGGGGCGCTGCTGGCGGGCCGTCCGGCACGCGGCCTCTATCTCTGGGGTCCGGTCGGTCGCGGCAAGACCTGGCTGCTGGACCTGTTCCACGCCAGCCTGCCGGTGCCCGCCCGCCGCCAGCACTTCCATCACTTCATGCGCTGGGTGCACCAGCGCCAGTTCCAGCTCGGCGGCACCCGCGATCCTCTGCAGGCGCTGGCCCGGGAACTGGCCGCCGAAGTGCGGGTGCTGTGTTTCGACGAACTCTTCGTCAGCGACATCGGCGACGCCATCCTGGTAGGCGGCCTGCTGCGCGCCCTGCTGGACCAGGGCCTGGTGCTGGTGGTCACCTCCAACCAGCCGCCGGAGCAGCTCTATGCCGACGGCTTCAATCGCGAGCGCCTGTTGCCGGCCATCGCCGCGCTCCAGGCGCAGCTGGACGTGCTGGAGCTGGACGGCGGCCAGGACCACCGTCTGCATGAAGGCCAGGCCGAACCACGCTATTGGGTGGACGATCCCACCGCCCTGGCCGCGACCTTCGCCCAGCTCACCGTCGGCCAAGCCGCGACCGATGAGCCCCTCGCCCTCGGCGAGCGCCTGTTGCCGGTTATCCAGCGTGCACCCGGCGCGATCTGGCTGGACTTCGCCACCCTCTGCCAGGGCGCCTGGGCGACCACTGACTACATCGATCTCTGCACCCGCTTCCCTGCCCTGTTGCTGGGCAACGTCCCCTGCCTGTCCGGCGATCCCCGCGCGGGCCGGATCGCCCGCGGCACCGAAGACGGCGCGACGCGCGTCCTCGCCGGCGATCGCGAACTGCCCCGCCTGGCGCCCCAGGACGACGCCGTGCGCCGCTTCATCGCCCTGGTCGACGAAGCCTACGACCGCCGCCGCCCGCTCTACCTGAACGCCGCCGTGCCCCTGGAGCAGCTGTACACCCGCGGCTTTCTGGAATTTCCTTTCCGCCGCACCCTGAGCCGGCTCAGGGAGATGCAGCAGGCGCGGTACTAGGCGGACCCGAACGATCGCCCTGCGGCGACGAGGCACGCCACGGAGCAGCAGGGCCCCGTGTTAAGGTGGGACGTCCTTTCTCTTCACGAGGCCCGGTCATGACTCCGCGCATCGAACCCTTCTTCGACGCCACCACGTCCACCTTCACCTATGTGATCTACGAGGCGCCCGGCAGTCGCTGCGCCATCGTCGACTCAGTGCTGGACTACGATCCGCATTCGGGCCGCACCGCCACCCTCTCGGCGGATCGCGTCGCCCGCTTCGTGCGCGACCAGGGGCTGACGGTGGAGTGGCTGCTGGAGACCCATGCCCATGCTGACCACCTCTCCGCCGCGCCCTATCTGCGCCGGCAACTGGGCGGCCGCATCGCCATCGGCGAGGGCATCCGCCGGGTCCAGGGCGCCTTCAAGGACGTCTTCAACCTGGAAGCGGAATTCCGCCTCGACGGCTCCCAGTTCGACCACCTGTTCCAGCCCGACGAGGTCTTCCATATCGGTGCCCTGACCGCCTGCGCCTTGCACGTGCCCGGCCACACCCCGGCCGACATGGCCTATCAGGTGGAAGAAGCACACGTCTTCGTTGGCGATACCCTGTTCATGCCCGATGTCGGCTCGGCCCGTTGCGACTTTCCCGGTGGCAGCGCCCGCGACCTCTATCGCTCGATCCGCCGCCTGCTGACCCTGCCGGAGGCCACCCGTCTCTACCTGTGCCACGACTATCCGCCGGCGGGTCGCGAGGCGCGCCACGAGACCACCGTGGGTGAAGAGCGCGCCCTCAATGTCCACGTCCGCGATGGGGTGGACGAAGACGCCTTCGTCGCCCTGCGCACCCGCCGCGACGCCACCCTGTCCATGCCGACCCTGATCCTGCCGGCGATCCAGGTGAACATCCGCGCCGGTACCCTGCCGCCGGCCGAGGCCAATGGCCGCCGTTACCTGAAGATTCCCATCGACGGTTTCTAGCGCAGGCACCATCCGTCGTACAAGCCAATAGCCACAGGAATTGGACGCAGCGACACCGCTGCGTCCAGGCTTTTCCGGGCGGGGCAAACCTGGCGCACCTTGCAACCCAGCGGCCAGGTTGGACAGGCCTTCGGCCAAAGCTAGATACGGTCCAGACAGTGGCGCCTGGCCAGCGACCACCCATCTCCCGACCGGGAAACCTTGCCGCGTTCGCCCCTCCATAGCAGGGCAGGCAATGCGTTCTGCACTACATTCCTACGAGAGGTAGAGCGACCATGACCACCAAGCAATCGAATTCCAATCCAGGCAACTTCGCCAATGATCGCGAGAAAGCCGCCGAAGCCGGCAGCAAGGGCGGTCAGAACAGCGGCGGCAGTTTCGCCAATGACCGCGAGAAAGCGTCCGAGGCCGGTCGCAAGGGCGGTCAGAACAGTGGTGGCGGCCAGCGGTAACCCGGCGTCATTCAGACCATGACCAAGGGCAGGATCATCCTGCCCTTCCTGCCCTTCCTACCTTATCACCTCTCGTTACTTCGCTCCGGGCTCGGGTATCACCGAGATCTGCCCATTCTTCTCCAGCACCGCGAAGCGGATCTGCTCCAGCCGCTCCAGCCCCTGACTCTGCCGCGCCGCTTCGAGGATGTCCTCTTCGGTCAGGCGGGCCTTGCGCAGCCGCGCGGTCAACGGCTTGCCGTACTCCACCACGATCAGCGGCACGCCATCGAGAAAGCGCCCCACCTTGGGTGAGCGCTCCTTGAACAGCGAAAGCAGGATGTCGATCAGCACCAGGGTGGCGATCACCACGAAGGCGTTGATCACCGAAAAATCATCCCCCAACAGCGCCTGCTGGGTCGCCTCGCCGATCACCAGCAGCAGGACGAAATCGAAAGTGGTGATCTCCGACAGCGCCCGGCGCCCGGTGATGCGAAAGAGCACCAGCAAGAAGACGTAGATCGCGGCGGCGCGCAGGACGGATTCCATGGCAGTTCCTAGGGATAGACGAAGGCAGAGAGTTCCAGGGGTGGCTGGCCGGGTCGCAGGATGCGCCAGTCGACCGTGCCCAAAGCATCCGGACGCAGCGCCAGGTGCACGCGATTCGACCCCGTACCGCCGGCCAGTTCCAACCAGAGCACCCCGTCGCTGCTGGTCATGCGCAGGGGCTGCGGATAGAGAGCTTCCACCGTCCAGTCGGCCACCAGGCGTTCGTCGAGGCCGACGCGGTTGACGCCGGGCGCGAGTTCCAGGGTCAGGGTCGCCGCTGCCCCGCGGCGCTGGAAACGCTCGTAGTCGACCCTGAGCTGGCCATCGTCGCTGATCCGGGTCGCCTTGGCCCAGGGCCCGCCACTGGCGAACAACCCGGCCAGGGCCAGCGCCACGAACATGGCCAGCAGTACCCAGCCCAGCCGCTCGCAGCGCCAGATCCAGCGTTGCAGGCCCGGCTCCTCGCGGATCGGCAAGCGCTTCTCCAAGGGTGACGCCATGACGGTTGCTCCGGAATGCGATAGCCCTTGGAGCCTGACCGAAGGTCGCCGGTTCGACCGCTTCGCCCCACCCTGGGGCATACTGCGCGCCCCCTTTCGCCTGGAGTCCTGTCGATGCCCGTCTGGTGGCTGCTCGTCCTGCCCTTCATCGCCGGTGCCTGCCTGCCGCTGCAGGCCGGCATCAACGGTCAACTGGCCCGGCACCTCGGCAGTGTCTTCGCCGCGGCGTCCATTTCCTTCCTGGTCGGCCTGCTCGCCCTGCTGGGCCTGACGCTCTGGCAGCGCGGCGTCCCCACCCTGGGGGCCTTGCGCGAGTTGCACTGGTGGCACTGGTGCGGCGGTCTGCTGGGCATGTTCTTTATCGCCATGGCCGCCTTTGCCGGTCCGCGCATCGGCGCCACCCTGTTCATGGCGCTGGTGATCGCCGGCCAGCTGGCCATGTCCCTGAGTCTGGATCACTTCGGCTGGGCCGGTTTTCGTCAGGACCCGGTCACCCTGGGCAAGCTGGCCGGCGTGGTGCTGATCGGCGCTGGCGTCTGGTGCATCGCCCGGGCCTAGTAGAGATCGCGGCGGTAGCGATCATCCTCCAACAGCCGCTGGACCTCGGCCTCGCCGAGCAGCCCCTGCAGGGTGGCGTGTACGCCACGCCCCAGCCCTTGCAGACTGCCGCAGACCATGATCACGGCATCCGCCGCCAGCCAGTCCAGCAGCAGGTCCGCCTGCGCGCTCAGGCGCTCCTGCACGTAACCGGCGCCGTCCCGCGAGAACACCCGGTCCAGCCGGGCCAGCTCGCCTTGCGCCTGCCAGGCATCCAGCTCCGCTCCATAGAAATCGTCGTGCGTCGCCGTGCGTTCGCCAAACAGCAGCCAATTTCGCCGGTGTCCGGCGGCGATGCGGGCGGCCAGCAGCGGGCGTACCCCGGCCAGGCCGGTACCGGCAGCGATCAGGATCAGTGGGCGCTCGTCCAGCGGCGGCCGGAAGCCGGGGTGGGCGCGTAGCCGCGCCTGTACCTGGTCACCGGGTCGTAGCGCCGTGGTCAGCCAGCCGGAGGCGATGCCCAGGCGGCCATCCGCCTTGCGCTCCTGGCGTACCAATAACCGCAAGGCGCCTTCGCCGGGCAGCGAGGCGATGGAGTACTGACGTACGACGAGCGGCTTCAGGGCGTCGACCAGGGCCTGGGCGTCCAAGCCCGGTAGCGTGGTCTGGTCTTCCGGCAGCAGACGGGTTTCCAGAGCCGTCGCCAAGGTGAGCGTCACCCCCCCGATCTCGACCCTGCTGTCAGCGGCCAGGCCCAGGGGCTGCAGCCAGGCCGCCACGCGCTCGGCGCGCTGGCGCGGCGCGATCTCCAGCAGGTCACCCGGTGCCCAGTGGCTTCCAGGCGGTGGCCGCAGCTGCAGCTCGAAGGCAGCTCCGCCGGGGCTGCCGGCGTTGAGCCGCTGCACCGCCGCCAGCTGCCAGGACTGCAGCGGACGCTCGGACGGTGGCTCGGCACACGCAGCGCCCAGGGTCTGCAACTGCCCCTGCCAGACCGCAAGCGCCAGGGGGTCGCCATTGTCCACCTCCACCGGAGCGAACAGTGACCGGGCGCCCTGTCCATCCAGCCAGGCGTCCAGCCGTTGGGCGAAGGCGCAGTAGGCCGGATAGCGCCGGTCGCCCAGGGCCAGCACCCCATAGCTCAGGCTTGGCAGCGTTGCCGCCTGGGTCAGCATCCGCCGCTCGAAGCCGCGCGCGGCATCCGGGGCCTCGCCGTCGCCGTGGGTGGCGACGACGAACAGCGCCCGGGTGGCCTGCTGCAGCCGCTCCACCGAGAGACGCCCGAGCGCGACCACCTCGGCGCTCAGCCCCGCCGCCTGCAGCTGGCCGGCGGCTTGCCAGGCCAGCGCCTCGCCCTGGCCACTCTGGCTGGCATAGCCGATCAGCCAGTCGGCGCTCCCTGCCGCGGCCGGTGTGAGCCCGCTCTGCGCCTGGCGCGCCTGGCGGCGTTTGCGCCGGCGATCCAGATAGAGCCAGAGTCCGGTCACCATGAACAGCGGCATGGCCAGGCTGGCGAGCAGCAGGGCGATCCGTCCCGCCAGGCCGAAGTATTCGCCCGAATGCAGGGCATAGACGCTGAGCAACAGCCGGGCACCCAGCGGCTGCTCGCGGTAACGGCGATGATCGAGCACCCGCCCCTGGCCATCGAAGACAAGGCGATTGAGGGCGCGGAGGTGCTCGGCATCCTCGGGCAGGTACCAGAGGGTGGGATGGCTGACCTTGCGCGCCGGATTGGGCAGCAGCAGGCCGTAGCCCTCGATGCGTCCACCGGTCTCTGCGCGAAAGCTCTGCCAGAGCGCGTCCAGATCCACGTCCTGGCGCGCCACCACCCCCGTGGTCAGGGGCTCCGGGGCGGCGCCCAGCAGGCGCTCGCTGGCCTCGCGGTACCAGTCATAGGACCAATAGAGACCGGTCAGCGCCGCCAGCAGATAGAGCAGCAGGCACCAGGTGCCAGCCACGGCGTGCAGGTCCCAATGGAAGCTGCGCCCACGGCGCGCCCAGTCCAGGGTCAGCCAGGTGCGCCAGCGGCGTACCTGACGCGGCCAGCGCAGGTACAGCCCGGACAGACAGAGCACCAGCAGGATCAGGGTGGCGGCGCCGGTCAGGGCCTTGCCCACCGGTCCCAGGGCCAGGGAGCGGTGCAGGTCAAGGATCAGGCGAAAGAACGCCTGGCCACGGGGCGACGTCAGCACCTCGCCGGTGTAGCGATCGAACAGCTGCACCTCGCCACGGCCCTGACCCTTCGCCGGTGCCAGACCGAGCAGGCCGTAGCCCTCCCCCGCCATGCTGGAAACGAAGCTCAACTCCCGATCTGCAGGCACGAGACGCTGCCGCACCTCCGGCAGCGTCAGCGGACGCTGGTCCGGAGCGGCGGTGGTCGATGGCGGATTGAGCAGTTGCAAGAGCTCCAGCTGGAAGCTGTAGAGCGCCCCTGTCACCCCCAGCACCACCAGCACCAGGCCCGCTGCCAGCCCGAGCAGGCTGTGCAGCTGGAAGAGGCCCCTGCGGATCAGGGCTGAGCCCATTGTCGCAAGAGGTTGTGATAGACGCCGGTCAGTTGCAGGCAGGCCTCATGGCCCTGCCCCAGCTCGGCGGCCGCCCGCTGGATGCCCTGGTCGAGTTCGAACAGCTGACTGCGCTGACCGGCATCGCGCACCAGGCTCTGGATCCAGAAGAAGGAACACAGCCGCGCGCCTCGGCTGACCGGCAGCACCCGGTGCAGGCTGCTGGCCGGATAGAGGATCAGGTCGCCGGCCGCCAGTTTGACGCTGTGGGCGCCATAGGTGTCTTCCACCACCAGCTCGCCGCCGTCGTACGTGTCCGGCTCGCACAGGAACAGCGTGGCCGACAGGTCGGTACGCAGATAGCCGCTGCCATCCGGCAGGGCCCGTAGCGCATTGTCCACGTGCAGCCCGAAGGACTGGCCGCCCTGATAAAGATTGAACAGCGGCGGAAACACCCGCGCCGGCAGCGCCGCGGCGACGAACAGCGGATGCCGCGCCAACGCCTGCTGGATCAGTTCACCCACCGCCCGCGCCGCCGGCTCGTCCGCCGGCAGCTGCAGATTGTCCTTGGCCATGGCCGACTGGAAGCCGGCGGTGTGCTTGCCATCGGCCCAGGCCGCCGCCTCCAGTCGCTGGCGGCACTCCCCTACCTGCTCTGGCGTGAGCACACCCGGAACGCTGATCATCATTGGCGCTGTTCTCCTCAAAGCCGAAAGCCCTGCGGGTGCAGGGCTCGGCGTCTGGCGGACGACCTTAGAAGCTGTAGGTCGCGGTCAGGATGGCGGAACGGGCATCGCCATATTCGATGGCCGACGACCGGGTGCTCACGCCCAGTTGCGAGCGGACCCGCTCCACATAGTCCTTGTCGAAGACATTGTTGACGTTGAGTTGCAGGTCGACGTTGCGATTGACGCGATAGCCGACCATGGCGTTGTGCAGCCAGTAGTCGTCGAGCTTGGCGCCGTCGTTGCTGGAGGTGACGTTGCGCTCGCTGACGTAGCGGGCACCATAGCCCACCCGCCAACCGGCCGGCAGCTCATAGGTGGTCCAGAGATTGAGCGAGCGCGGCGGGGTGTTGGCGAGGGCCTGGCCTTCGCGATTGCGCCCGTCCAGGGTGTCGGCGGCCTTGAGCGTCTCGCTGTCGAGGAAGGTGAAGTTGGCGTAGACATTCCACTGCGGGGTGATCCGCCCGGTGGCGCCCAGCTCGATGCCCTGCACGCGCTGCTCGCCGGCCAGGGCGGTGCTGCCGTCGGCCAGGGTTTCCCGGGCATTGCTCTTCTCGACGCGGAACAGGGCGCCGTCCAGCTCCAGGCGCCTGTCGAGGAATTCCCACTTGGTGCCCAGCTCCCAGGTCTTGTTCTTTTCCGGACCCAGATCCTGGTTAGCCGCGCTCAGGCCGGCGCCGGTGGAGGTCAGGCTTTCCGCCGAGGGGTTGAAGGAGGTGCCATAGGCCACATAGACCCGGCCGTTCGGAGCCGGCTTGAACACCAGGCCAGCGCGCCCGCTCAGCTTGGCGTCATCGGAACTCAGCTTGGTCTTGGCGCCGCGCACGCCGTTGGCGACCGGGGTGGTGTCGCTGTCGCCGTCGAACCAGTCGTAGCGCAGGCCCAGGTTCAGATCCCAGAAGTCGTTGAGAGCGATGGTGTCGAAGGCATAGAGCGCCTTGTCGGTCAGCACGTTGTTGGCGATGGCCGAGGTCTGCTTGTTGGTCGCGCCGTCATAGCGCTCCGGCGGCGCGGACAGGGAATAGCCTGCGGCCGGGAAGGTCAGGCCATAGCTGTAGGTGTCGCGGTCGTAGTCCTCGCGGGAGAACTCGGCGCCCAGCACGAAGGAATGGCCCAGGCCGAAGGTATCGACGTTGCCGGTCAGGTTGGTCTGGTTGATCCACATCTCCGAGGTCACGTCGCGGCCATAGCCCTGGGGGCCGGCCGGGCGATAGCGACCCGCGGCCACGCCATCCAGGTTGACGTGGGACGCCGAGATCACCACGTCGCGCTCGATGCGGCTGTAGCGGGTCAGGTTCTGCAGGCTCAGGTTGTCGTTGAAGCGATGCTCCAGCTCCACGGTGAAGACATTGTTGTCGATGTCTTCCTTGTCGATGTTCTTGAAGCCGAAATAGGCATCGCGATCCACCCCGCTCAGACGCTTGCCGTTGAGCGCTGGCACGCCGTAATCGGGCTGGTTGTTGTCGGTCTGGTGGAAGTAGCTCAGGGTCAGCCGGGTGTCGTCCGACAGGCCCAGGGCCAGCGACGGCGCGATGCCCCAGCGCTCGCGGTCGATCTGATCGCGGCCGGGCACGTCGTTCTCGTGGGCCATCAGGTTCAGGCGGAAGGCACTGTCGGTACCCACGCCCTGCAGCGGCTGGTTGGTGTCCAGGGTCAGGCGGCGATAGCTGTCGGTGCCCAGGCCCGCGCCGATGCGGGTGAACTGGCGGTTCTGGGGCTTCTTGCTGATCAGGTTGATGGAGCCACCGGTGGTGCCGGCGCCGCCGAACACCGAGTTGGGGCCCTTGATGACCTCGACCGACTCCAGGTTGAAGGTGTCGGTACGGTTGGTCTGGGTGCTGTCGCGCAGGCCATCGATCTGGATGTTCGAGTTGGCGCTGAAGCCGCGGATGTTGATGCTGTCGCCGGAGCCACCACCGCCCTCGCCGGCGTTGAAGGTGATACCGGATACGTTGGACAGCACCGATCTCAGACTCAGGGCCTGCTGGTCCTGGATGACCTGCGCCGGCACCACGGTGACGGTCTGGGGGGTGTCCAGCAGGGGCGCGGTGTACTTGCGCGAGGCGGACTGTTCGGCCTTGAAGCCTTCCTGCTGCGCCTGACCTTCGATGGTCAGACTTTCCAAGCGGGTCACCGGCTCCTTGGCGTCCTGGGCCTGCGCCCCGAGGGACAGCGAAGCGACGGCGACACTGAAGGTGGAAACCAGCAAACGGCGCTGGGACAGCGAGGACATTTCCTTGGACATGATGGCGGGCCGCCTCCTTATGTGAATGCGGCGCGATTCTATTTGCAAACGATTATCAAATCCATAGCGAATGTAAACTATTCTTAACAATCCTGGTAAATAGACTGACAAACCGCTTTTCGCCAGGCATGAAAAAGCCCGCGTCCCTTGCAGGGCGCGGGCTCGACTACCGCGGGAAGGCCTTAGAGGTAGAAGGCCTTCAAGGGCGGGAAGCCGTTGAATTCCACCGCGCTGTAGCTGGTGGTATAGGCACCGGTGGACAGCCAGTACAGGCGGTCACCGCTGGCCAGGTTCAGCGGCAGGCCATACTTGTAGTGCTCGTACATGATGTCGGCGCTGTCGCAGGTCGGCCCGGCGATGACGACTTCTTCCATCTCGCCCTTCTTCTCGGTCCAGATCGGGAACTTGATGGATTCATCCATGGTTTCGATCAGGCCGGAGAACTTGCCCACGTCGGTGTAGACCCAGCGCTCGACGGCGGTGCGCGACTTGCGTGCCACCAGCACCACTTCGCTGACCAGGATGCCGGCGTTGGAAATCAGCGAACGGCCCGGCTCCAGGATGATTTCCGGCAGTTCGTCGCCGAAGTCTTCCTTGAGGAAGCGGATGATCTCCTCGGCATAGGTCTCCAGGCTGTTGGTGCGCTGGATGTAGTTGGCCGGGAAGCCGCCGCCCATGTTGATCATCTTCAGAGTGATGCCGTCTTCTTCCTTGAGGCGCTCGAAGATCACCTTGACCTTGGCGATGGCAGCGTCCCAGACGTCGATGTCGCGCTGCTGGCTGCCGACGTGGAAGGAGATGCCATAGGGCTCCAGACCCAGTTGGCGGGCCAGGATCAGCAGATCCAGGGCCATGTCGGGCTGGCAGCCGAACTTGCGCGACAGCGGCCAGTCTGCCGAGTTGGAGCCTTCGGTGAGGATCCGCACATAGATGCGCGAGCCCGGGGCGGCCTTGGCGATGTTGCGCAGGTCGGCCTCGGAGTCGGTGGCGAACATGCGCACGCCCTTCTCGTAGAAGTAGCGGATGTCCTTGGACTTCTTGATGGTGTTGCCGTAGCTGATGCGCTCCGGCTCGACCCCGGTGGACAGCACCTTGTCCAGCTCGTAGATGGAGGCGATGTCGAAGTTCGAGCCCTTGTCGCGCAGCAACTCTGTGATCTCGATGGCCGGGTTGGCCTTGACCGCGTAATAGATCTTGGCGAACGGGAAGTTGCCAACGAGGTCGTCATAGGCCCGGCCGATGGTGGCGGTGTCGATGACGACGAAGGGGGTTTCCTGCTGGTCGGCGAAGGCCTTCATCTTCTGGAAGGTTTCGCGAGAATAGTAATCTTCGACCTTGATGGACATGCGTCGGACTCCCGATGGGCAGAACAAATTGAAGGAGGGGGTGTTCTGAACGCCTAATCCGTTTCCCCACTTTGGTTCGCCTACTTCCCAAGGCACATCGCCGAAAGCAAAAAGGTCAACGCGTACTGGCGTTGACCTCGCTGTCTCGTCGTCGGTACTTGAGCCGGATGGATCGTTTCCAGCATGGACGTTCGGGCGCGAACTTTAGGGCCAGACGTCCCAGAGATCAATGTTAAATCCGTGATCTTTACCGAACGGTGACGCGCGCGGACTCACCCCCACTCCTGCAACCGACCGGAGCGGGCGACGAGATGTTCCGGAGGGGCGATGACAGGGGGTTGCCGAGCGGGCAGAGAAGGTGGGGAAGGTTGCAGCGTTGGGCTTCGACGATGGAGCTGTCTCAACCCAACCTACCAGAGCCTGGGCCCGTAGGTTGGGTTGAGCGCAGCGAAGCCCAACACGCCCAACCCCAGCGCCTTACCGGAACGGCGGCTCGTCGAAGCTGCGCAGCTTGCGCGAGTGCAGGGAGTCGAGCTGGGTACGCAGCTGGTCGAGGGCGGCGATGCCGATGGCCAGGTGCTGGCTCACCGCGCGGGCATAGAAGGCGTTGGCCGAGCCGGGCAGCTTGATCTCGCTGTGCAGGGGCTTGTCGGACACGCACAGCAGGGTGCCGTAGGGCACCCGCAGGCGATAGCCCTGGGCGGCGATGGTGCCGCTCTCCATGTCCACCGCCACGGCGCGCGCCAGGTTGATCAGCGGGCGTTCCTGAGCCCAGCGTAATTCCCAGTTGCGGTCGTCGTAGGTCAGCACGGTACCGGTACGCAGGCGGCGCTTGAGCGCCTCGCCGCGTTCGCCGGTGACGCTGGCGGCGGCCTCCTGCAGCGCTACCTGCACCTCGGCCAGGGCCGGGATGGGAATGTGCGGCGGCACCACGCGGTCGAGGATGCCGTCGCGCCTCATGTAGGCGTGGGCCAGCACGTAGTCGCCGATGGTCTGCGACTGCCGCAGGCCGCCGCAGTGGCCGATCATCAGCCAGCAGTGTGGGCGCAGCACCGCCAGGTGGTCGGTGATGTTCTTGGCGTTGGATGGGCCGACGCCGATGTTGACCAGGGTAACGCCATGGCCGTCGCTCGCTATCAGGTGGTAGGCCGGCATCTGGAAGCGGTGCCAGGCGATGGCGGCGATGACCGCCTGGGCCTCGGTGGGGTCCATGTCACGTTCGATGATGACGTTGCCCGGCAGCACCAGGCGCTCGAAGCGCGGATCGCTGCGCAGTTGCTCCAGGCCATGCTGGATGAACTGGTCGACGTAGCGATGGTAGTTGGTCAGCAGGATCCAGGGCTGCACGTGGCGCCAGTCGCTGCCGGTGTAGTGGACGATGCGTCTCAGCGAGAAGTCGGTACGGGCGGCATCGAACAGGGCCAGCGGCAGCGGATCGATGCGCTCCCAGTCGTAGTGGCCGTCGGCGATGTCGTCGTGGGCGGCGGAGAGATCGGTGCTGGGAAAGACCCGCGCCAGCTCGGCGGCGGTCACGCCGCTACCGGCCAGTTCGTCGCCCTGCTCCACCACATAGGGGTAGGGGATGTCCTGGCGACTGCGACCGACCTCGACCTGGACGTCGTAGTCGCGCATCAGCGGCTCGAGCTGCTCCAGCAGATAGCCGCGAAAGGCCGCCGGATGGGTCACGGTGGCCACATAGGTGCCGGGCAGCTGGATCTTGGCGTAGGCGCGGGTGGTGGCCGGCGGCACGCCGGGCGCGCGATAGCGGATGCGGATCTCGGGATAGCGGAACAGCTGGCGCTCGGCGGCGCTGGGTTCGACGCGATCCTTGAGATAGCGCTTGAGCGCCGCATCCAGGGCCTGGGTGGCCTCCTGGTGCAGCGCCGCGAGCCGGTCGACCGCCTCGCTGGCGGTGGCGACGACGGTGAAATCCTCGGATACGGAGGTCATGCAGGTTTCCTTGTTGGGGCGCTGGCTATAGCTGACACCCTAACACCCCTGGGTGACAACGGCTGTGACGGCTCATAGGGGTTTGTCACCCGGGGCATGCTGCTCCCACAGCCGGCGATAGTGGCCGTCGGGCCGCTGCAGCAGCGATTCGTGACTACCCTCCTCCACCTTGCGGCCGTCGCGCAGCACCAGGATGCGATCGGCATGGCGGATGGTGGACAGCCGGTGCGCCACCACGATCAGGGTGACCTGGCCACGCAATTCGTCCAGCGCCCCCTGGAGCCGCGCCTCGGTGGCGCTGTCGATGCTGGCGGTGGCCTCGTCGAGCAAGAGCACCTTGGGTTCGCGCAACAGCGCCCGGGCCAGCGCCAGCAGTTGCCGCTCGCCGGTGGACAGGGTGAAGCCGCGCTCACCCAGCAGGGTATCCAGGCCTTCCGGCAACCGCGCCACCAAGTCGTCCATATGGGCGGCAGCCAGGGCCTCGCGCAGCCGCGCATCCGATACCTGGCTGCCCAGCAGCAGGTTGTCCCTGAGACTGCTGGAACGGATGAAGGGCTCCTGGGGCACGCTGGCCAAAGCGGCGCCCAGCACTTCCGGAGTCAGCGTGCCCAGTTCGCGACCGTCCAGGCAGAGGTGGCCGCCGGTGACCGGTTGCAGTCCGGCGAGCAGGTCGAGCAGCGTCGACTTGCCGCTGCCGGTGGGGCCGACGATACCGAGAAAGGTGCCCGGAGCGATGTCCAGGTCGATGCCGTGCAAGGTGTCGTGACCCGCGCCGGCATGGCGGAAGCGCACCGCGTCGAGGTGGAAGTGCGCGGTCGCGATGGGGCGGTCATCTTCGCCACTCAATGCCGGCTTCTCTTCCAGCAGGTGCAGCAGCCGGGTGCCGGCCACCGTGGCCTGCTGGAACAGGTTGAATCTCTGGGTGATGTCCATCAGCGGCTCGGTCACCCGCCCTAGGTAGGTGACGAAGGCATAGAGCACGCCGATCTCGGCGCCGCCCTGCAGATGCCCCATACCGTAGACCAGCAGCAGCACCGCCAGCACCGCCACGCTGACCAGGTCCAGCGCCGAGCGCAGCAGCAGGCCGGAGACGCGGATGGTGCGCATGCGGGCACCGTACTGGGCCTGGTTGAGGCGCTGGAAATCCTGGCGGAAGCGCTCGGTCTGGTTGAAGGCCTGCAACAGACCCATGCCGCCGATGGCCTCGCCCAGCCGGGCGCTCTGCTCGGCGCGCAGCATCCGCACCTCCATGGCCGCCGCCCCGCTGTATCGCTGATAGGCCCAGACGATCAGCACCGCGGCCGGGATCAGCAGCACGGCGATGGCCATCAGCCGTACGTCGAGCAGCGCCATGGCCACCAGGATGCCGATCAGCAGCACGATGTTGCCGACCATGTTGCCGAGAAAGGCCACATAGAGTTCACGCAGGGCATCGGTGTCGTTGGTGACCCGCGCCACCAGTTCGCCGGTGGCGGTGCGATCATGGAAGCTCTGCGGCAGGCTCAGCACATGACGGAACAATCGCCGGCGCTGCAGGAGCACCACGTCCATGGCGATCTCGGCGAAGCGTAGCGATTGCAGGTAACGGCCATAGGCGGCCAGACCCTGGGAGACCACATAGGCGGCGACCAGGCCCACCAGCGGCCAGAGGCGCAGGTCGTGGGGCACCAGGTAGTTGTCCAGATAGTGCTTGGTCAGCCAGGGCCCCAATACGTCGAACAGGGTCGCCACGACCAGGATCGCCAGGGTCCCGGCCAATTTGCGCGGATTGGCCAGCACCGGCTTGAGCAGCAGGGAAAGCACGCGGGTCTTGGTCATTGGCCGGCCTCCTCCGCCTGCTGCAGATTCCAGAGTCGGGCATAGAGACCACCGGCGGCGAGCAGCTCGCCATGGCGGCCCCGCTCCACCAGGCTGCCCTGGTCGAGCACGATGATCTCGTCGGCGTGCTGCACGGCCGAGAGCCGGTGGCTGACGATCAGGGTGGTACGCCCCTGCAGCCTGGCCAGCGTCTTGAGCAGGCGGGCTTCGGTGGCGGTATCCACCGCCGAGAGGGTGTCGTCCAGCAGCAGGATGGGCGCCGGAGAGAGCAGCGCCCGCGCCAGGGCCACCCGCTGGCGCTGGCCGCCGGAGAGGGTCAGGCCGCGCTCGCCCACTGGCGTATCCAGCCCGTGCGGCAGGGCCGCCAGGTCGGTGCCGAAGGCGGCGGCGTCGAGGGCTTCGCGGATCTCTCCGGCGGTGGCGTCGGGGCGACTGAGGGCGACGTTTTCGCCCAGGGTACGGGCGAACAGGAAGGGATCCTGGGGCACATAGGCGAACTGGGCGCGCAGGTCGCCCAGCCGGTAGTCCTCCAGCGGCACCCCACCCAGGCGAATGCAGCCCTGCTCCAGCGGAAACTGGCGCAGCAGCAGGCGCAGCAGGGTGCTCTTGCCGCTGCCGGTGGCACCGACGATGCCCAGCGTATCGCCCGCGGGCAGGTCGATGACCACGTCCTGCAAGGCCGGCTGGCGTGCCTGGGGATAGGTGAAGGCCGGGATATAGACCGACAGATCCGCCTGGTCCGGCGGCGTCTGGGTGCCTTCGTCACGGATGCGCTCGGTGACGGCGAACACCTCCTCCAGCCGACGGGCACCCGCTTCGCCGCGCTGCAGCAGGTTGAAGCACCAGCCGATGGCGAACATCGGCCAGATCAGTTGCACCAGATAGAGGCTGAAGCTGGTCAGCTGGCCGAGGGTGATATGGCCGTCGAGATAGCGCCAGCTGCCCATGACCAGGGTCAGCAGGGTGGCGAGACTCAGGGCGACGAAGATGATCGGCTCGTAGCGCGCCTCGGTGCGCTGCACCTGGTAGTCGGCCTTGGCCACGCTGCGGGCGCGGGCGTCGAAGTCGTCCAGCTCGGCTTCGATCAGGGCGTGCTGGCGCAGCATGCGCAGGCCGCTCAAGGCTTCCTGGGTACGGTCGTTGAGGGCGGAAAAGCCGGCCAGCGCCAGGCCGAAGCGCTGCTGCACCCGCCGCGCCACCCGATAGAAGCCCCAGGCCATGAAGGGAAAGGGCAACAGCGCCAGGGCGGCCAGGGGCGCGTCGATGCCGATGAACATGGCCAGCAGTACCAGCAGCAGGGTCAGCATGCCGTCGAAACTGGCCAGCACCCCTTCGCCGGCGGCGGTCTCCACGGCGTCGATGTCCTGGGTCGCGCGGGCCAGCAGGTCACCGGTGCGACTGGACTGGAAGAAGCCGGGGTCCAGCCGCGCCAGCTTGGCGAAGAAGGCGTCGCGCAACTCCACCCCGACCTGGTAGGAGGTACCGAACAACCGCACCCGCCACTGATAGCGGAGCACATAGAGGCCACAGCCGACCGCCACGATCAGGGCGACGCGCCAGAGCAGGCCGGTCTGATCCAGCTCGCCGGCGCGCAGGGCGTCGATGGCCTTGCCGATCCACCAGGGCAGCGTCAGGTTGAGCAGGCCGACGCCCAGCAGGCAGAGGATGGCAGTCCCGTAGGCACGCCGTTGGCGCAGGAAGAAATCACGCAACAACCGCCACAACGCCATAGAACCGCCTTACCCGAGCAAAGGTGCAGTATATCGGCTACCCAACCGGCAGCGGAGTTCCTTCGTCCCGATCCAGGTCCCATGTCAACGGGTGGCGCAGGGCGCGAGGTCGTTGTAGGGTGCCACTCCCTGCGGCACCCGGCCGCTGCGCCCCTTTTTCCTTTGCTAGGCTGACGCCCATGACCCTCGAACCCCAACGTCCTGTCGTCCTCTGCCTGTCCGGCCACGATCCGAGTGGCGGCGCCGGCCTGCAGGCCGACATCGAAGCCCTGCTCGCCCAGGGCTGCCATGCCGCCCCGGCGGTCACTGCCCTGACCGTGCAGGACACCGTCGACGTGCGCGACTTCCGGGTGCTGGATCGCGAGTGGGTACTGGCCCAGGCCCGGGCGATCATCGCCGACCTGCCGGTGGCGGCGGTCAAGCTGGGCATGCTCGGTTCGGTGGAGATGGTCGAGACGGTGCTGGAGATCATGGAGGCCCTGCCGGGCGTACCCCTGGTCTGCGATCCGGTGCTGCGCGCCGGTGGCGGCGGCGCCCTGGGCAAGGACGAGGTCGGCTACGCCATCCGCGAACGGCTGCTGCCGCGCGCCACCATCGCCACCCCCAATCTGCCCGAGGCGCGCATCCTCGCCGAGTTGCCCGAAGGCACCCCGGAGCAGTGCGCCGAGCGCCTGCTGCCTTTCTGCGCCCACCTGCTGATCACCGGCGGCCATGGCGAGGAACACGAGGTGCACAACCGTCTCTATGACCGCGCCGGTGGCTGCGTGACCCACGTCTGCCAACGCCTGCCCGGCAGCTACCACGGCTCCGGCTGCACCCTGGCCAGCACCCTGGCCGGGCGCCTGGCCCTCGGCGAAGCCCTGCCCAGCGCGGTGCGCAGCGCCCTGGACTACACCTGGCGCACCCTGAGGGACGCCGAGCGCCCCGGTCGCGGTCAGTACGTACCGCGCCGCCTGCCGCTGGACTTCTGCTCATGAGCCCCCTGCGCGGCCTCTATGCCATCACCGACAGCGCCCTGCTCGCCGAGGGTCGCCTGCTGCCCTATGTCGAAGCCGCGCTGCAAGGCGGCGCCCGGCTGGTGCAGTACCGCGACAAGTCGGGCGACGCCAGCCGCCGCCAGGACGAAGCCGCTGCCCTGGCCGAGCTCTGCCGCCAGCATGGCGCCCAGCTGATCATCAATGACGACCTCGCCCTGGCTCGCCAGCTGGGCGTCGGCCTGCACCTGGGCCAGGAAGACGGCTCCCTGGTCGCGGCCCGCGCCGAACTGGGGCCGGACGCGCTACTCGGCGGCACCTGCCACGCCAGCCTGGAACTGGCCGAGGCCGCGGCCCAGGCTGGCGTCAGCTACCTGGCCTTCGGTCGCTTCTTCGCCTCCAGCACCAAGCCGGATGCCCCGCCAGCGCCCCTGGAATTGCTCGACCAAGCCCGCAGTCGTTTCGCTCTGCCCGTCTGCGCCATCGGCGGTGTCACCCTGGACAATGCCCCACATCTGCTCGCCCACGGCGTCGACCTGATCGCCGTCGTCCACAGCTTGTTTTCCGCCGCCAGCGCGGGCGAGGTGGAGCGCCGCGCGCGCGCCTTCGCCCGGCTATTCACGGCCTGATCCCCTTCAAGGAGACCCCTATGTCCCGCTCCGCGCAACTCTTCGACCAGGCCCAGCGCCACATCCCCGGCGGCGTCAACTCGCCGGTCCGCGCCTTCAAGAGCGTCGGCGGCACGCCGCTGTTCTTCAAGCACGCCCAGGGCGCCTACATCGTCGACGAGGATGACAAGCGCTATGTCGACTACGTCGGTTCCTGGGGACCGATGATCCTCGGCCACAGCCATCCCGACGTGCTCGACGCCGTGCGTCGTCAGCTGGAACACGGCCTCTCCTACGGCGCCCCGACCGCCCTGGAAACCACCATGGCCGATCTCATCTGCGAGATCGTGCCGTCCATGGAAATGGTGCGCATGGTCAGCTCGGGCACCGAGGCCACCATGAGCGCCATCCGCCTGGCGCGCGGCTACACCGGGCGCGACACCATCATCAAATTCGAGGGCTGCTACCACGGCCACTCCGACAGCCTGCTGGTCAAGGCCGGTTCCGGCGCCCTGACCCTGGGCGTGCCCAGCTCTCCCGGCGTGCCGGCGGCCTTCGCCCAGCACACCCTGACCCTGGCCTACAACGACCTGGGCGAGGTGGAAGAAACCCTGGCCAAGGTCGGCGACCAGATCGCCTGCATCATCGTCGAGCCGGTGGCCGGCAACATGAATTGCGTACCGCCGGCGCCGGGCTTTCTGGAAGGGCTGCGCAGCCTCTGCGATCGCTATGGCGTGGTGCTGATCTTCGACGAGGTCATGACCGGCTTCCGCGTCGCCCTGGGCGGTGCCCAGGCGCACTACGGCATCCGCCCGGACCTCACCACCTTCGGCAAGATCGTCGGCGGCGGCATGCCGGTCGGCTGCTTTGGCGGCAAGCGCGAGATCATGGAGAAGATCGCCCCGCTCGGCCCGGTCTACCAGGCCGGCACCCTGTCGGGCAATCCGCTGGCCATGGCCGCCGGCCTTACCACCCTGCAACTGATCCGCCGTCCCGGCTTCCACGCCGAGCTAACCGACTACACCACGCGAATGCTGCAAGGCTTGCAGGACCGCGCCGATGCCGCCGGTGTGCCCTTCGTCACCACCCAGGCAGGCGGCATGTTCGGTCTCTACTTCAGCGGCGCCGAAGACATCGTCACCTTCAGCGACGTCATGGCCAGCGACAGCGAGAGATTCAAGCGCTTCTTCCACCTGATGCTGGACGGTGGCGTCTATCTGGCGCCCAGTGCCTTCGAGGCCGGCTTCACCTCCATCGCCCATGGCGAAGAGGAATTGCGCATCACCCTAGACGCCGCCGAGCGCGCCTTCGCCACCTTTAAGGACTAGCACCCGTCTGACAGGTGTCGTTCGTCTCGCCTGTGGAACCTCTCTGCCCCGCCGGCCTCACACACTAGTTGAGTGGCCGGCGTCACGGGTAAAAAAGTTCCGCCGTTGCGCGTAAAGGTTTTGAAAGCGTGCGTCGGCTTGACCCATAATGAGATGTCGGCGCGTTTCGCCGACCGGGTTCTCCGAACCTGCCTCGCTCGTGGAGGCGCTTCATGCACCGCGCTGGTCGTACCCTGTGCGCAGCCCTGATCCTGATGCCCCTGGCCGCCCTGGCCGGAGGCAATTCGCTGCTCGTCCCCAGCACCAGCCGTTGCAACCTGAATCTGGCCAACGAAGCCCTGGCGCAGGCGATCGCCCGCTGCCAGCAGATCGCCCACGACGGCGATTCCCAGGCGCAGTACGAACTCGGTGACTTCTACTACGAAGGCAAGCAGACGCCCAAGGACCTGAACCAGGCGCGTCAGTGGTTCGAGCAGGCCTCGCTCAAGGGTAATGCCGATGCGCAGAATCGCCTCGGCAACATGTTCTTTCGTGGCGAGGGCGTACCGCCCAACAACATCCAGGCCTACATCGTGCTGAAGATGGCCGCCATCAATGGCAACGACGAAGCCATGGACACCGCCGACCTGGTCAGCGCCCAGATGCGCCGTGACGAACTGGAGATGGCTACCCAGGTGCTGGGGCAGATCTTCCGCGACTATCTGCAGGACATGCAGACCGCAGGCAATCTCAATCCCTTCCAGCCGCCGCAGAACTGACGGCGAGCCCGGCAGAGCCTGTTCAAAGTCTCGCGAGCTAGAGACAAACAAGGCGAAAATGGCTTAGGAAGCGGAGTTTACAAGTCGTAAATGAGCATTCCGAAGCCATTTTCAACGCCGTTTGGCCGACGCGCAGCAGACTTTGGCCAGGTTCTCAGGGCTTGTCGGGCATTGGCATCGGAAACGGCATGACATTGGTGCCACCCTTGGCTTCGCTGATCTTGGGCTGCCCCAGGCGCTCCACCTCGTCGATGCGGATGATCGAGTGCATGGGCACGAAGCTGCGCACCACGCCTTCGAATTGCGCCTTGAGCTTTTCCTCGCTCGGATCCACCACTACCTGGGTGCGCTCGCCGAACACCAGTTCCTCGATTTCCAGGAAGCCCCAGAGATCGCTCTGGAAGATCTGCTTGGCATAGATCTCGAAGACCTGACCCTGGTTGACGAAGATGACCTTGTAGATGGCCGGCTTGCTGGGGGATGAGCTCATGGTGGACGCGGGTTTCGCCGAGGAAAAAGGGGGTAGCGAGCATAGCACGCCGGCCCCGGCAGCCGTCAGCGTTCGCCAGGGGTTTCCAACCAGGCCCGCTCGGCCACCACGGCTGTCACCCAGTCGATGAAGACCCGCAACTTGGCGCTGACATGACGATTGGGTGCGAAGGCCAGATACAGCGGCAGGGGTGCCACCTGCCAGTCCGCGAACAGCCTGACCAGTTCGCCACGATCGACCGCTTCCGCTGCCAGGTAGTGCGGCAGGCAGACCACCCCCAGTCCGGCCTGCCCCGCCGCCAGACAGGCATTGCCGTCGTCCACCTCCAGACTGTGGCGGCCCTGCAGCTCCAGGCGCTCGGCGCCGCGCTGCAGGGCATAGGGAAAGCCCTTGCCCCTACCCCAGAGAAACCGCACCACCCGGTGCGGCGTCTCGGCCAGCTCGGCGGGATGAACCGGCACACCCTGGGCGGCGAGATAGGCCGGTGCGGCATAGCAGCCCAGTTGCAGCGCCCCTAGCGGCCGGGCCACCAGGTACTGCTCGCGGATGCGCCCGCCGCGGATCACGCAATCGACGTTGTCACCGATCAGATCCACCTGGCGATCGCTGACGCCCAGCTCGAGCTGGATATCCGGATAGCGCTCGAAGAAGTCCGGCAGAGCCGGGATCAGGATCAACCGCGCCAGCGGGCTGGGCACGTCCACTCGCAGGCGGCCACGGGGCGTGCGGGTGGCGACCGAAAGCCCCGTTTCGGCATCGTCCACCGCTGCCAGCACGCCCAGGCAGCGGTCGTAATAGGCCGCGCCGTCGGCGGTGACCTGCACCTGCCGGGTGGTGCGATTGAGCAGGCGCACCTGCAGGTGCGCCTCCAGCTGCTGCACCTGCTGGGTGACGCGGGTGCGGCTGCTGCCGAGGGTCTCGGCCGCGCGGGTGAAGCTGCCGGCTTCCACCACCCGCACGAAGGTCTGCATCGCGGCGAACAGATCCATGCCGATTCCTGAACAGGGGATTGTTTGGATTGTACAAACAATGCTGACCGCCTGGCCGGGTTTATCCCCTGGCGAGCGGCGCCTAAGGTGGCTCCAGCTATCCCTACCGGAGCCCCAGCATGACCCGCGACGTCGTCTTTCCCGCCCAGCGCCACGCCCTCTACGAACAGCACCGCTATTCGCCAGCCATCCGTTCCAACGGCCTTCTCTTCGTCTCGGGCCAGGTCGGCAGCCGCGCCGATGGCTCACCCGAGCCGGAGCTGGAGGATCAGGTCCGCCTGGCCTTCGCCAATCTCGACGCCGTCCTCGCCGCGGCCGGCGCCACCTTTGCCGACGTGGTGGACGTCACCCTGTTCATGGTCGATGCCGAAGCCAGCTTCGAGCGGATCTGGCCGGTACTGCTGGAGCACTGGGGCACGGCGCCCTACCCGACGGTGACCGCGGTCGGCGCCACCTGGCTGGCCGGCTTTCGCTTCGAGATCAAGGTCATCGCCCGGCTGCCGGAGGGCGCTGCCCAGGCCTAGGCCGACCGCCTTCCGGGCGGCTCTTCCCCGTGCGGAAGGCCATCACTATAATGCGCGGTCCACTCGCCACCGACTCCCTGCCGCGCATGTCCAAGAAGCTCTATATCGAAACCCATGGCTGCCAGATGAACGAATACGATTCGTCGCGCATGGTCGACCTGCTCGGCGAACGGGAGCCGCTGGAAGTCACCCAGAATCCGGCCGAGGCCGACGTCATCCTGCTCAACACCTGCTCGATCCGCGAGAAGGCGCAGGAAAAGGTGTTTTCCCAACTCGGTCGCTGGCGCGAACTCAAGCTGGAAAATCCCGACCTGGTGATCGGCGTCGGCGGCTGCGTGGCCAGCCAGGAAGGCGCTGCCATCCGTGACCGCGCCCCCTATGTCGACGTGGTCTTCGGGCCCCAGACCCTGCATCGCCTGCCGGAGATGATCGACGCCGCGCGCACCACCCGGGCGCCCCAGGTGGACATCTCCTTCCCCGAGATCGAGAAGTTCGACCGCCTGCCCGAGCCGCGCATCGACGGACCCAGCGCCTTCGTCTCCATCATGGAAGGCTGCAGCAAGTACTGCACCTTCTGCGTGGTGCCCTATACCCGTGGCGAAGAGGTCAGCCGGCCGCTGGACGACGTCCTCGCCGAGATCATCCACCTCGCCGAGCACGGCGTGCGCGAGGTGACCCTGCTGGGCCAGAACGTTAATGGCTATCGCGGCGCCACCGGCGACGGCCGCATCGCCGACTTCGCCGAGCTGCTCTATGTGGTGGCAGCGGTGGACGGCATCGACCGCATCCGCTACACCACCTCGCACCCGCTGGAATTCTCCGACGCCCTGATCCAGGCCCACGCCGAGATCCCGGAGCTGGTGAAATTCGTCCACCTGCCGGTGCAGGCCGGTTCGGATCGCATCCTGGCGGCCATGAAGCGCAACCACACGGCGCTGGAATACAAGTCGCGCATCCGCCGGCTCAAGGCGGCGGTACCCGACATCTGCATCAGCTCGGACTTCATCGTCGGCTTCCCCGGCGAGACCGAGAAGGACTTTGAACAGACCATGAAGCTGATCGAGGACGTCGGTTTCGACTTCTCCTTCTCCTTCATCTACAGCGCCCGTCCCGGCACCCCGGCGGCGGACCTGGTCGACGACACCCCGGACGAGGTCAAGAAGCAGCGCCTGCAGATCCTGCAGACGCGCATCCACCAGCAGGGCTTCGAGATCAGCCGGCGCATGGCCGGCAGCGTCCAGACCATCCTGGTCAGCGACTTCTCCAAGCGCGATCCCGGCATGCTGCAGGGTCGCACCGAGAACAACCGCATCGTCAACTTCCGTTGCAGCGACGCCAGCCTGATCGGTCAGTTCGTCCAGGTGCACATCGACGAAGCCCTGCCGCACTCCCTGCGCGGCACCCTGCTGGCCCCCGTCGCCAGCGGTGCGCGCCCGCCCGTCGCCGTCGCGCTGGCCTGATGGATGGTCACACGCGCCCTTTGCCAAGGGCGCGACCCAGGTTACTCTCACGCTACGTCAAGTTTTCGTAAAGCCAATCCAAAGGGTTTCCCAGCACACCTTGAATACCCCCCAGACGCTCCAGCACTTCACCCTCGAACCCTTCGATGCCGACCGTTTCGCCAACCTGTGCGGCCAGCTCGATGAAAATCTGCGCCAGATCGAACGCCGTCTCGGCATCGAGATCCGCAATCGCGGCAACCAGTTCGAACTGGTCGGCGAGCCCGAGCGCACCCGCGCAGCGCAGAATCTCCTGCAGCGCCTCTATCGCGAGACCGCCAGCGGCACGGCGGTAGCACCGGAACTGGTGCACCTCTATCTGCAGGAATCCGGTCTGGAAGCCCTGCAGGAAGAGCACCGCAGCGGTGGCGACACCAGCGTCGCCCTGCGCACCAAGAAGGGCATGATCCGCCCGCGCGGCGCCAATCAGCAGCGCTACGTCAAGTCGATCCTCGATCACGACATCAACTTCGGCATAGGTCCGGCCGGTACCGGCAAGACCTACCTGGCCGTGGCCTGCGCCGTGGACGCCCTGGAGCGCGAGCAGATCCGCCGCATCCTGCTGGTGCGCCCAGCGGTGGAAGCCGGCGAGAAGCTGGGCTTCCTGCCCGGCGACCTGGCACAGAAGATCGACCCCTATCTGCGACCGCTGTACGACGCCCTCTACGAGATGCTCGGCTTCGAGCAGGTGGCCAAGCTCATCGAGCGCCAGGTCATCGAGGTCGCGCCGCTGGCCTACATGCGTGGCCGCACCCTCAACAATAGCTTCATCATTCTCGACGAGAGTCAGAACACCACCCTCGAGCAGATGAAGATGTTCCTGACCCGCATCGGTTTCGGTTCCACCGCGGTGATCACCGGTGACGTCACCCAGGTCGACCTGCCGCGCGGCACCAAGTCGGGCCTCAAGCACGTCATCGAGGTCCTGCGCGACGTGCCCGGCATCGGCTTCACCCACTTCGAGTCCAAGGACGTGGTGCGCCATCCGCTGGTGCAGCGCATCGTCGAGGCCTACGACCGCTTCGAGGCGCTGCAGGACCAGCCGCGCGCGCCTGGAGAGGATCGCCATGGCGATTGAACTGGACGTCCAGGTCGCCAGCGAGGCGGCCGACCTCCCCGAGGAGCCGGACTTACGCCGCTGGTGTGAACTGGCCCTGCGCGCCCGCCAGGGCGACTCGGAACTCACCATCCGCCTGGTGGACGAAGACGAAGGCCGCGAGCTGAATCGCACCTGGCGACACAAGGACTACGCCACCAACGTGCTGTCCTTTCCGGCCGACGTGCCGGACGAATTCCTCGATATCCCCCTGCTCGGCGACCTGGTGATCTGCGCCCCCGTGGTGGCCCGCGAGGCCGCCGAGCAAGGCAAGCCCGCCAAGGCGCACTGGGCGCACCTGGTCATCCACGGCTGCCTGCACCTGCTCGGCTACGATCATCTGGAAGATGACGAAGCCGAGGAGATGGAAGACCTGGAACGCCAATTGCTCGCTGAACTGGGCTACCCCGATCCCTACGGTGAATGACACACACATGAACGAAGATCGATCAGGCACTGGGCATCGTTCCTGGCTGGAACGCATCGTCCAGGCCTTTGCCCATGAACCCAAGAGCCGCCAGGAACTGCTGGAACTGCTGCGCGAAGCCCACGAGAACAAGGTGCTCGACAGCGAGGTGCTGTCCATCGTCGAAGGCGCCATCTCGGTGGCCGATCTGCAGGTGCGCGACATCATGGTGCCGCGCTCGCAGATCATCAGCATTCGCGCCCAGCAGACCCCAGCCGAATTCCTGCCGGCGGTGATCGAGGCGGCCCACTCGCGCTATCCGGTGATCGGCGATGGCCCCGACGACGTGCTCGGCCTGCTGCTGGCCAAGGACCTGCTGCCGCTGCTGCTGGACCCTGCACGGGTCTTCGACTTCAAGACGGCGCTGCGCCCGGCCACCTTCGTACCCGAGTCCAAGCGGCTCAACGTACTCCTGCGCGAATTCCGTTCCACCCACAGCCACATGGCCATCGTGGTGGACGAATACGGCGGCGTCGCCGGCCTGGTGACCATCGAGGACGTGCTGGAGCAGATCGTCGGCGAGATCGAGGACGAGCACGACGTGGAGGAAGAGAGCTTCATCAAGTCGCTGCCCAATGGCGACTTCGTGGTCAAGGCGCTCACCCCCATCGAGACGCTCAACGAAATTCTGGAAACCCGCTTCGCCGACACCGAGGCCGACACGGCCGGCGGCCTGGTGATGAATCGCCTGGGCCACCTGCCCAAGCGCAATGAGGAAACGGTGATCGACGATTTCCGCTTCCGCGTGCTCAACGCCGACGGCCGCCGCATCCACCTGCTGCGCGTGACCCCGGTCAACCGCTAGCACGGCCCAGGCAATGCCCATCGCACGCCCTCCTACGGACCGCCGTAGGTTGGGTTGAGCGCAGCGAAGCCCAACAGGCCTTGCCTCGACTGCACGACTGTTGGGCTTCGACGATAGAGTCGTCCTAGCCCAACCGACGGATCGCCATGGCCGCGATAGCCGTTACCATCCCCTCCCCAACTGCGACCTGGCTCGCTCTCCCTCAAGCGCCTTTGGCACTGACTCGCGCTGGCGAGTAAGCTTGCGCAGCCTCGATCGGACCAAGGATTTTCGATGCGCTGGATCTCTCAACCCGGCTGGAAGGGCAACCTTCTGGCGCTCTTCGCTGGCGCCCTCACGCCCCTGGCGTTGGCCCCTTTCAACATCTGGCCGCTGGCACTGCTGTCCGCCGGTCTCTTCTACCTGGGCCTCAAGGGGCTCGGTGCCTGGCGCGCCCTGCTGCGCGGCTGGTGCTACGGCTTCGGCGCCTTTCTCGCCGGCACCAGCTGGATCTACGTCAGCATCCACACCTACGGGGCCGCGCCGGTGCCCCTGGCGCTCTTTCTCACCGTGGGCTTCTGCGCAGGCATCGCGCTGTTCTTCGCCCTGCCCGCCGGCCTGTGGGCGCTGTGCCTGAGACGCAACCAGGCACCCCTGGGCGACGCCCTCACCTTCGCCGGCCTGTGGTTCGCCCTGGAGCTGTTTCGCAGCTGGGCGCTGACCGGCTTTCCCTGGCTGCTGCTGGGCTATAGCCAGCTCAGCGGTCCCCTGCAGGGGCTGGCGCCCCTGGGCGGCGTCTGGCTGATCTCGGCCGTGCTGGCCTTTACCGCGGCGCTACTGGTCAACGCCCCGCGGCTGATCCTGCGACCGGTGGCCTTGATCGCGGCCCTGGTGTTGGTGGCCCTGCCCTGGGTGGCCGGCGATGTCTTCCAGGGCCAGGTATGGACGCAACCGGCCGGCGCGCCGCTCAAAATCGCCGGGGTCCAGGGCAACATCGCCCAGGAACTCAAGTGGAATCCCGACCACGCCCGCGCCACCCTGGCGCTCTATCGCGACCGTACCGCCGAGCAGACCGACGCCGATCTGGTGGTCTGGCCGGAAAACGCCATTCCCGTGCTGCGCGAATACGTCAGTGACTTCCTCGCCGCCGAAGGCGCCCAGGTGGCAGCCCATGGCGGCGCCCTGGTGACCGGCCTGCCCGCCCGGGAACGCGACGCCGACGGCGATTCGCGCTACTTCAACAGCATCACCGCGGTCGGTAACGGCTCGGGTACCTACTACAAGCAGAAGCTGGTGCCCTTCGGCGAATACGTGCCGCTGCAGGAATACCTGCGCGGCCTGATCGGCTTCTTCGACCTGCCCATGTCCGACTTCGTCCGCGGCCCCGAGCAGCAGGAGCCACTACTGGTGAAGGGCTATCGCGTGGCGCCCTACATCTGCTACGAGGTGGTCTATCCGGAATTCGTCGCCAGCATGGCGGCCCAGAGTCAGCTGCTGCTCACCATCAGCAACGACACCTGGTTCGGCAAGTCCATCGGTCCGCAGCAGCACCTGCAGATGGCGCAGATGCGCGCCCTGGAAAGCGGTCGCTGGCTGGTGCGGGTCACCAACGACGGTATCACCGCCCTGGTCGACCCCTTCGGTCGCATCAGCCGGCAGATCCCGGCGTTCGAGGTCGGCGTGCTGCAGGGCACCGTGGTGCCCATGAATGGCCTGACGCCCTATCTGCACTACCGCCTCTGGCCGCTGGCGATCTTTTCCGCCCTGGTGATGCTGTGGGGTCTGCTGCTGCGTCGGCAGGATCGTCCGGAAGAGGCACCGCTGGTGGTCACCCAGAGCTAGGCGCGCGTCAGCGATAGGCGAGCGGATAGAGCAAAAGCCCGGCGGCCTCGTTGAGCAACTGGGCGGTCTGCTCGACCGCCTTGGCTTCCGGCAGCCAGCCACCGAAGGGCCGGGCATTGGGAATACCGATGAAGCCCATGGGCGCGGCCACCACCTGCAAGCCCTGACGTTCGAAGCACCAACGCGAACGGGCCATGTGATAGGCCTGGGTCACCAGCACCACTCGCTTCACCCCGGCCTCACGCAGCAGCGGCGCACTGAGGGTGGCGTTCTCCCAGGTGGTGCGGCTGGCACCTTCCTGCCAGCGCACCGGCACCCCCAGGTCACGCTCCATCACCTCGGTCATCAGTGCCGCCTCGCTCAGCGGGCGGTCATGGGGCGAGCCTCCGGTGATCAGCACCGGCAGGCCGCTGGCCTTGGCCAGCCGCGCCGCATAGCGCAATCGCTCCACCGCCAGGTGACTGGCGGCATCGCCGGCCCAGCCCGGATCGTCCACCTCGCGCCCGGCGCCCAGCACCACGATGGCATCGACCTGCTGCGCAAGCGTCGCCCAGCGCGCTTCGGGCAGGGCGGCGTCGCGCTCCAGCAGGCGACCGCCGGTTTCCACCACCACCGGCAGGGTACTGGCCCAGAGCCCCAGCAGACCGCCCAGGAAGCAGGCTAGACCCAAACGGGGATAGCGACGACGCAACCACCACCCTAGCAACAGGAGCAGCAGCAGGCCGCCCGGTGGCAGCAGCAGTTGCTTGAAGAAATAGCGCAGACCCATGGTCTCTCCGGTCGAGGCGACCTCCGGGCCGCGGCGGCGCTCAGTGTAGGGGAGCGCGGACCCGGGCAGAAGGACTCTCGACCAGGACCTGCCGCCCCTGGCAATGACTGCAAAAGGATCCCGCCGGCTGTACCCGCCCGCAGCCCAGGCAGCAGGCCATGGCCGCCTCCGTCGCCTGGTGACGTTCCAGCCAGCGCCTGATCAGGGCGTACTCGGCCGGACTCAGGCCCTGCACCTCGACCTCCCCATCGGCGCTGTCATAGAGACGCTCCTGGGTAGCCGCCTCATCCAGCGCCAGCGCCAGGCGCCGTTGCAGGCGCACGTCGACGGGCAGCTTGTCGGACTCGCGTCGAAACTTTCCCATGATGGCGATCATCCTCCCGGGTAATTGAACGGACGTTTGATCAGCCTAGTACGGCCCTTCCAACCCTGCCTCCCCCGGAGTGCGAAACAAGCGACAGCCCGGGACATTTCCCCGCGCTCGGGGGGTCATGTATGCTTGGCGGCTCGATCAAACGCCTCTGCAGCCCTCGACACGCCCATGCACGAACACTATCAGCCCCGCGAAATAGAAGCCGCCGCCCAGTCCTTCTGGGACCAGAATCTGTCCTTCAAGGCCACCATGCGTCCGGGCCAGGAGAAGTTCTACTGCCTGTCGATGTTCCCCTACCCCAGCGGCAAGCTGCACATGGGGCACGTGCGCAACTACACCATCGGCGACGTCATCGCCCGCTACCAGCGGATGCTGGGCAAGAACGTCCTGCAGCCCATGGGCTGGGACGCCTTCGGCATGCCCGCCGAAAACGCCGCCATGAAGAACGGCGTGGCCCCGGCCAAGTGGACCTACGAGAACATCGCCTACATGAAGTCCCAGCTGCAGAGCCTGGGCCTGGCGATCGACTGGTCCCGCGAGGTCACCACCTGCAAGCCCGACTACTATCGCTGGGAGCAGTGGCTGTTCACCCAGCTGTTCGAGAAGGGCATCATCTACCGCAAGAACGGCACGGTGAACTGGGACCCGGTGGACCAGACCGTACTGGCCAACGAGCAGGTCATCGACGGCCGCGGCTGGCGCAGCGGTGCGCTGATCGAGAAGCGCGAGATCCCCATGTACTACTTCCGCATCACCGACTATGCGGAAGAGTTGCTGACCTCCCTCGACGGCCTGCCCGGCTGGCCCGAGCAGGTCAAGACCATGCAGCGCAACTGGATCGGCAAGTCCCGCGGCATGGAGGTGCAATTCCCCTATGACCAGGACAGCATCGGCGCCGAAGGCACCCTGAAGGTCTTCACCACCCGCCCCGACACCCTGCTCGGCGCCACCTATGTCGCCGTGGCCGCGGAACACCCGCTGGCCACCCAGGCCGCCCAGGGCAATGCCGAGCTGCAAGCCTTCATTGACGAGTGCAAGCGCGGCGGCGTCGCCGAAGCCGACATCGCCACCCAGGAGAAGAAGGGCCTGGACACCGGCCTGTTCGTCCGCCATCCGCTGACCAACGCCCGCCTGCCGGTGTGGGTCGCCAACTATGTGCTGATGCACTATGGCGACGGCGCGGTCATGGCCGTGCCCGGTCACGACGAGCGTGACTTCGAATTCGCCAACAAGTACCAGTTGCCCATCGTCCAGGTGGTGGATACCGCCGAGGCCACCCGCGTGCTGGCCAATCCGGACGACTACAGCCCCGCGGAATACGAGCGCTACCAGTTCGACCCGGTGCAGTGGAAGGACTGGTACGGCAGCAAGGAAGGCTTCCTGATCAATTCCGGCGCCTACGACAACCTGAGCTACGACGCCGCCTTCGACGCCATCGGCGCCGATCTGCAGGCCAAGGGCCTGGGTCAGCCGCGCACCCAGTTCCGCCTGCGCGACTGGGGCATCAGCCGCCAGCGCTACTGGGGCTGCCCGATCCCGATCATCCACGGCGAAGATGGCATCGACATCCCGGTGCCGGCCGACCTGCTGCCGGTGGTGCTGCCCGAAGACGTGGTGCCGGACGGCGCCGGCTCGCCCCTGGCGCGCATGCCCGAGTTCTATGAGACCGCCGATCCGCGCAACGGCCAGCCGGCCCGGCGTGAAACCGACACCATGGATACCTTCGTCGAAAGCTCCTGGTATTTCGCCCGCTATGCCTCGCCGAACTTCACCGGCGGCATGCTGGACAAGGAAGAAGCCAACTACTGGCTGCCCGTCGACCAGTACATCGGCGGCATCGAGCACGCCATCCTGCACCTGCTTTATTCGCGCTTCTTCCACAAGCTGATGCGCGACCAGGGCCTGATCGATTCCGACGAGCCCTTCGAGAATCTGCTGACCCAGGGCATGGTGGTGGCCGAGACCTACTACCGCACCCTGCCCAACGGCAGCAAGGACTGGTTCAACCCGGCCGATGTCGAGGTGGAGCGCGATGCCAAGGCCAAGGTGATCGGCGCGCGCCTGAAGAGCGACGGCCAGCCGGTGGAAATCGGCGGCGTCGAGAAGATGTCCAAGTCGAAGAACAACGGCGTCGATCCCCAGGCGATGATCGACCAGTACGGTGCCGATACCTGCCGGCTGTTCATGATGTTCGCCTCGCCGCCGGACATGAGTCTGGAATGGTCCGATTCCGGCGTCGAGGGCGCCAGCCGCTTCCTGCGCCGCGTCTGGCGTCTGGCCCAGGCCCACGTCACCCAGGGCCTGCCGAGCGCCGACGCCCTTGGCGAGCTGTCGCCGGCCCAGAAGGAGGTGCGTCGCGCCATCCACCTGGCCATCCGCCAGGCCAGCCAGGATATCGGTCAGCATCACAAGTTCAACACCGCCATCGCCGCGGTCATGACCCTGATGAACGTGCTGGAAAAGGCTGCCCAGGACAGCGACACCGATCGCCGTCTGCTGCAGGAAGGCCTGGAGGCCGTCACCCTGCTGCTGGCCCCCATCACCCCGCACATCGCCCACGGTCTCTGGCAGCAGCTGGGCCACAGCGATGCGGTCATCGACGCCCGCTGGCCGCAGGTGGACGAAAGCGCCCTGGTGCAGGACAGTCTGCAGATCGTCATCCAGGTGAACGGCAAGCTGCGCGGCCAGATCGAAGTACCGGCCGATGCCAGCCGCGAGGCCATCGAGGCCGCCGCCCGCGCCAACGAGAACGTGGCACGCTTCACCGAGGGCCTGACCATCCGCAAGGTCGTCGTGGTCCCGGGTAAACTGGTCAACATCGTCGCCAACTAAGACACGCGAACGGAGCAGACAACAGATGAAGAAACGGATTCTCCCCGGCCTTGCGGTAGTCGGCCTGGCGACCCTGCTGACCGCCTGCGGCTTCCAGCTGCGTGGCACCGGCGAAACCCGCCTGACCGTGAACGAGCTGAACCTGACGGCGCGCGACGCCTATGGCCAGACCGTCAAGGACGTGCGCGACATGCTCGAGGACGCCCATGTGCGGATCACCTCGGGCGCGCCCTACACCCTGGATCTGGGTGGCGAAGCCCAGAGCGAGCGCACCGCCAGCTACACCAGCGGCGCCCGCAGTGCCGAGGTCGAGCTGACCACCCGTCAGCCCTACACCATCATCGGCAAGAACCAGGCGGTGCTGGTCAGCGACTATCTGGAAACCCAGCGCTACTACGTGACCGACCAGAACAACATCGTCGGTTCCGAACAGCAGAAGGACCAGCTGCGTCGCGAAATGCGTCGCGAACTGGTGCAGCAGCTGGCCGCCCGCCTGCAGGCCCTGACGCCGGAGCGCCTGGACAAGCTGCAACGTGACGCCGATGCCCGCGCCGCCGCCAAGGCCGAAGCCGACCGCCGCGCCCGCGAGTCCGCCCCGCCGCAGCAGTCGCCGATCGACATCCCCACCCCCGCGCGCTAAGCGCTGCAGCCGGAGCCGCAAGGCTCCGGTTTGCCCTTCCGGTTCAGCATGAAACTCAACGCCAATCAGCTGGGCAAGCAGCTCCAGGGCTCGCTGGCCGCCGTCTATGCCGTCAGCGGCGATGAGCCCCTGCTCTGCCAGGAAGCCAGCGATGCCATCCGCGGCGCGGCCCGTGCCCAGGGCTTCGACGAGCGCGAGGTCTTCGACGTCGATGCCGGCTTCGACTGGGGTCGTCTCTACGAGGCCGGCGCCAGCCTCTCGCTGTTCGCCCAGAAACGCATCCTCGAATTGCGCCTGCCCACCGGCAAGCCCGGCGACAAGGGCTCCGCCGCCCTGCTCGACTACCTCGCCCGCCCAGCCGAGGACACCCTGTTGCTGATCAGCCTGCCGCGCCTCGACGCTGCCGCCCAGAAGACCAAGTGGGCCAAGGCCCTGCTGGAGCACCCGCAGGCGCAGTTCGTGCAGATCTGGCCGGTGGAACTGGCGCAGTTGCCGCAGTGGATCAACCAGCGCCTGTCGCGCCTGGGGTTGGCCGCCACCCCCGAAGCGGTCGAACTGATCGCCGAGCGGGTGGAAGGCAATCTGCTGGCCGCCGCCCAGGAGATCGAAAAGCTCCGCCTGCTCATCGAAGGCTCCCAGGTGGACGCCGAGACCGTACGTGCCTCAGTGGCCGACAGTGCCCGCTACGACGTCTTCGGCCTGCTGGATGCCGCCCTGGCCGGCGATGCGGAGCACGCCCTGCGCATTCTCGAAGGCCTGCGTGGCGAAGGCGTGGAGGCGGCCGTGGTGCTCTGGGCCCTGGCCCGGGAACTGCGGCTGCTTGCCAACCTGGCCCATCTGCAGGAAAGCGGTACGCCCCTGGAGCGCGCCTTCACCCAGGTCAAGCCGCCGGTGTGGGACAAGCGTCGCCCCCTGGTCAGCCGCGCCCTGCAGCGCCAGGGCGCCCGCCGCCTGGAAGCCCTGCTGCGCGAGGCCCAGGTCGCCGACGAACAGATCAAGGGCCAGGCGCCTGGCGAGGTCTGGCTGACGCTGGCCAGCCTGGCCCTGACGCTCGCCGGCAAGCGACTGGCCCTGCCCAGGTCCTAGCGCTGGCCGGCGCTTGTAATGGCCGGCCCTTGCAATAGACTGGCGTGCCCCCATCAAGGGGGAGTCCCCACCCCTCGGAGCACGCACTCATGGCCAAGAAATACAGCCGCGGCCCCAACAAGGCCAAGGTCCTCGTCAGCGATCCCCGTTATCGCGCCCGCCAGGAAAAGCCCGCCAAGGGCAAAGGCAGCTACCGCCGCGAAGCCTTCTCGTTGCAAGACGAGAAGGCTTCGGTCTTTCTGGCCGCCTGAAAGCCGCGCTCAGACGCCTGACAGACGTCAGGACCCGGGCCGTGCTAAGGTGAGCCTTCCTGCCTAGACGTCCGGTGGAGACAGATGCAATTCGGGAAAACCCGCGGATTCAAGACCGGCGGCCTCCTCGCCGGAACCCTGGTCACTCTGCTGACCGCCGCCCTGGCCGCCTGCGCCCAGACCCAGACGACGCCCACCGCGGCGCCCTCTTCACCCGCCTCGTCCAAACCCGCACCCGCGGCCAATGCCCCCGCCTCGGCGGCCGAGGCCCTGCCGCAACTGGATGAGAGCTTCGAGCAATGGCGCAGTCGCTTTCGTACCCTGGCCCTGGGCCGAGGCATCTCGGCCGCTACCTTCGACCAGGCCTTTGCCGGCGTGCAACCCGATCCGGCGGTCATCGCCGCCGATCGCAGCCAGCCGGAATTCACCAAGCCGGTCTGGGAGTACCTGGAATCCGCCGTCTCGCCCCTGCGAGTGCGCAACGGCAAGAGCCTGCTGATCCAGCAGGCCGGGCTGCTGGCCTCCCTGGAAGCCCGCTACGGCATCGAGCCCGCGCGCCTGGTGGCCTTCTGGGGCATGGAAAGCAACTACGGCAACAACATGGGCAACAAGGGCGTCATCCGCTCTCTGGCTACCCTCGCCTATGAAGGTCGCCGCCCGGACTTCGCCCAGGACCAGCTCATCGCCGCCCTCGGCATCCTGCAGCACGGCGACGTCACCGCCGACCGCATGATCGGCTCCTGGGCCGGCGCCATGGGCCAGACTCAGTTCATTCCCACCACCTACGACCAGTACGCGGTGGACTTCGACGGCGACGGTCGCCGCGACATCTGGGGCTCCACCGCCGACGCCCTGGCCTCCACCGCCAACTACCTCAAGGCCTCCGGCTGGCAGGACGGCAAGCCCTGGGGCTACGAGGTCCAGGTCCCGGCCAACTTCGACTACAGCCTGGCCGACATGGGCGTGCGCAAGAGCCTGGCCGAGTGGAACGCCCTGGGCATCCAGGGCCTCGGCCTGCCGCAACCGGCCGCCCAGCCCAGCGACAGCGCCTCGCTGCTGCTGCCCGCCGGCCATCGCGGTCCGGCCTTCCTGGTGTTCAACAACTTCCGCACCATCCTCAGGTACAACAACTCCAGCTCCTATGCCCTGGGCGTGGCGCTGCTCTCGGAGCGCTATCGCGACGCCGGCCAGATCGCCGGCAGCTGGCCCACCGATGACCTGCCGTTGAGCCGTAGCGAGCGGGTCGAACTGCAGCAGCGCCTGGCTGCCCTGGGGCTGGACCCGGGCAGTGCCGACGGTATCATCGGCGCCAACACCCGCAAGGCCATCCGCGCCTACCAGCAATCCCAGGGCTGGCCCGCCGACGGCTATCCCAATCACCAGCTGCTGGAAAAACTGCGCGGCTGAGGCCTTCGACGACCCGTACCTCAGCCAGGGGCGGGTCGTCGAGCGTCAGGCGTAGCGCGCCTCTCCCACCAGCACCGCCAGCAGGGCCGTTGCCGCTGGCGACAGTTCGGCGAAATCCCGACAGCCCACCACCAGCTCCCGACGCGCCCAGGCATCGCTCAGCGGATGGCTGGCCAGTACCCATCGCTTTTCCGCCTGGACCAGACTCGCCGCGGGCAGGATGGCCACGCCCAGGCCCCGGGCGACCAGGGCACAGGCCTGGGCCGGACTCGGCACCCGGATACGGATCGCCAGCTCCCGCCCCCACTGCGCCGCCTGGGCTTCCACATGCAGCTGCAAGGCATTGCCACGCGACAGACCGACGAAGGGCTGTTCGAGCAACCGCGCGAACTCGATCGCCTCACCCGCGGCCAGCGGTATGCGTCCCGGTGCTGCGACCAGCACCAGGGGGTCCACCCGGAAGGGCCGGACGTGCAGCCCTTCCACCTCCGGTGCCGCGACGAAGATGCCCAGGTCGGCACGGCCTTCGCGGAGCGCCGGTACGATGCGCGAACTCGGCAATTCCTCGACTTCCACATCCACCCTGGGCTGCGCCTGGAGGAAAACCGCCAGGGGCTCATCGAGGTGCTCCATCAGCGCGGCGCCATTCGCCAACAAACGCACCCGCGTGCGGCTGTTGGCCACCGCGCCGGCAAGATCCTGGGCCATCTCGTCCAACCGCAGCAGGATCGCCCGGGCATGGCGCTCCAGGGTCAGGCCGGCCGGTGTGGGACGCACGCCACGCGCATGACGAACCAGGAGCGGCGTGCCCAGGCTGTCTTCCAGGGCCTTGATGCGGGCACTGGCCGAGGGCAACGCCAGGTGGCTCCGCTCGGCGCCCAGGGTGATGCTGCGCGCTTCCACGACATGGAGGAACAGCCGCAGGTCGAGCAGGTCGTAGCGCATCGCCTCAAAGCCTCTGTATGGACCTTAGGCAGCCTTCGCCAATCCCGGCTTCTCACCCAGGGTCCTGGAGCCCATGGTAACGCCTCCACCAGAGGAGACGACCATGACCCTGCTGCTCTGTATCCTGATCTTCGTGCTGGCGGGACTGACCAAGGGTGTGCTCGGCCTGGGCCTGCCCACCGTCGCCATGAGTCTGCTGGCGCTGCTGATGACCCCGGCCGAAGCCGCTGCCCTGCTGTTGATCCCGTCCCTGCTCACCAATGTCTGGCAATTCTGCGCCGGCCCCGCGCCCTGGCAGAGCGTCAAACGCCTGTTGCCGCTGCAACTGGCACTGGTGCCGGGTACCCTGCTCAGCATCCCGCTGCTGACCGGGAGCGATAGCGCCGGACTCGCCGCCGCGCTCGGTGCGGTGCTGGTCGCCTATGGCCTGATCGGCTGGACCGGCTGGCGGCCGCCCGTACCGGGCCGCCATGAGGGCAAGGTCGCGCCCCTGGTGGGCTTCGTCACCGGTCTGATCACCGGCATGACCGGGGTCTTCGTGCTGCCGGCGGTGCCCTACCTGCAAAGCCTGGCTCTGGACAAGGAACGGCTGATCGAGGCCTTGGGCCTGACCTTCACCGTGGCCTCCCTGGCGCTGCTGATCGGCCTCTGGTGGCAGGACGCGCTGGCCATAGAACGCCTGGGCGCCTCCAGCCTGCTGCTGCTGCCGGCCCTCCTGGGCATGTGGGTGGGCCAGCGCGTGCGTCAGGGACTCGACGAGCAGTTGTTCCGCCGGCTGTTCTTTGGGGGGTTGCTGCTGTTGGGTGCCTACGCCGTCCTGCATTATCTGCTGCGCCTGGGCTATCTTGGCTGAGCCCGTCATCACAGTGCAGCCTGGCCCAGCCGGTGTAGGCTGCACCTTCGGCGGGCGTCACGGTCTATGGGCGTAGCTGAACGGTCGCCGCACAGCGGTTAGCCTTCAGACCCGGCCCCCGTGCCCGACCGTTGCCCTTTTCCGACGTATACAGGACGCTTTCATGACGCTCGCTCCCAATGCAGGACGCCTCCCCGACGAGAACACCCTGACCCATCTGCCGCGCCTGGTGGCACGCTACTACAGCGATCGCCCCGACCCCAGCGATCCGGGTCAGCAGGTGGCCTTCGGCACCTCCGGGCACCGCGGTTCCTCGCTCAAGGGCAGCTTCAACGAGTGGCACATCCTCGCCATCACCCAGGCCATCTGCGAATACCGCCAGGCTCAGGGCGTCGACGGTCCGCTGTTCATGGGCATGGACACCCATGCGCTGTCCGAGCCGGCCTTCATCTCCGCCCTGGAAGTCCTGGCCGCCAACGGCGTGGACGTCCGTATCGACGCTGGCTGCGCCGAGACCAACGGCGAACCGGGTTACACCCCCACCCCGGCGCTGTCCAACGCCATCCTCGAATGCAACGCCGGCCGCAGCTCGGGCCTGGCCGATGGCATCGTCATCACCCCGTCGCACAACCCGCCGGCCGATGGCGGTTTCAAGTACAACCCCACCAATGGCGGCCCGGCCGACACCAACGTCACCAAATGGATTCAGGACCGTGCCAATGCCCTGCTGGCGAACGGTCTGGAAGGTGTCAAGCGGATGGATTACCGCCAGGCGCTCAAGGCTGCCACTACCCAGAGATTCGATTTCCTCGACCGCTATGTCAGCGGGCTGGGCCAGGTCATCGACCTGGACGCCATCCGTGGCTCCGGCCTGACCTTTGGCGTCGACCCCCTCGGCGGCGCCGGTGTGCACTACTGGCCGCGCATCGCCGAGCGCTATGGCCTGCCGCTGGAGGTGCTGTCGACCCGTGTCGATCAGACCTTCCGCTTCATGCGCCTGGACTGGGACGGCAAGATCCGCATGGACTGCAGCTCGCCCCACGCCATGGCCGGCCTGATCGAGAACAAGGACAGATTCGACGTCTCCTTCGCCTGCGACACCGATCACGACCGCCACGGCATCGTCGCCCGCTCGGTGGGCCTGCTCAATCCCAACCACTACCTGGCGGTGGCCATCGAGTACCTCTTCACCCATCGTCCGCAGTGGAGCCAGCAGGCCGGCATCGGCAAGACCCTGGTGTCTTCCTCGATGATCGACCGCGTGGCTCAGGGCATTGGCCGCCAGGTGGTGGAAGTGCCGGTGGGCTTCAAGTGGTTCGTCGATGGCCTGCTGGACGGCAGCCTGGGCTTCGGTGGCGAGGAGTCCGCCGGCGCGTCCTTCCTGCGCAAGGCCGGCGGCGCCTGGTCCACCGACAAGGACGGCCTCATCCTCGGCCTGCTGGCCGCGGAGATCACCGCCGTGACCGGCAAGGACCCGGGCGAGCGCTACCAGGCGCTGACCGAACGCTTCGGCGCCCCGGTCTACCAGCGCATCGACGCCGCCGCCGACCGCGAGCAGAAGGCTCGTCTCGGCAAGCTGTCCGCCGCCCAGGTCACCGCCAAGGAGCTGGCCGGCCAGCCGATCACCGCCATCCTTACCGAGGCGCCCGGCAACGGCGCCGCCATCGGTGGCCTCAAGGTAGTCACCGAGAACGGCTGGTTCGCCGCCCGTCCTTCGGGTACCGAGGACGTCTACAAGATCTACGCGGAAAGCTTCGAGGGCGAAGCCCACCTGGGCCGTATCCAGGAAGAAGCTAAGGCACTGGTGGATGGTGTGCTGCGCGGCTGATAACGCGCGCCCTCACCCCGACCCTCTCCCAAAGGGAGAGGGGGCTAGAAGCGGTGAGGTGTTCATCTCCGCAATGGAAAAGGGCAGCCACTGGGCTGCCCTTTTCCATGACGACGCCAGGATCAGTTGATCTTGGTGCCGTGGGCCTGCTGGTCGGCGTGGTAGGACGAGCGCACCAGCGGACCGGACGCGACATTCTTGAAGCCCATCTTGGCGCCCTCCTCGGCATACCAGGCGAAGGTATCCGGGTGGACGAAGCGCTGCACCGGCAGGTGGTTGCGCGAGGGCTGCAGGTACTGGCCGAGGGTCAGCATGTCGATCTCGTGCTCGCGCATGCGCTGCATGACCTCGATGACTTCCTCGTCGGTCTCGCCCAGCCCCAGCATCAGGCCGGACTTGGTCGGCACGTGGGGCACGCGCTTCTTGAAGTTCTGCAGCAGGTCCAGCGACCACTCGAAGTCCGAACCCGGACGCGCGGCCTTGTACAGGCGCGGGACGGTCTCCAGGTTGTGGTTGAAGACATCCGGCGGCTCCTGCTCGGTGATCGCCAGGGCAACGTCCATGCGGCCGCGGTAGTCGGGCACCAGGGTCTCCAGCTGAATGCCGGGGGTCAGCTTGCGGATCTCGCGCAGGCAGTCGACGAAGTGCTGGGCACCGCCGTCGCGCAGGTCGTCGCGGTCCACCGAGGTGATCACCACGTACTTGAGGCCCAGGTCAGCGATGGCCACCGCCAGGTTCTTCGGCTCGTCCACGTCCAGCGGCTTCGGCCGGCCGTGGCCGACGTCGCAGAAGGGGCAGCGCCGGGTGCAGATGTCACCCATGATCATGAAGGTGGCGGTGCCGCCGGAGAAGCACTCGCCCAGGTTGGGGCAGGAGGCCTCTTCGCAGACGCTGTGCAGCTTGTGCTTGCGCAGCAGCTGCTTGATGCGCTCGACCTCGGGGGTGACCGGGATGCGTACGCGGATCCAGTCCGGCTTGCGCGGCAGCTCCTCGGTGGGAATGATCTTTACCGGGATGCGTGCGACCTTTTCGGCACCGCGCAGCTTGACGCCGGCTTCCACCTTGTTGGGGCGGGCGGGCGGGGTAAGGGTCTGGACGCTGTCTTGTACTGTAGTGGTCATGTCAATCCGATTCCAGGGTGATCGGTTCGGGGTAGCCCAGGCGCAGACTCAGGTGACGCACCAGAGACTCGCGGACCTCGTCGAAAGCTAGTGGCCCGGTCACCAGATCGCGGAGCTGGGTCATGGCCAGGCCGGCATAACCGCAGGGGTTGATCCGGCGGAAGGGCGCCAGATCCATGTCAACGTTGAGCGCCAGTCCATGGAAGGAACGCCCATTGCGGATGCGCAGCCCCAGGGAGGCGATCTTGGCGCCATCCACATAGACACCCGGCGCATCGGCCCGGGCCGCGGCCTGCACACCCCAATCGGCGAGCAGCGCGATCAGGCTGTCTTCCATGGCGCTGACCAATTCTCGCACGCCCAGGCCCTTGCGGCGAACATCCAGCAGCACATAGGCGATGAGCTGACCGGGTCCATGGTACGTGACCTGGCCGCCGCGATCGACCTGCACCACCGGAATGTCGCCCACGGCGAGCAGGTGCTCGGGCTTGCCGGCCTGCCCCTGGGTGAAGACCGCAGGGTGCTGCAGCAGCCAGAGTTCGTCGGGGGTGGCCGGGCCGCGCTCGTCGGTGAAGCGACGCATGGCCTCCAGGGTCGCCGCGTAGGGCCGCAGGCCCCAGCGGCGCACGCCCAGGCTGGCCGGGGCGGGAGCGTTCATCAGATCACCATGTGCACGCGGCCGGTGGCGCGCAGGTCCTGGTGGATGGCCTGCAGCTGGTCCACGCCGGTGGCGGTGATGAGCACCTGCACCGAGAGGAAGCGGCCGTTGCGGCTGTCACGGCTCACCAGGGTGCCGCGATCCAGGTCCGGCGCGTGGCGCTGGACGATGTCGAGCACCAGCTCGGCGAAATCGGCACCGGCATCGCCGATCACCTTGATGGGATAGCGCGGGCAGGGAAATTCGATCTTGGGGGGTTGTACGTCTTCGGTCATGCGGACTTCCAGGCCGATCGCGGTCGGCAGGGGGTGAAAGGCCCGCGAGCGCGGGCCTTTCCAGGACAACGGATCAGTTGAACAATCCGTAGAAGAACAGGCGAATGCTATCCCACAGGCGACGGAAGAGGCCACCCTCCTCGACCGGCTGCAAGGCGACCAGGTCGGCGGTGTGCACCACCTTGTCATCCAGCTTCACCTCGACCTTGCCGATCACCTGGCCCTGGGCGATGGGAGCGGTCAGCTGCGGATTGAGCACCATCTCGGCATGCAGCTTCTTGGCCTGGCCACGCGGCAGGGTCATGGTCAGGTCGTTGGCCAGACCGGCCTGGACCTCACGGGCGTCGCCCTTCCACACCGGCGCCTTGGCCAGTTCGGTGCCCTTCTTGTAGAAGGACTGGGTCTCGAAGAAGCGGAAGCCGTAGGTCAGCAGCTTCTGGGTCTCGGCGGCACGGGCCTGTTCGCTGTTGGTGCCGAACACCACGGCGACCAGGCGCATGCCATCGCGAACGGCCGAGGCCACCAGGCAGTAGCCGGCTTCATCGGTGTGGCCGGTCTTCAGGCCGTCGACGGTCTTGTCGCGCCACAGCAGCAGGTTGCGGTTGGGCTGCTTGATGTTGTTCCAGAAGAATTCCTTCTGGGAGTAGATGGCGTAGTGCTGGGCATCGGCGTTGATGATGGCGCGCGCCAGGATGGCCATGTCATGGGCCGAGGAATAGTGGTTCGGATCCGGCAGGCCGGTGGCGTCCATGAAGTGGGTGTTCTGCATGCCCAGCTTCTGCGCGGTGGTGTTCATCATGTCGGCGAAGGCGTCTTCGCTGCCGGCGATGTGCTCGGCCAGGGCGACGCTGGCGTCGTTGCCGGACTGGATGATGATGCCGTGCAGCAGGTCACCGACCGACACCTGGGTGCCGACCTTGATGAACATCCGCGAACCGCCGGTACGCCAGGCGTGCTCGCTGACGGTGACCATGTCCGATTCCTTGATGCGACCCCGGTTGATTTCCAGGGTGGCGATGTAGGCGGTCATCAGCTTGGTCAGGCTGGCCGGCGGCAGGCGCTGGTCGGAGTTGGATTCGGTGAGCACGGCGCCGCTGTTGGCATCCATGAGAATCCAGGCCTTGGCGGCCAGCTGGGGCGCCGCCGGAACCATTGTCTCGGCCGCCCAGACGGCCGGGACACAGGCGATCGTTACTAGGAGGAGCAGGCGTCGAGCGAGTTTTGCGATTGTCATCCGAATCTCTGAAAGGTTGGGGTATGGCAGGAGCAGCGGACCCAGACCGCACGGTCCACGGCGATCCGCGCGAGGCGGATCACGACGGCTGGGGCCGGCGACTGGGCGTCATGAAGCATCCCTGCTTCAATCCGGTTGCACGAGAGACGCCTGACCCAGGCGGGCCACGCGTACGCTGTTCTGGAGCTGGGAGACCTCAGCCGGCTGGACCGGTCCGAGGCGGACCCGATGCAAGGTCTGCTGGTTGCGCACCGTCGAACTGATGAACACCGGGGCACCGGTCAGGTCGCTGAGCTTGTCCTTGAGCAATTCCGCAGCGTCCGGATTGGCGAAGGCCGCCACCTGCAGATAGAGCCCAGCGGCTGGGACAGAAACGTTTTTTTTTTGCGTCGACGGCCGCGGGCGTCACCGGCTCGGCGTGCTGGTTGACCGGTGGCGTATAGGTCTCGATGGCGCCGAAGGTCTGGGTCTCGGTGGTCTTCTGGGCCACCGGCGCCTGGCGCGGCTGGGCCAGCACCATGGGCACCGCCTGGCCGCGTTGGGCCCAGTACTGCTGCGGATCTATGCCTTCGACACTGACCCGGGCGGTGCCGATCTCGGCGTAGCCGAGCTTCTTGGCCGCGGCAAAGGACAGGTCGATGACCCGGTCGGAATAGAAGGGCCCGCGGTCGTTGACGCGCAGGATCACGCTGCGGCCGTTGTCCAGGTTGGTGACCCGCACGTAGCTGGGCAGCGGCAGGGTCTTGTGCGCCGCGGTCATGCCATAGAGGTCGTAGGTCTCGCCGTTGGCGGTGGCCTGACCATGGAACTTGGTGCCGTACCAGGACGCGGTGCCGGTCACGCGGTAGTTGCGCGAATCGGTCAGCGGGAAATAGGTCTTGCCCAGCACGGTGTAGGGATTGTTCTTCAGCGGCCCGTTGTAGGGCATGGGCACGGCGTCGGGAATGCGGCTGACGTCCACGTCCCACCAGGGCGCGCCGTCACGGTGCGGACGCAGGTAGCCGCCTGGTCCGGCCACGCCCTTGCTGGTCGGCTTGGGTGCCTGGCTGGAACAGCTCACCAGCAGCAGGCCGAGGCCCAGGCAACCGGCCAGGCGCGCCAGGGCAGTCAGGCGCATCACGGCTTGGCACCCTCGGCGGCATGGCGCTCGGCGATGGCATTGGCCAGATCGGTCACCGCCATGGCGTACATGACGCTGCGGTTGTATCGGGTAATGGCGTAGAAATTGGGCAGGCCCATCCAGTACTCCGGTCCCTTGTCTCCGTCGAGGCGGAACGAGGTTACACGCAAATCGTCACGCAGGGCAGGGTCTTGGGCGTTCCAGCCCAGGGCGCGCAACTCGGCGACGCTTTTGACCGGCTCGATGCCGGCCACCACGCCCTCCTCCACCCGCTCGCCGCTGACCTGGGCGCGAATGGCGGTGGGACCGCGCCCGGACCAGCCGTGGCGCTTGAAGTAGTTGGCCACGCTGCCGATGGCGTCGGTGGGATCGGACCAGATGTTGATGTGGCCGTCGCCGTCGAAGTCCACCGCATAGGCGCGGAAGCTGCCCGGCATGAATTGCGGCAGGCCCATGGCGCCGGCATAGGAACCGGTCAGGCTGAGCGGATCGACCTGCTGTTCGCGGGCGAGCAGCAGGAATTCGCGCAGCTGGCTACGGAAGAAGGGCGCGCGCGGCGGATAGTCGAAGGCCAGGGTCGAGAGCGCATCCAGCACCCGGTAGTTGCCGGTGTTGCGGCCGTAGAAGGTTTCCACGCCGATGATGGCGACGATGAACTGGGCCGGCACGTCGTATTCGCGCTCGGCGCGGGCCAGCGCCTCTTCGTGGGTCTTCCAGAAGTCGACACCCTGGGCGATGCGCCGATCGGTGATGAAGATGGGGCGGTATTCGCTCCAGGGCTTGACCCGCTCGGCCGGTCGCGAGATGGCGTCGAGGATGGCCTGCTTGCGCTCGACTTCGCCGAACAGCGCCTGCAACTGTTCCGGGGCGAAGCCATAGCTCTGACTCATCTCGGCGATGAAGTCGCGCGTCAGCGGTGCCGTGTCGTAGTCACCCGCGACGACACCGGTCGTCACGCCCATCGCCGTGGCGAGCCCGAGGCTCTGCAAGCAGCGACGCATCCATCCCATTGTCGGCATCTCACCCTTCTTTGTTGCGTGTTAAACCTGGGCGATCCACTTGCGGTGCGTGTGGATCGACATCAAAACTCCGAACCCGGTGAGCAAGGTGACCACCGAGGTGCCGCCATAACTGATGAATGGCAGCGGGACACCCACCACGGGCAGGAGGCCGCTGACCATGCCGATGTTGACGAAGACATAGACGAAGAAGGTCATGGTCACGCCGCCGGCGAGCAATTTGCCGAACAACGTCTGGGCCTGCACGGTGATGGTCAGGCCGCGACCGATGAGCAGCAGATAGAGCACCAGCAGCAGGCAGACACCGACCATGCCGAACTCTTCGCCGAGGACGGCAATGATAAAGTCCGTGTGACTTTCCGGCAAAAAATCCAGATGAGACTGGGTACCCAGCAGCCAGCCCTTGCCGAACACCCCGCCCGAGCCGATGGCGGCCTTGGACTGGATGATGTTCCAGCCGGCGCCCAGCGGATCCATTTCCGGATCGAGGAAGGTCAGCACGCGGCGTTTCTGGTAGTCGTGCAGCACGAAGAACCACATGGCCACCGCCAAGGGCACCGCGGCGCTCACCGCGCCGATCAGCCAGCGCCACTGCAGGCCGCCGACGAACAGCACGAAGCCGCCCGAGGCCAGCACCAGCATGGCGGTACCGAGGTCGGGCTGATCGAGGATCAGCACGAAGGGCACCACCACCAGCGACAGGCTGATCAGGCTGTGCTTGAAGTTCGGCGGCAGACTGCGCTTGGACAGGTACCAGGCCATCATCATGGGCATCAAGAGCTTCATGAATTCCGACGGCTGGAAGCGGATGACCCCGGGAATATTGATCCAGCGGGTCGCGCCCATGGCGTTGTGGCCCATGACGTCCACCACCACCAGCAAGGCCACGCCGACCACATAGCCCAGGGGTACCCAGCGCGCCATAAAGCGCGGTTCGAGCTGGGCGACGACGGCCATGGCCACCAGGCCGAGACCAAAGGAGCTGGCCTGCTTGAACAGCAGGTCGAGATTGCGCCCACCGGCGGAATAGAGGACGAACAGGCCGGTCGCGCCCAGCATCAACAGCAGGATCAGCAGAGGGCCGTCGATGTGCAGGCGCTGCAGCAGGGTAGCCCGCCGCTTCATCACGTCCCCTTCGGGAATGGTGCGATCGAAGTTGGGAGCGAGACTCATGGCTGCACCTTGGTCGCGGCGGCGGTGGCCCCGGCGGTGGTCGGCTTGGCGTACTCGGCCTTGAGATGGCCCTGCTCATCGAGCAGCCAGGCGTCGAGCACCTGACGCACCACCGGGGCGGCCACGCCGCTGCCCGACTCGCCGTTCTCGACCATCACCGCCACGGCGATCTGCGGATTGTCGGCCGGGGCGAAGGCGACGAACAGGGCGTGGTCGCGATGCCGCTCCTTGAGCGCCGCCGAGTTGTACTTTTCGTTCTGGCGAATGGCGACCACCTGGGCCGTACCGCTCTTGCCGGCGATGCGGTACTGGGCACCGACGTTGATCTTGTGCGCGGTGCCGCGGGGATTCTGCACCACCATTTCCATGCCGTGGATGGCGCGATCCCAATAGCTGGGATCCTTGAGCTCGATGTCGGGCATGGGATTGCTGTCCACCGGCGGCTGGCCATCGAGGCTCTTGGCCAGGTGCGGGCGGATCCATTTGCCATGGTTGGCGATCAGGGTGGTGACCTGGGCCAGCTGCAGCGGCGTGGTCTGCATGTAGCCCTGGCCGATACCGAGGATCAGCGTCTCGCCGGGGAACCAGGCCTGGCGGCGGGTGGCACGCTTCCACTGGCGCGAGGGCATCAGGCCCGGTGCCTCTTCGAACATGTCCAGGGCGACCTTTTGCCCGAGGCCGAACTTGCCCATGTACTCGGAAAGCCGATCGATGCCGATCTTGTGCGCAAGATCGTAGAAATAGGTGTCATTGGATCGCATCAGCGCCATGTCCAGATCCACGTAGCCGTCGCCGCCGTGGTTCCAGTTACGGTACTTGTGATCGTAGTTGGGCAACTCGTAGTAGCCCGGATCGAAGACCCGCGCCTGGGGCGTGGTGGCGCCGCTGTCGAGACCGGCGATGGCCACCGCCGGCTTGATAGTCGAGCCCGGCGGATAGAGCCCGCGCAGCACCCGGTTGTAGAGCGGGCGATCGATGGAGTCGCGTAGCTCGGAATATTCCTTGAAGCTGATCCCGGTGACGAAGGGATTGGGGTCGTAGCTCGGCTGGCTGACCATGGCCAGCACCTCGCCGGTCTTGGGCTGGATGGCGACGATGGCGCCACGGCGCCCACCCAGGGCGGCTTCGGCGGCGGCCTGCAGGCGCGAATCGATGGTCAGGACGATGTCCTTGCCCGGCTTGGGGTCGGTGCGATTGAGCACCCGCAGCACCCGGCCGCGGGCGTTGGTCTCCACCTCTTCGTAGCCTACCTCACCGTGCAGCTCGGGCTCGTAGAAGCGCTCCACGCCGGTCTTGCCGATGTGGTGGGTACCGCTGTAGTTGACCGGATCCAGGCGCTTGAGCTCCTGCTCGTTGATCCGCCCGACATAACCCACCGAATGGGCGAAATGCTCGCCCATGGGATAGTGACGCACCAGTTGCGCCGTCACCTCGACCCCGGGCAGGCGGAACTGGTTGACAGCGATCTTGGCGATCTGCTCCTCGGTCAGCTCGAACAGTACCGGCACCGGCTCGAAGGGACGCCGGCCCTGTTTCATGCGCTTCTCGAACAGCTCGCGGTCTTCCTCGGTCAGGCCCAGGACCTGCACCAGAGTATCGAGGGTCTGTCGCCAGTTGTCGGCCCGCTCGCGGGTGATGGTCAGGCTGAAGCTGGGACGGTTGTCGGCGACGATGATGCCGTTGCGGTCGTAGATCAGGCCCCGGGTGGGCGGGATCGGCTGGACATGGACCCGGTTGTTTTCCGACAGGGTCGAATGGTAGTCGTGCTGGATGACCTGCAGGTAGTACATGCGCGCCACCAGTACGCAGGCGAGCGCAAGAAAGATGATCGCCCCGATCGTCACGCGGGCGCGGACGAGCTGGGCGTCTTTCTCGTGGTCCTTGAGGCGTATGGGTTGCGACATCGCAGGTACGGACTACTTGTGATACGGATGGCCGGCCAATACGGTCCAGGCGCGATAGAGCTGCTCACCGACGAGAATGCGCACCAGCGGATGCGGCAGAGTCAGCGGCGAGAGCGACCAGCGCTGTTCACTGCGGGCCTGCACCTCGGGCGCGAGGCCCTCGGGGCCGCCGACCATGAGGTTGACGGTCCGGGCCTCCAGGCGCCACTGCTGGAGTGTTTCAGCCAATTGCTCGGTGCTCCAGGGCTTGCCGGTAACCTCCAAGGTCACCACGCGCTCGCCCGGCTGCACCTTGGCCAGCATGGCCTCACCCTCCTGGCGGATCAGCCGGGCGACGTCGGCGTTCTTGCCGCGGGTCTGCAGTGGGATCTCGACGAGTTCCAGCGGCAGTTCCGGCGGTAGACGCTTGACGTACTCGTGCCAGCCCTCCTCGACCCAGCGCGGCATGCGCGAGCCGACGGCGATGAGACGCAGGCGCACCGGACTTATTCGCCTTGGGCGGCGCGGCTCTGCTCGGCACCGCGCCAGAGGCGCTCGAGGTCATAGAACTCGCGGGTGGTCGGCAGCATCACGTGGACGACCACGTCGCCCAGGTCCAGCAGCGCCCATTCGCCGCCTTCCAGGCCTTCGCTGCCCAGCGGACGCACGCCCTGCTGCTTGACCTTTTCCAGCACGTTGTCGGCCAGCGACTTGACGTGGCGGCTAGAGGTGCCGCTGGCGATGACCATGATGTCGGTCACGCTGGTCTTCTCACGGACGTCCAGGGAGATGATGTCCTGGGCCTTCATGTCTTCCAGGGCGGCGATGGCCACCTGGACGAGTTGTTCGCTTTGCATGGTGTAGCTCTTACCTCGGTTCGGAGGACGCCGGATAGAGGCCGTGCGTCCGGATGTAGTCAAGCACGGCATCGGGCACCAGGAAGCGGATGGACTTCCCGGTAGCCAAGAGGCCGCGGATCTGGGTGGCGGACACCGCGAGCGGGTTCTGCCAGATAAAGGTGATCTGCCCGCCCGGCCCCTTCAGGGCCTGGGGATCGGGCTGACTGCGCGCCGCCAGGAAATCACGCAATTCCTGGCAGGGCTCGCTGTCGGCGTCGGGTCGTTGCAGGACCAGGATGTGGCACAGCTCCAGCAATTCGCGCCAGCGGTGCCAGCCTGGCAGGCCGCAGAAGGCGTCCCAGCCCAGCATGAGCAACAGCTGCACCTCATCGCCGAGTTCGGCGCGCAGGCTTTCCAGGGTCTCTATGGTATAGGAGTGACGCGTCCGGCGCAGTTCCCGGTCATCGACCACCAGGGTCGCGACGTCGGCCACCGCCAGGCGCACCATCGCCAGGCGATCCTCGGCGGAGACGCTGGGCGCTTCGCGATGGGGCGGTCGGGCGCTGGGAATCAGCCGTAGCTCGTCCAGCGCCAGGGCTTCGGCCACCTCCAGCGCCGCGCGCAGGTGGCCGATGTGCACGGGATCGAAGGTACCGCCGAACAAGCCGATGCGGGTGGGCAGGCTGCTCATCAGCTGCGGACGTGACCGTCGCCGAAGACCACGTATTTCTCGCTGGTCAGTCCTTCCAGGCCCACCGGCCCGCGGGCGTGCAGCTTGTCGGTGGAAATGCCGATCTCGGCGCCCAGGCCGTATTCGAAGCCGTCGGCGAAGCAGGTCGGCGCATTGACCATGACCGAACTGGAATCGACTTCGGCGAGGAAGCGTCGCGAACGGCCGAGATTTTCCGTCACGATCGCATCGGTGTGATGGGAGCCGTAGTGGTTGATATGCTCGATTGCCTGGTCCAGGCCCTCGACGATGCGGATCGACAGAATGGGTGCCAGGTATTCGGTGGACCAGTCGGCCTCGGTGGCGGGCAGGGCCTGGATCAGGTCACGCGTACGCTCGCAGCCCCGCAGTTCCACGCCCTTCTCTTCGAAGCGGCGCGCCATGGCCGGCAGGAAGGTTTCAGCCACCTTGGCATCGACCAGCAGCGTTTCCATGGCACCGCAGATGCCATAGCGGTAGCACTTGGCGTTGAAGGCGATGGACTCGGCCTTGGCAAGGTCGGCAGCCTCGTCGACATAGACGTGGCAGATACCGTCGAGGTGCTTGATCACCGGGACGCGGGCATCGTTGCTGATGCGCTCGATCAGATTCTTGCCACCCCGCGGCACGATGACGTCGACAAACTCCGGCATGGTGATCAGGGCGCCGACGGCAGCCCGGTCGGTGGTCTCCACCACCTGGACCGCGGCAGCGGGCAATCCGACCTTCGCCAGGCCCTTCTGAATGCAGGCCGCGATGGCGCGATTGGAGCGAATGGCTTCCGAGCCGCCGCGCAGGATGGTCGCGTTGCCCGACTTCAGGCAGAGACTGGCCGCATCGATCGTCACGTTGGGACGAGATTCATAAATGATGCCGATGACCCCCAGCGGCACGCGCATCTTGCCGATCTGGATACCGGAAGGCCGAGCGCTCAGGTCGCGAACGGCGCCCACGGGATCGGGCAAGGCGGCAACCTGTTTGAGACCGTTGATCATCGCGTCGATCCGTGCCGGCGTCAGCGTCAGCCGGTCCAGCAAGGCCGGCTCGAGTCCCGCTGCTGTGGCCGCGACGACATCCTCGGCATTGGCTGCGACCAACGCCTCGCGATCTTCGCCCAAGGCATCCGCAATGGCGCTCAACGCCAGGTTCTTCTGGCCAGTGGACGTACGAGCAAGGACCCGCGACGCGGCACGGGCAGCCTGGCCAAGACGGGTCATGTAGGCGGAGACGGACTCGGTCATGGTCGGCGGCCTGCGAAAGACGGTGGGAAAGCCGCAGAGTATAGCGTCGCCGGGCCCTGCGCGGCCAGCGCCGAGGGGCTTGGCCATGGCATTCGCCTGCGCGATTTGGTTGACTCGCCACGGCCTGTCGGGAATCATCCGCGGCTGTATTTGCCGTTCAGCTTGCGTTCAGCTATTCCCTAATAGCCGAAATCGCTCCAGCTCTGCGCCAGGTGCTGCAGCGACGCCTACCAGCCTTCACGGAAAGAACCATGCCCAAGCACCTCACCTTGTCCCTTGGTCTGCTCGCCCTGCTGATCCATGCCGACGCAACCTGGGCCGCCGCTGCCGACGCCGCGCCGACCGCGGCCGCCATCCAGGCCCTGGAAGCCCAGCTGAAGAAGACGCCCCAGGATCCGGATGCCCTGGGCAAGCTGGGCAGTGCCCGCCTGGCGCAGCAGCGCTGGACCGATGCCGAGCAGTTGCTGACCCAGGCCGTACAGAAAGGCGGTAAGACCTGGCAGCCGGCGCTGGACGAGGCGCGCTACCACCACCTGCTGGAACGCGCCCATGCGGCCGAGAACAAGCGCGAGCTGGACCAGGCGCGGGATCTCAGCGTCGAAGCCATCCGGCTGAAGCCCGAAGCGGTCGAGGCGCAGCTGTTCCTCGCCGGCATCCAGAGCCAGAAGCGCCAATGGGAACTGGCCGAGGCCACCTACCGCCAGGTGCTGATGCGCGAGCCGGCCAACGTCGACGCCTACTATGGGCGCATCGCCGCGCTCAACGAGCTGGGCCGCACAGAAGAAGCCCTGCAACTCACCAAGAATCTGCAGCCCAGCGCCAAGAATCAGGTCAAGGGCCTGGATCGCCTGCGCGCCGGCCAGGCCATGCAGGAGGCCGAAGCCGCCGAGGCGCGGGGCGATCTGCAGGGCGCCTCGCGCCTGCTGGAACAGGCCCGCAAGGAAGCCCCGGAAGATCCCTGGCTGCGCCTGGCCCAGGCCCGCCTGGAGGTCCGTCAGGGCCGACCGCGCGCCGCCCGCGATCTGGTGGACAGTCTGGTCAAGGATGGCGCCCAGCGCCCCGAGGTGCTCTATGCCAGCGCCCTGCTGTCCAACGAGCTGGGTGAATACCCGCGCGCCATGCAGACCCTGATGCGCATTCCCCAGGCGCAGCGTTCGCCGGATATGAACGCCCTGGCCGCGCGCATCACCTTCAACGAACAACTGGCCGAGACCGTGGCCCTGGCCAAGCAGGGTCGCCGCGAGGAAGCGCGCAGCCTGATGCAGCGCCTGGAAGCCCGCGCCGGGCGCAATCCGGATCTGATCGGCGATCTGGCCGAGGCCTTCGCCACCGCTGGCGATCCCGAACACGGTCTGGCCCTGCTCAAGCCGATGATCTCCGGCGATACCCGCCCGGCGCCCGCCATGCAGCTGCACTACGCCAGCATCCAGCTACAGCTGAACCAGGACCAGACCGTGGGCAACGTCCTGCGCGACCTGCAGGGCGTGGTACTCGACAGTGGCGAGAAGCAACAGTACGACGACCTCCTCGCCCGCTATCGCATCCGCCAGGCCGATCGCCTCACCGATCAGGGCAAGCTGGCCGCCGCCTACGACACCCTGGCCCCGGCGCTCAAGGCCCGTCCCGACGACAAGGCCGCCCAGGCCGCCCTGGCGCGCATGTACCTGGCCAGTGGCGACACCCAGAAGGCCCGCCAGCTCTATCGCGACGTGCTCAGCGACCAGCCCAAGGACGCCGAACTCTATCTGGGCGCCGCTGAGATCGCCGCCAAGTCCCAGGACAGCGTCACCGCCCGCCAGTATCTGGATCAGGCGGTCAAGCTCGGCCAGAGCGATCCCCAGGTGCTGCGCCGCGCCGCCCTGCTCTATCGCGACATCGGCATGGCCGGTACCGCGACCGGCCTGCTGGAGCAGGTGGTGCAGGTGGAGCGCAAGGATCGCGAATCCGCGGCCCGCGCCGCCGGTGCCAGCGACAATCCCTTCGCCACCCTGCCCGGGCAGACCCGCAGCGATGACGCCCTGGCCGCCGTTCCGGCCGCCGCGGGTGGCAACGCCGGCGGCGCCGACTACGCCTGGAGCGATCCGCTGCAGGCGCAGAAGGCTGCCAACAACCCCTTCAACGACCTGTCCGTGGTACCCACCAGCAGCCTGTCGAGCAGCCTGGCCACCGAGCAGATACTCGGTCAGTTGCAGCGCGAGCGCAGCATCCGCATCACCCAGGGTCTGAGCGTACGCAGCTACGATCCCAGCGGCAGTTCGCGTCAGACCACCGTCAGCGCGCCGCTGGAGATCTCCTTCCCCGCCGGCGACCAGCGCCTGGCCGTGCGTGTCACCCCGACGCGAATCAACGACAGCAGCAGCGAGGGCAGCCAGAAGGAAAACGGCGTGGCGGCATCCATCGCCGTGGAAGACGCCGGGCGCGGCCTCAAGGGCGATATCGGCGTCTCGCCGGTGGGCCTGAGATACAGCACCGTGGTCGGCGGCGCGACCCTGGAACGCCCGCTGAGCAGCCTCAGCGAGAACCTGCTCTATGCCCTGAGCGTGTCGCGGCGTTCGGTGACCGACTCCCTGGCCTCCTACGGCGGCATCCGCGATCCGCGCACCGGCCAGGAGTGGGGCGGCGTCACCGCCAATGGCGGCCTGGCGCGGCTGAGATACGACGACGGGCGCTACGGCTCCTACATCTACGGCGCGGCCCATCGCCTGACTGGCCATGACGTCAAGGACAACGACCGCTTCGAGATCGGCACCGGCGTCTACTACTATCTGCGCAATGGCCCGGACAGCCTGTTCACCGTGGGCCTCTCGGCCACCGCGATCGGCTACGACAACAACCAGAATCACCTGACCTACGGCCATGGCGGTTACTTCAGTCCACAGCGCTACTTCGCCATCGGCGTGCCCCTGGTGTGGGCGCAGCGCGGCGATCTCTGGGCCTATCAGGTGCAGGGCATGCTGGGCGTGCAGACCATTCGCCAGGACGCTGCGGATCGCTATCCCGACGACGCCGCCCTGCAGGCGGCCGCGGAAGCCGCCGGCGAAGGCCAATACGGCAGCAAGAGCAAGACCGGCGTGGCCTACAGCCTCTCGGCCAGCGGCGAATACCGCCTCAGCGGGCAGTTCGCTCTGGGGGGCCGTCTGGGCATGGACAATGCCCAGGACGAGCGCGACGTCAACGGCAACCTCTATCTGCGCTACTTCTTCGAAGAGCAGGAAGGCCGACCGCAACTCTCGCGGCCGCAGCCCTACCGTTCGCGCAACGAGGAATAAGCACAAAGGCCCGCACCCGCGGGCCTTTTTCTTACCCTGCGGCATCCTTCCTTCGCCGCCGAAACGACCGCTCATCCCCACATTCGTCGTCGCTTCGACCGCCCCATCCCCAGGCCGCGCCTTTCGTCCGAACCGCACCAGACATGGCGTTGACGAGGCGTTGAGGTCATCCAACCATTGCCGCAAGACAGGGGCGAATAGCGCAACTATCCGTTCGCTCCGCTGCAATGCCCGCATACGCATTTTCAATTGGTGCGTCACGAATCCCGCGTGACAGTATTCGCAAAAATGACGCCTGGTGGCTTTTAGCCATTAATCTGACGTCAAGCATCCGCTCAGCCCCTCAACCTCCCGGAATCAGCCATGGTCCGTTCGCTGGATATTGCCAATCTGTTCCGCTCCTTCGGCGGTGATCCCCAGCGCTACCAGGAATTCGAGGCGCCCGAAGCGGAGTTGCATGAGGCGGTCTCGACGGCTGCGCCGCTGCCGTCCCCACGCGCACCGGTCGAAGCGGTCAGGGCGCTTGCCGAGTCTGCCGTTCAGGCCGAGCCAGGCGAGTTGCCGCCGCTGTCGCGGGAGCTGGCGCAGCTGCACAGCAGCCGCCAGGCCAGCCAGGCGGCTGCTGCGCTGGATCAGGCGCTGAGTCGCTCGCGACCGGCACTGGCCGGTCCAGTGCTGGCACTGACCTCGGCCCGGGGCGGGACCGGCAAGACGGTCATCGCCGCAGGCCTGGCCCAGGCACTGAGCCGCAGCGGCCAGGCGGTGCTGCTGATGGAGCTGGACAGTCAGAACGTGCTGTCTTCGCTGTTGCTGCAGGAAGCCTCGTCCACCACCGGCTCGATCAGGGCTCCGCTCTCCGCCTGCCTGGCGGTGGACGATCGCCTGCGCCTGGTGCCCTTCGGCGCCCCCGACGACCTGGATCTGCAGGCTTTGGAACGCGCGCTGGCCACCGACACCCAGTGGCTGACGCGGCGCCTGCAGGCACTCGACGTCCCGGCCGACACCCTGGTGATCCTCGACTGCCCCACGGGCTCGACGCCCTTGACTCGTCAGGCGCTGGCCCTGGCCACCCGGGTCCTCGGGGTGACGACCGCGGATGCGACCGGCTATGCCAGTCTGCCGCGCCTCGAACGCCAGTGGCAGCACTGCACCGGCCAGGTCCATCCGCTGCACCTGCTCAACCGGGTCGATCCCGCACGTCCCCTGAGTCAGGACATCGCTGCCATCGTGGCGCATTCCTGGGGCGACCGCCTTCTCGGCGTACTGCCGGAAAGTCCTGATCTGGAGCAGGCACTGGCCTTGGGCCAGGGGTTGGCCAGCGTCCAGGACGCCTGGGCGCACGGCCTCGCCGAGTTGGGCCGGAAATTGCTCGGCGAGCTGCGACCGGCCTTGCGTTACGCGGCGCATTCCTAGCCATGAGCGTTCTCGACCGCCTGGATCAGGTTCGCCAGCGCCGCGCGGCGCGCAGTGCCGACGTCCCGCCCGCAACGCCGGTGGCGCCGGCCTGGCTGCAGCTGCTCGCCTGGACGGCCGCCGCGCTGCTGGGCGCCCTGCTGGTGAGCGTACCCCTGGCGCTGGAAGAGCAGGCGCTGTTCGCCGTCGGCTGCTTCGTCGCGGCCCTGCTGCTGCGCCGGCTGCCCGGGCGGCTGCCGGTGATCGCGCTGATCCTCTTGTCGCTGCTGGCGTCGCTGCGCTACCTCTACTGGCGCCTGACCAGCACCTTGGGCTTCGAGACGCCGCTGGAAATGGTGCTCGGCTACGGGCTGGTGGCCGCCGAGCTCTATGCCCTGGCGGTGCTGGTGTTCGGCTATCTGCAGACCATCTGGCCGCTGCGCCGCACACCGGTGCCGCTGCCGGCCGATCCGGCCGCCTGGCCCACCGTGGACGTCTTCATCCCCACCTACAACGAAGCCCTGAGCATCGTGAAGCTGTCGATCCTGGCGGCCCAGGCCATCGACTGGCCGCGCGACAAGCTCAGGGTGCACGTGCTCGACGATGGCCGCCGCGAGGACTTCCGCCACTTCTGCGCGACCGCTGGCGTCTCCTACCTGGTGCGCGAGAACAACGAGCATGCCAAGGCCGGCAATCTCAACGCGGCGCTCAAGGTGACCGATGGCGAGTACATCGCCATCTTCGATGCCGACCACGTGCCGACGCGCTCCTTCCTGCAGGTCTGCCTGGGCTGGTTCCTCAAGGATCCGCAGCTGGCCATGCTGCAGACGCCGCACTTCTTCTTTTCCCCGGATCCCTTCGAGAAGAACCTCAAGACCTTTCGCACCGTGCCCAACGAGGGCGAACTGTTCTATGGGCTGGTGCAGGACGGCAACGACCTGTGGAACGCCACCTTCTTCTGCGGCTCCTGCGCGGTGATCCGGCGCACCATGCTGGAAGAGGTCGGCGGCGTGGCCACCGAGACGGTGACCGAAGACGCCCACACCGCGCTCAAGCTCAATCGGCTCGGTTACAACACCGCTTACCTGGGCATTCCCCAGGCCGCCGGTCTGGCCACCGAAAGCCTGTCGCGCCATATCGCCCAGCGCATCCGCTGGGCCCGCGGCATGGCGCAGATCTTTCGCATGGACAATCCGCTGCTGGGCAAGGGCCTCGCCCTCGGCCAGCGGCTCTGCTACCTCAACGCCATGCTGCACTTCTTCTATGGTCTGCCGCGCCTGGTGTTCCTCACCGCGCCACTGGCCTATCTGCTGTTCAGCGCGCAGATCTTTCACGCCTCGGCACTGCTGATCACCTGCTATGTGCTGCCCCATGTGCTGCATTCCAACCTGACCAACTCGCGCATCCAGGGCGAATTCCGCCACTCCTTCTGGAACGAGGTCTACGAGACGGTGCTGGCCTGGTACATCCTCAGACCCACGCTGCTGGCGCTGATCAACCCACGGCTGGGCAAGTTCAACGTCACCGACAAGGGTGGCATCATCGCCCGCGACTACTTCGACTGGGAGCTGGCACGGCCCTACATCGTGCTGCTGGCACTCAATCTGCTCGGTCTGGGCGTGGGTATCGGTCGGCTGTTCTTCGGCGATCCCGAAGCGGTGACCACGGTGGCCATCAATCTGGTCTGGACTCTCTACAACCTGGTGATCGCCAGTGCCGCGGTGGCCGTGGCGAGCGAGACGCGCCAGGTACGCGCCGAACCGCGGGTGGCCGCCACCCTGCCGGCCGGACTCGTCCTCGCCGATGGCAGCCGCCTGGCGTGCACTACCCTGGACTTCTCCCAGAGCGGCGTTGGCCTGCAGCTACCCGAGGGTGTGCAGGTGCCCGAGGGCAGCGCGGTCGAGGTGGAACTCAGCCGCGACGGTCGCAGCCGCCGCTTCCCGGCCACCGTGGCCTTCAGCCGCGCCGGCGCTGTGGGCACCCGCTTCGCCGAGCTCAGCGTCACCGAACAGCGCGAGCTGGTGCGCATGACCTTTTCCCGCGCCGATCTCTGGGCCGAGGCCTGGGGCAATCATCGCCCGGACTCCCTTTTGGGCTCGCTGCGCGAGGTCAGTCTGATCGGCGTGCGCGGCATCGCCGATCTCAATCGCAACGTCTGGCGCCTGAGCCGACCTTCCCGGCGCACGGCGCCCTCCTCTTCCGCCTCCCTGGACCGCCCATGACCGTGTCGCTTCGTCTCGCCCCGCTCCTGCTCGCCACCCTGGGTGCCGCACCCGCCATCACCCTGGCCCAGAGCGCACCCCCGGTGGCCGTGGCCATGGCCGGCAGCGGCTACGACAACAGCTTCAAGCAGCTCGGCGCGGTCTATCCCTTCAATCTGCGCGGCATCGACAGTCGCGACGGGGTCAGCTTCGATATCCGTGCCGACGAGATCGTCAGCGCCGCCAAGGTGACGCTGAACTACACCTATTCCCCGGCGCTGCTGCCGGAGTTATCCCAGCTCAATGTACTGGTCAACGACGAGGTCGCCGCCAGCATTCCGCTGCCCAAGGAGACCGCCGGCACGCCCCAGACCCGGGTGGTGGATATCCCGCCGCGGCTGATCACCGAGTTCAACCGGCTGAGCATCCAGCTGATCGGCCACTACACCATGCAGTGCGAAGACCCGCTGCACTCCAGTCTCTGGGCCAAGGTGAGCAACGGCAGCCGCCTGGACATCCAGGTCAACCGCCTGGACCTGGCGCCGGATCTGGCGCGCCTGCCGCAGCCGTTCTTCGATCGCCGCGATGCCCGCCCGCTGGAGCTGCCCTTCGTCATCGCCGGAGCGGCGGACAACGGCACCCTGGAGGCCGCCGGCACCCTGTCGTCCTGGTTCAGCGCTCTGGCCAGCTATCGCGGCGCCCGCTTTCCCAGCAGCCAGAGCGCCTTGCCGGCCAAGGGCAATGCGGTGGTGCTGGTCACCAGCGAAGAGCGCGCCAAGACCCTGGGCCTGAGTCTGCCGGCACCGACGGCGGCGCGGGTCGACATCCTGGTCAACCCCTTTGATCCCCAGGGCCAGCTGCTGGTGATCTCCGGGCGCGATGCCAACGAACTCAAGCGCGCCGCGAGCGCCGTGGCCCTGGGTCACCAGACCCTGTCCGGCCAGGGCATGACCATCGAGACCCTGCAGGCGCTGCAACCGCGCAAGCCCTACGATGCGCCCAACTGGCTGCCCAGCGACCGACCGGTGCGTCTGGGCGAGCTGGCGACGCCCAAGGAGCTCGCCGTCTCCGGCTACGCGCCGGGAACGGTGACCGTGCCGCTGCGACTGCCGCCGGACCTGTTCCTCTGGCGCAACCAGGGGTTGCCGCTGCACCTCAGATACCGCTACACCCCGCAGCCGGTGGCGACCAATTCCTCGCTGCTGGTGAGCTTCAACGACCGCTTCGTGCAGTCCATCCCCCTGCCGTCCCAGGAGCACCTGGACCAGGGCTTGCTGGGTCTGATCAAGGACGAGGAATTGCCCCGCGAGGCCGAGGTGCGGCTGCCACTGGATGGGGAGGCACTGCAGGCCCGCCTGCAATTCCGCTTCATGTACGACTACCTCAAGCAGGGTGAATGCCGCGACGTCATCATCGACAACATGCGCGGCACCCTGGAACCGGACTCGACCCTGGATCTGTCCGGCTATCGGCACTTCATCGCCCTGCCCAATCTGGGCGTGTTCAAGGACAGCGGCTTTCCCTTCACCCGCCTGGCGGATCTGAGCGAAACCGCGGTGATCCTGCCCGATGCGCCCAGCGCAGCGGAGATCGACAGCTACCTGAACGTGCTCGGCCGCTTCGGCAGTTCCACCGGCTATCCCGCCACCGCGGTCACCGTGGCCCGCGCGGGCGAGGTCGAGGGTCTGGCCGACAAGGACCTGCTGCTGATCGCCAGCGGCGCCGACCAGCCGCTGCTGCAGCGCTGGGCCGCCCAGTTGCCGGCCGGCTTCGCCGGCAACAGCCAGCGCTTCGAGGTTTCCGACCTGGCGTTCAAGGTGCGCCAGTGGTTCAGCAGTGACAACGCGGTCAGCCTGGCGCGCAGCCGCGCGGCCCTGAGTGCCAGTGGCGGTGCCGGCACGGCCTTCGTCGCCGGCTTCGAATCGCCGCTCAGGAGCGGTCGCAGCGTGGTGGCCCTGGTCGCCGCCCGCCCCGAAGGTCTGGCCGACATCAGCCGCGCCCTCACCACCCGGGAAGACTATGCCCAGGGGCTGCAGGGCAGCCTGGCCACGGTGCGCGGCCAGCAGGTGGAGAGCCTGGTGGCCGACGAGACCTATCACATCGGTAGCCTGGGGCCGCTGCTCTATGTCCGCTGGCAACTGGCTCGCCACCCGCTGTTGATGCTGGGCTTGAGCGCCCTGGGCGTGGCCTTGCTGGCCGGCCTGCTCTATGCGGCGCTGCGTGCCCGTGCCCGTCAACGGCTGGAGCGCTAGACCATGATCCGCACGCCACTGTTGGCTACCCTGCTGACCGGTCTCCTGCTGCCGCCGCTGGCCCTGGCGGCCGGCACGCCCGAAGCGCTGCTCATCGAGCAGGGGCATTTCTGGCAGGCACGCAAGAACGCGCCCCGCGCCCAGGAGACCTGGAACAAACTGCTCGAACTGGATGCGCAGCAGCCCGAGGCGCTCTACGGCCTGGGCCTGATCGAGGTACAGGCCGACCGGCTGTCGGCGGCCCAGGCCTATCTGCGCCGCCTGCAGGCGCTCAAGCCCCTGCCCCAGCAGGCCTTGCAACTGGAACAGGACATCGCCCTGGCCAGTGGCGACAATCCGCAGCGCCTGGTGGATGCCCGCCAGTTGGTCAGCGAAGAAAAGCCCGTGCCGGCCCTGGCGCTCTATCGCCAGCTGTTTGGCGGTCGGCTGCCCCAGGGCGATCTGGCGCGGGAGTACTACGACATCCTCGCCTATACCCCCAATGGCTGGCAGGAAGCGGGTCCAGGCATCGAGCGCCTGCGCAAGCTGCAACCTGCCGACCCGGCGCTGATGCTGATCCAGGCCAAGCACCTGGCGCGTTTTCCGGCCAGTCGCAGCCGTGGCATCCAGGCCCTGGCCGATCTCAGCACGCGTAAGGACATCGGCGGCGAGGCCGCTGAGTACTGGCGCCAGGCCCTGGTCTGGAGCGGTCCGCCCGGTCCGGCCGAGGTGCCGCTGTTCGAGGCCTATCTACGCCAGCATCCCGACGACGCCGAGTTGCGCGCCCAGCTGGAAAAGGGCCGTGCCCTGAATCGCAGCGGCGGTCTGGATCCGCAACTGGCCCGCGGCATCGAGGCCTTGCGCCGCAATGAGCTGGGCGCTGCCGAAGAGGCCTTCCAGGCACGGCTCAAGACGGCACCTAACGACGCCAACGCCCTGGGCGGACTGGGCATCGTCCGCCAGCGCCAGGAGCGCTTCAGCGACGCCGAGGACCTCTTGAGCCGCGCCAGCCGCCAACCGGGCGGGGCGCGCTGGCAGGCGCCCCTGGCCGAGGTGCGCTACTGGGCGCTGCTCGCCCAGGCCCGTCAGGCCCAGCAGAGCAACGACTTCACTACCGCCCGTGCCCGCGTGGAGCAGGCGCTGCGGCTGGACGCCAAGCGTCCGGAAGCGCCGCTAGCCCTGGCCGGACTCCAGGCCCAGACCGGGCAGCTGGACGCCGCCGAGGCCGGTTATCGGCGGATCCTGCAGCAGGATCCGCGCAATCTGGAAGCCCGCCGCGGCCTGATCGACCTGCTGGCCGAGAGCGACCGTCCGGCCGAGGCCCTGCGCCTGCTCGACACCCTGACCCCGGCCGAGCGCGCCAAGCTCGGCAATCTGGATCGGCTCAAGGCCACCCAGGCCCTGCAGGAAGCCAAGCTGGCCGAAGGTCGTGGCGATCTCCAGGGCGCCCGGCGCGCCCTGGAAGACGCTCGCCGCGCCGATCCGGACGACGTCTGGACGCTGCTCGCCCTGGCCCGCCTGCAGCTACGCCAGGGCCAGGCTCAGGCGGCCCGCCAGACCCTGGACAGTGGCCTAGCCAAGGATCCCCAACGCCCCGAGGCGCTCTATGTCCGCGCCCTGTTCGCCCTGGAGCAGCAGGATCCCGCGGCGGCGCGCGAGCTGCTCGGGCGCATCCCGTCGGCCCAGCGCACTCCGGCCATGAACGGCCTGGCCACCGATCTCGACTTCGATGCCAGGGTAAGCGCCGCTCGCGACCTAGCCCGCCGCGGCCAGCAGCAGGCCGCACGCCGCCAGCTGGCGGCCCTGGAGCCGCAGGCCGGCGAGCGCGCCGCGGCCCTGGGTGGTCTGGCAGCGGCCTATGCCGAGGCCGGCGATCCCGAACGCGGTCTGCGCCTGCTGCGCGATGTCCTGGCCCGCGAACGCACGCCCGATCCCGCCCTGCGCCTGCAATATGGCGAGGTGCTGCTGCGCAGTGGCGCCGACGACGAGGTCAACGCCCTGCTGCACGACCTCCAGGGGCAGCGCCTGAGCGCCGCGCACCGTCAGGGCTATGAAGACCTGCTCTATCGCTATCGGGTGCGCCAGGCCGACCAGCTGCGCGAGCGCGGCGATCTGGTCACCGCCTACGACACCCTCGCGCCAGCCCTGGCCCAGCGCCCGGACGATGACCTGGCCAATGCCGCCCTGGCGCGGTTGTACCTGGCCAATGGTGAGGCCGACAAGGCGCTGCGCCTCTATGAGCCCCTGTTGCGCCGCGCGCCCGACAATCCCGGGCTGCAACTGGGCGCGGCCGATGCGGCCGTGCGGGCCCGTGACAGCGCCTATGCCGAACGCGCCCTCGAACGCGCCGTCACCCTGGGCGCCGATGACGTGGCGGTGCTGACCGAGGCCGCACGTCTCTATCGCGCCCTGGGCCGCGATGGCCGGGCCACCGAACTGCTGCGCCAGGTGGTCGCGGTGGAGCGCCGCGACGCCGAGACCGCGCGGCCCCTGGCCAGCGCGCCGGCCAATCCCTTCGGCACGCGGCGCGGCAGCGCCACCCTGGCCAGCCAGGCCATTCCGCCCACTGCCGACCAGTTGCTGGCGGCGGCCAAGGCCGCACCCCTGGCGGACGCGCCCGTGGCCCCGCAGGACAGCGCCGCCGAGCGCGCCCTGGACGACCTGTTGCAGACCCGCAGTGCGCGCATCACCCAGGGCCTCACCGTGCGCAGCAACGACAACGAGCGCGGCCTCGGCAAGCTCACCGACGTGGAGGCGCCGCTGGAGATCGACTTCCCGCTGGGCGACGTGCGCCTGGCCGTGCGGGTGACCCCGGTCAGCCTGAACGCCGGCAGCGTCGGCAGCGACGCCCGCAGTCGCTTCGGTGGCGGTCCGGCCGCGACCCAGGCCGCGCCGGATGCCTCGCCGGGCAGCCAGAGCGACAGCGGCGTGGGCCTCGCGGTGGCCTACAGCGATCCCCAGCGCGGTCTCAAGGCCGACGCTGGCACCACCCCCCTGGGCTTTCTCTATTCGACGCCAGTGGGAGGGGTGAGCCTGGAGCGGCCGCTGACCGATAACAGCCGCTACACCCTCTCGGCCTCGCGCCGCGCGGTGATCGACAGCCTGACCTCCTTTGCCGGCAGCGAGGACGCCCGTACCGGTCAGCAATGGGGCGGCGTGACCGCCAACGGCGTACGCGGCCAGCTCGGTTATGACGACCGCCAGTTCGGCGCCTATGCCTATGCTTCCTGGTACCGGCTGCTGGGCAACCATGTCGCCGACAATAGCCGCACCGAATTGGGCACCGGGCTGTATCGCTATCTGATCAACAGCGAAGACAGCCGCCTGACGCTGGGCCTGTCCCTCACCGGCATCGCCTACGACAACAACCAGGCCTTCTTCACCTACGGCCATGGCGGCTACTTCAGTCCGCAGCGCTTCTATGCCCTGGGCGTGCCCCTGACCTGGTCGCAGCGTACCGATCGCTGGACCTGGCAGCTGCGCGGCGCGGTAGGCGTGCAGCGCATCGTGCAGGACGGCGCCGACTTCTATCCGACCGACGCCCGGCTGCAGGCCGCGGCGAGCCAGGCGCTCGGCGCCCCGGCGGTCTATGGCGGCCAGAGCAAGACCAGTATCGGCTACAGCCTCCATGGCGCCACCGAGTACCAGCTCGGGCGCCAGCTGTTCGTTGGCGGCAACCTCGGCGTCGACAACGGCCGCGATTTCCAACAGCTCAATGGCGGCCTCTATCTGCGCTATACGCTGGATCCCCAGGACCGTGCACTCGCCCTGCCGGTCAGTCCCTATCGTTCCCCCTACGACAACTGATTCACGGAGCTCCCATGGCAGCCAGCCTTCTCACCGGCCTTACCATTCTCATGATCGGCGACAGCCACCTGGCCACCCCCGACTACCTGATCGGCGCCCTGCAGGACAGCCTGGTGCAGCAAGGCGCCAAGGTGCACACCCTGGGTATCTGCGGCACCAACGCCGGCGACTGGCTCAAGGTCACCCCTGGCACCTGCGGCGGCGCCGAGCGGCGCAACGGCGACAAGGCCGTGGTGCTCGGCGGCAAGGCCGCCACCCAGCCGATCAACGAACTCATCGCCGCCGACAAGCCCGACCTGGTGCTGATCGTCATGGGCGACACCATGGCCAGCTACACCAACCCCAGCTTTCCCAAGACCTGGGTCTGGCAGCAGACCACCAGCCTGACCAAGGCCATCGCCGCCACCAAGACCCACTGCGCCTGGGTCGGCCCGACCTGGGGCACCGAGGGCGGCAAATACGGCAAGACCTTCGACCGGGTCAAGCTGATGTCCGGCTTCCTCGCCAGCAACGTCGCACCCTGCAGCTACATCGACTCTCTGAGCTTCGCCAAGCCCGGTCAGTGGGCCACCATCGACGGCCAGCACCTCACCGGCCCGGGCTACAAGTCCTGGAGTTCGGCCATCGTCGACGCCCTGAACAAGCTGCCCGCCGACAAACTCAAGGGAGCCGCCCAGTGAAGGCCCTGCTGCTGCTCGGCCTGCTAGTGAGCGGGATGGCCCAGGCCGAGGTGTCCCTCTATCCCACCGGCCCCAGCGAAGACTCGGCTTTCCTCAGATTCGTCAACGCCGGCAGCGAGCCGCTGGCGCTACAGGCCTCCGGCTCCGCCGCACGGCTCCAACTGGAAGCCGCCAAGCCGGTCTCCGACTACCTGACGGTGCCGGCGACCAAGGCCATCCAGGGCGAACTGGTCCAGGGCGCGGCCAAGGCCCCGCTGGAGCTGACCGTGGCCGCCGGTGAATTCGCCACCCTGGTAGTTCTGCCCGGCAGCCCGCTGGTGCAGCGCCTGGTGCGCGAGCAACCCGACGACTTCAACGCCCTCAAGGCCTCGCTGGCCTTCTACAGCCTGGATCCGCAGTGCGCGAGCCCGGGGCTGCAGGCGGCCGGTCGCAATGCCGAGATATTCAAGAACGTTGCCGACGGCACCCTCCAGCGCCGCAGCCTCAACGCCGTGGCGCTCAAGGTGCAGCTGACCTGCGCCGGCCAAGCCACCGGTGACGCCCTGGACCTGGGCGAACTCAAGGCCGGCGAGCGCTACAGCGTGCTGCTGCTACCCGGCGCCGCGGGTCCGCGGTTGCTCGCCACCCAGGACGCTATCGCCCACTAAGGACAGCCGCTCGATGGTCTTCGCCTCGCTGGAATTCCTCACCCTCTTCCTGCCGCTGTTCCTGCTGGTCTACGCCCTGGCGCGGCCCGGCGGGCGCAACGGGGTGCTGCTGGTGGGCAGCTGGCTGTTCTATGGCTGGCTGAGTCCGCTGTTCCTGCTGCTGCACATGGCCCTGGCCTTGCTGGCCTGGGTCGGCGGGCTACTGGTGGATCGCGCGCGCGAAGGCTCAAGGACCCGGCTGCGGCTGCTCGCCGGGCTGATCGTGCTCAACCTGGCGGTGCTCTGCTGGTACAAGTACGCCAACATCGTCGCCGCCACCTGGAGTCAGGTGCTGGTGAGCGCCGGCGCCCTGCCGCTGGACTGGCAGAAGGTGGCCTTGCCGGCCGGGCTGTCCTTTATCGTGCTGCAGGCCATCTCCTACCTGGTGGATGTCCACCGCCACGTGGTGCCGGTGGAGCGCAGCTTCGTCAACTACGCCACCTACCTCTCCATGTTCGGCCACTCCATTGCCGGGCCGATCATCCGCTACGACTGGGTGCGGCGCGAACTCAACCAGCGCTGGTTCACTCGTGAGAATTTCGCCCTCGGCGCGCGCCGTTTCATGATCGGCCTATGCATGAAGGTGCTGGTGGCCGACACCCTGTCGCCGCTGGTGGATGTGGCCTTCCACCTCGATCAGCCGTCCTTCGTCGACGCCTGGATCGGCTGCCTGGCCTATTCGCTGCAGCTGTTCTTCGACTTCGCCGGCTACAGCGCCATGGCCATCGGCCTGGGCCTGATGCTGGGTTTCCACTTCCCGGAAAACTTCAACCGACCCTATCTCGCCCGCAGCATCCAGGACTTCTGGCGGCGCTGGCACCTGTCGCTGTCCAGCTGGCTGCGCGACTACCTCTATATCTCCCTGGGCGGCAATCGCGGCGGTCGCTGGCGCACCTATCGCAATCTCTTCCTGACCATGGCCATCGCCGGCCTCTGGCACGGCGGCGACAGCTGGAACTACCTGCTCTGGGGCATGCTGCACGGCCTGGCGCTGTGCCTGGATCGCCTCTGGGACGAACTCGGTGGCCGCCCGCTGCCGCGTCCCCTGGCCCACGGCCTGACCCTGCTGTTCGTGGCCCTGGCCTGGACACTGTTCCGCGCGCCGGACTTCGCCACGGCGCTGTCGATGTACGCCGGTCAGTTCGGCCTGCACGGCTTCGCCCTGGGCGATGCCCTGGCCGTGACCCTGAGACCCGTGCACGGCCTGGCTGCCGCCCTGGGTGTGGCCTGCGTCCTCGCCCCGCTGTGGCAGGCGCGCATCGAGGCGCGTCTGCCTGGCAGCGCCCTGCTGCGCGGTGTCGGTGCCTTTTGGCCGATAGCCGGCTTCCTGCTCTGCTTCGCGCTGATCGCCAGCCGCGAAGCCGTGCCCTTCCTCTACTTCCAGTTCTGAGGCCGCCGTCATGAGCGCTCCCGCCCTGCCGCCCTCGCCCGCCCCGCAGCCGCCCAGTGTCACCAGCACACGCCTGGCGCCCCTGGCGGGAATCGTCTTCGCGCTGTTCCTGGCACTTGGCCTGGCGTCCTGCGCCTGGGCGCTGCTGAGCGAGCGCCTGTCGCTCTGGCCGGAGCGGGTGGATCGCCACGCCCTGCTCGAAGGCGAGCTCACCCACCATATCGCCAAGGAGCTGGCCAAGGCGCCGCTGCCGGAAGCGGCTGCCCGCCTGGAACGGGGCGCCAGCTGGCTGCTGCTGGGCGATACCGGTCCGCGGGTACGTCAGGGCTGCCCTGGCTGGCTGTTTCTCGCCGAAGAACTCGACGTCCCGCGCCAGGCGGCCGCCAATGCTCGGGCCCGCGCCCAGACGGTGATCGAGCTGCGTCAGCAACTGGCTGCCCGGCACATCCAGCTGCTGGTCACCGTGGTGCCGGACAAGAGCCGCATCGCCGCCGACCAGCTGTGCAGCCTGCACCGACCGGCCGCCTTCGCCAGCCGCGTCGCCGACTGGACGCGGCTGCTCAGCGCCGCCCAGGTGCCGGTGCTCGACCTCACCGCGGCACTCGCGCCCCTGGGCAGCGCCGCCTTCCTGCGCACCGACACCCACTGGAACGAGACCGGTGCCGAGGCCGCAGCCCGCGCCCTGGCCACCCATATCCAGGCGCTGCCCTTCCAGGCCAGCCCGGCACGGACATTCGCTCGCACGCTGCTGGCGCCGGCACCGCGACCCGGAGACCTGGTACGCCTGGCCGGCCTGGACTGGCTACCGCCGCGCCTGCAACCCGCGCCCGAGGTCCTGCGGCTGACCCAGGTCGACAGCCGCGCCGCGGCCGGCGCCAGCGATGATCTGTTCGGCGACGGCGACCTGCCCAATGTCGCGGTGATCGGCACCTCCTTCTCGCGCAATTCCAATTTTCTGCCCTTCCTGGAACAGGCCCTGGGGGCCAGCGTCGGGCGCTTCGCCAAGGACGGCGGGCATTTCGCCGGCGCGGCGCGGGACTACTTCGACAGCCCTGCCTTCCGACAAACCCCGCCACAGTTATTGGTCTGGGAAATTCCCGAGCGCGATTTACAATCTCCCCGCCCCGAGGCGTTGCGTCTCGATCCGCGTCCTTGAGGCAACCAAGGCTTTCCCCATGGGTCTGAGGACGCAGCCCTTAGCTCTCAGGAAGCCTTTCGATGACGGAACTGTTCGCCGGCCTGACCCAGTGGATCACCCATCACAATGAGTGGCTCGGCGTTGCCATCTTCGTCGTAGCCTTTCTCGAATGCCTGGCCTTGGCCGGTCTGGTGGTGCCCGGCACGGTGGTGCTGTTCGCCATTTCCATCGCCGCCGGCAACGGCGCCATGAGTCTCTTCGACACCCTGCTGCTCGGCTTCCTGGGTGGCATCCTCGGCGATGCCGTATCGTATTTTCTCGGCCGCCATTTCCACGAACGCATTCGCCGCCTGCCGGGCCTGCGTACCCATCCCGAATGGATCAGCCGCGCGGAAGACTTCATCCACAAGTACGGCGTTGCCAGTCTGCTGGTCGGCCGCTTCATCGGCCCCTTGCGGCCCCTGTTGCCGCTGATCGCCGGCATGCTCGACATGCCCGTGGTGAAGTTCGCCGCCGTCAGTCTGGTGGCCGCGACTGGCTGGTCGATCGCGGCTCTGGGCCCAGGCTGGGTGGCCGGGGCGGCCTTGCGCCTGCCGCTGCCCGAGGGCTTCTGGTATCAGGCGGGCCTCGTGACGGGCGGCACTGTGCTGCTGGCGACCGTCATCGCCCACGGCGCCTGGCGCGAGCGGGCCGGCACCACCCTGCTCAGCGGTGCGCTCTGCCTGGTCGGTCTGCTGGCCCTGCTATTCGGCTGGCACCACCTGCGCGCCTTCGACGAGGGCCTGATGGCGCTGGTCCAGGAGCATCGCGAAGGCTGGCTCAACCTGGTCGCCGTGGTCATTACCCGCATGGGCGATTTCCGCACCCAGCTGATCCTCGCCGCGGTGCTGATTCTGGTGCTGGCCGCCTTCCGCCAGTGGCGGCCGCTGCTGTTCGCCCTGGGCACCACCCTGGGCACCGCCCTGGCCAATGGCCAGCTGAAGAACCTGCTGGCCCGCGCCCGACCCGACGTGCTGGCCGAGCCACTCACCACCTACAGTCTGCCCAGCGGCCATAGTTCGGCCTCCTTTGCCTTCTTCCTGACCCTGGGCATCCTGGTCGGTCGCCGCTACGGGCCACGCGGGCGCCTCGCCTGGCTGGTGATCGCGGCCCTGCCGGCCGCGCTCATCGCCCTCAGTCGCGTTTATCTGGGCGTGCACTGGCCGACCGACATCCTGGCCGGCGCCCTGCTCGCCGGGGGCTTCTGCGGCCTTAGCCTGGCGCTGTTGCAAAAGACCGGCGGCAATCGCCTGGAACCCGTTCCGACCCGGACTTGGTGGGTACTGTTGCCGCTGATCCTGCTGATCCTGGCTTTCGCCGCGGGCTGGGCCCTGCCGGAGGCCATCGAACGCTACGCGCCCCGCCTGTAGCGCCACCCCGAACTAAAAAAACCTGTCGCGGTCATGCAGTTCCGGTGCAATTGTGGTCTGAACGCCTGGAACGGCAGAAGTGGCTGGGGAGAGGTGATCGATGGCAGCGCAGATTGCCGACTGGAACGAATTGGACTTTCTCGCCGGCGGCGGCGAAATGGGTGCCCGGTTGCGTACCCACGACTGGTCGGAATCCCCTCTGGGCGCGCCGTCGCAGTGGCCGCAATCACTGCGCTCCGCACTCAGCATCTGCCTGAATTCCAGCTTTCCCACCGCCATCTACTGGGGGCCGGACCTGCTGCTGCTCTACAACGACGCCTGGGCGCCGATCCCCGCCGAGCGGCATCCCTGGGCCCTGGGCCGTCCGGCGCAGGAGGTCTGGCAGGACATCTGGCCCGTGGTTGGGCCGCAATTCGAGCAGGTCCTGAGCACCGGCCAGGGCTTTTCCGTCTTCGACCAGTTGCTGCCGATGGTGCGTCAGGGCGTGGTCACCGAGACCTACTGGAACTACAGCTTCACGCCGATCCGCGGTGAAGGCGGCGAGGTCGCCGGATTGTTCAACCAGGGGCACGAGACCACCCAACGCATCCTCGACGAACGCCGGCGCGCCGCCGATGCCGCGCGCCAGCGGCGGATGTTCGAACAGGCGCCGGGCTTCGTCGCCATCGTCCGCGGCCCGGACCACGTCTTCGACTTCGTCAACGTCGCCTTCAGCCGACTGTTCGATGGTCGGCCCCGCGAAGGTCTCACGGTACGCGAAGTCTTTCCCGAGCTGCAGAATCAGGGTTACTTCGAGTGGCTCGAACAGGTCTATCGCAGCGGTCGCCGCTTCGTCGCCGAACACCAGCCGATGCGCCTGGAAACGGCGGGTGAACCGATCCGGACCCTGTACCTGGATTTCATCTATGAACCCCTGACCGACGAAACCGGCCAGGTGATCGGCATCTTCTGCCAGGGACAGGACGTCACCGAAGCCCATCTGGCTCGGGCCGCCCTGGAGGCCAGCGAGCGCCGCTTTCGCACCGCCCTGGAAATCGAGACGGTGGGGGCGCTGTGCTTCGACGCCGAGGGCCGGTTGATCGACGCCAACGACGCCTTCCTGCGCATGAGCGGGCATGACCACGGCGATCTGGCGGCCGGTCGTATCGCCTGGCCCGCGCCGACGTTGCGATGCGCCGACGACCAGCTGCCGCCCGACGAGCGCAGCTACCGGCGACGCGACGGCTCGACCGGCTGGGCCCTGGTGGCGGCCAAGCGCCTGCCCGACGGCAGTGCCTTCGAATTCCTCGTCGACATCAGCGACCGCAAGCAGGCCGAGGCCGAGTTGCGCGAGGAAACCCGTACCCTGGAAGCCCTCAAGCGCATCGACACGGAGCTGGCCAGCCAGCTGGATCTGGCGCACCTGGTGCAGACCGTGACCGATGCCGGCGTGGAGCTGACCGGTGCGGACTTCGGCGCCTATTTCAATCAACAGCCCGAAGCGCGTGGCGGGCGCCTGCAGCGCTTCACCCTGTCCGGCGTCGAGCGGGGTGTTTTCGAGCAGTTCGGCGAGTCCGGCGCCACCGCGCTGTTCGCCACCACCCTGGACAGCGCGGGCGTGGTCCGGAGCGACGACCTGGCGAGCGATCCCCGGCTTGGCCAGGCCCTGGCGACTCCCGGCAGAACGGCCAGCCGTCTGCCCCTGCGCAGCTATCTGGCTGTCTCGGTGGTAGCCCGCAGCGGGGCGGTGCTGGGCGGACTGGGCTTCGGCCATCCCGAGCCGAGGCGCTTCAACGCCCGCCACGAACGGCTGATGGTCGCCCTGGCCGCCCGTGCGGCCATTGCCATCGAACAGGCCCAGTTGTTCCAGGCGGTGCGGACCGCCAACGAGACCCTCGAACAGCGGGTGATCGAGCGCACCGCCGAGTTGACCCAGGCCCAGCAGGCCCTGCACCAGGCGCAGAAGATGGAAGCCATCGGCCAACTGACTGGCGGCATCGCCCATGACTTCAACAATCTGCTGGCCGGCATCATCGGCAGCCTGGAGCTGATCGAGCGCCGCCTGCAGCAGAACCGTACCGACCAGCTCGACCGGCTGCTCGGTGGCGCCCAGGCCTATGCCGCGCGCGCGGCCTCCCTGACCCAGCGGTTGCTGGCCTTTTCCCGGCGGCAGACGCTGGAACCCAAGCCAACCGATGTCAACGAGCTGATGCTGGCCATGGAGGAGCTGATCCGTCGCAGCGTCGGTCCGGCGATCGAGGTCCAGGCCGAGCCGGCGGAGCCGCTCTGGCCGACGGTGATCGATGCGGTCCAGCTGGAAAGCGCCCTGCTCAATCTGGCGATCAACGCCCGCGATGCCATGCCCCAGGGAGGCCAGTTGCGGTTGTCCACGGCCAATCTGCCCGAGGATGCGCCGGAGCGACCGCACGACCTGCCCGCCGGCGACTATGTGAGGGTCAAGGTGAGCGATACCGGGACCGGCATCGCGTCGGAGATAGTGGAGCGGATCTTCGATCCCTTCTTCACCACCAAGCCGCCAGGCCAGGGCACCGGCCTGGGACTGTCGATGGTGCACGGCTTCGTGCACCAGTCGGGCGGTCAGATCCAGGTGGACACCACACCTGGCGCGGGCACCTGCATCTCGCTCTATCTGCCACGGGCGCCGGAGGGCGACGCCCGCACGTCCTGAGCGACGCTTGGCAGCGCCGCTCCGCCGAGTTTAGAGGCCGGCGCCGTGGGGCGTGGTGCCGCCCTTCATCTGGGATTGCAGGTAGTTCTGCAAGCCGATCTTGTCGATCAGGCCCAGCTGCTGCTCCAGCCAGTAGGCGTGGTCTTCCTCGGTGTCTTCCAGCTGCACGACCAGAATCTCGCGGGTGACGAAATCCTTGTGCTGGTTGCACAGGGCCACGCCCTGGGCCAGGGCTTCGCGCACTTCGTACTCCAGCGCGAGGTCCGCACGCAGCATCTCCGGCACGGTCTGGCCCACGGTGATGGCGTTGGGCCGCATGTCCGGCGTGCCTTCGAGGAACAGGATGCGGCGCAGCAGGGCATCGGCGTGCTGGGTTTCCTCTTCCATCTCGTGGCCAATCCGCTCGTACAGGCGCATCAGGCCCCAGTCCTCGTACATCCGCGAATGGATGAAGTACTGGTCGCGCGCCGCCAGCTCGCCACGCAGCAGCTGGTTGAGGTAGTTGATGACGTCCGGATGGCCTTGCATGAAAAGAGTCCTGTGCTGTTCAGTGCCCAGTTTAGCGCGCCGGCGCCAGGGAGGCGCCGTTCATCGCCCGACCACTGGGGCCGTTCGTCTCATCGCAGCGCTAATCGTTCTGCTTCACGCTCAGCTTAACCACGGTGGCGGCGGCTCCTCGCGCACGCTGGGTTCATCCTGTTCGCGCCGTGCCGCCTGGCGGCGCTCCTCGTCACGCCGCGCCGCCTCGATCTCGCGCATCACCGCATGGACGTCGGCCTGGTCTTCACGCTCGGCGAATTCACCGGTCAGCCGCGTATTGGCGAACAACTCGCCCTTCTCGAACAGCGCCCACATCTCCGGCGCATAGCGCGTCGTACGCAATTCCGGCGCGAAGCGACCGAAGTACAGCGCCATGTTCTCCACGTCCCGCGCCAGCAGGCGGAAGGCGTGGTTGTTGCCAGCCGCGTCCACCGCCTGGGGCAGATCGATGATCACCGGGCCGTCCTCGGCCAGCAGCACATTGAATTCGGAAAGGTCGCCGTGGACCAGGCCGGCGCAGAGCATGCGCACGATCTGGCCGATCATCAGCTCGTGATAGCGCAGCGCTTCCTCGGCGGTGAGGGTCACGTCGTTGAGACGGGGCGCGGCCTCGCCATTGCCGTCGGTGACCAGGTCCATCAGCAGCACGCCATCGAGGAAGTCATGGGGCTTGGGTACCCGCACCCCGGCGTCGGCCAGGCGATAGAGCGCCGTCACCTCGGCGTTCTGCCAGTTGTCCTCGCGCTCGCGACGACCGAACTTGGAGCCCTTGGCCATGGCGCGATTTTCCCGGCTGCCACGCACCTTGCGCCCCTCCTGGTACTCGGCGGCCTGGCGGAAGCTGCGCTTGTCGGCCTCCTTGTAGACCTTGGCGCAGCGTACCTGGCTGCCGCAGCGCACCACGTAGACCGCCGCCTCCTTGCCACTCATCAGGGGCCGTATCACCTCATCGACCAAGCCGTCCTCGATCAGCGGCTCGATGCGTTTGGGAGTTTTCATCGCCGGTTCCAGCTCCTTCTTGTCGGTCGTCACAGGGGACGTGTGAGGCAAGTTTCAAGCCAGACGCCGAGAAAGGGAAGTCGGCATCGCCCCTGAGCGTGCGACTCATCGAAGCGGACAAGATTCCTCGGCCGAGACCGACTGCGTGTTCAACCCCCGAAGAAGGCCAGGAAACGCCGCCACTCGGCCTGGGCCACGGCCAGTTCCACCGGGGCGAAGCGCACCTCGTGATGGGCCGGGCACTGGGCCAGGCGCGCCAGGTCCAGGGGATGGATGAAGCCCAACAGCGGATAGCCGCCCATGGTCTGGCGATCGGCCATGAGCACGATGGGCTGGCCGTCGGGCGGCACCTGGATGGCACCGGTCACCACCCCCAGCGACCACTGGCGGCGTGGTGGCCCCAGGGGCACGTCCCCGGCCAGGCGGATGCCCATGCGGTCGGATTGCGGGCTGATGCGCCAGGGCTGGTCGCAGAGCGCCTGCTGCGCCGCCGGACCGAAGGCCTCGGCGTCGCCGCCAAAGATCACCCTCAGGGTTGGCACCTCGCGATAGTCCGGGACGAAACGCGCCGCCGGTCCGCACCTGTGGGCATGCAACACGGTCACAGTCGCGCAGCCCAGCCGCTGTCCGGCCGTCAGGGCAGCGCCCTGGCCCTCCAGCCCGCCCAGGCCTTCGCGCCGGTTGCTGGCCACGCTGCCCAGGGTCGTCGAGGCCTGGAAGCCGCCACCGGCCGCGGCCAGATAGGCGCGCTGTCCAGCCTGGGCGAAGCCCAGCCGCAGTCGCGCGCCGGCCTTTACCGGAAAGCACGACCAGGCCGGCAGGGACTCGCCATCCAGCCGGGCGTCCAGCGGCGCGCCGGTCAGGGCCAACCAGGTGTCGGTCTCGATCTCGAATTCGGCGCCGCCCAGGGCGATCTCCAGCAGTGGCGCCGTCATCGGGTTAGCCACCAGGCGATTGGCCCAGCGTGCGGCATGGCCGTCCATGGGGCCCGAGGGCGCCACGCCCAGGTGCTGCCAGCCCTGGCGGCCGAGATCCTGCAGCAGGGTCAGGGGACCGGGCTTGCTGACCATCAGACCGCTCATGGCTGACCTCCCTGGGCACGAAAGGCCGCTTCGTCGACCGGTACGAAGCGCACGCGATCGCCAGGCGCCAGCAGGCACGGCGGCTCGGCCCGGGCATCGAAGACGGTCCACAGGCAGCGGCCGATGAGATTCCAGCCCCCTGGCGAGGCCTGGGGATAGACCGCGGTCTGGCGCTCGGCGATGGCCAGACTGCCGGCGGGGACGCTGGTGCGCGGCGTGCTGCGCCGCGGCAGCGCCAGGCACTCATCCAGCTCGCCGAGAAAGGCGAAACCGGGCATGAAGCCGATGGCGCCTACCTGATAGTCACGACCACAGTGCCGGGCGATGACCTCGGCCGCGCTCAGGCCACAGCGCTCGGCCACCTCGGCCAGATCGGGGCCGGCATAGAGGGTCGGTACCTCGTGCAGGCGCCCGCCCTCGCCCGCCTGCGCAGCGCCCGGCCAGTCGGCCAGCAAGGGTTCGAGGCCGGCCTGTACCTCGGCCAAGGTCAGCTGCAGGGGATCGTAGTGCACCAGCAGACTGGTCCAGCCCGCTACCAGATCGGTCACCGCCGCACCGAAACGCTGGCGAATCCGCTCGCCCAGGCGGGCGATGCGCGAAGGCAGTTCGGCATCGGGGTGCTCGGCCAGTTCGAGCAGCAGCGCCGCAACGCCAAAGGGCTTGCAGGCGATCATAGGGCGTCCAGCGCCGCGCGCAGCCGGCGCAGCACTGCCAGGGATTCGGCATTGTCGCCATGCACGCAGAGGCTGTCGGCCTGCAGGCGCATGGGCTGGCCATCGAAGCCGGGAAAGTCTTCGCCCCGGGCGATGGCGACGGCCTGGGCGAGGATGCGCTCGGGGTCATGGTGAACGGCGCCAACCTGGCCACGCGGGGCCAGGGAGCCGTCGGCCAGATAGGCGCGATCGGCGAAGGCTTCCAGCAGCAACGGCACCCCGGCGGCTTCGGCCAGCCGGCGCTCGCGGTCATTGTCGGCCTTGGCCAGCACCATCAGCGGCAGTCCTTGGCGATAGCGGGCGCAGGCGGAGAGCGCCGCGCTCAGCAGGGCATCTTCCTTGACCAGGGCGTTGTAGAGGGCGCCATGGGGCTTCACGTATTCGACGCGCACGCCTGCGGCGCGGCAGAAGGCGTCCAGGGCGCCGATCTGGTAAAGGATCATGGCCTCCACTTCGGCCGGGGTGCAGGCCATGGGCCGCCGACCGAAACCCACCAGGTCGGGATAGGCCGGATGTGCGCCGATCTGCACGTCATTGGCCACCGCCAGGGTCACGGCGCGCTGCATGGTCAGGGGATCGGCGGCGTGGAAGCCGCAGGCCAGATTGGCCTGGTCGACCAGGGGAATGGCATGGGCATCGTCGCCCATGGACCAGGCACCGTAGCTTTCACCGGAATCGCAATTGAGCAGCAGGCGAGCGGGCATGACAGGATCCTCTGAGGAAGTAGCTCGAGTGTCGGAAAGCCGGGGCGCCGCTGTCCAACAAAAGATTCCGGGCGCTGGCGATAAGATACCGTTGAAACACCCGGGCTAGACCAGCACCGGCAAGGCACGCTCCGGGCCCAGGCGCGTACACCAGTCGGCCACCACCGTCTGGCTCAGGGCCACCACCGCCTCGCTCAGCGCCAGGCCGGCACCGCCGTGCCAGCTGGCCTGGACATCGAAGGGCGGCGGTCCGGCCAGCGGCAAGGGCATCAGGCTGCCGCGGGCCAATTCTTCGATCACCAGGGCCGGCGGCAAGGCACCGATGCCGAAGCCCTCGCCCATCAGCTTGATGATGGCCGCCACCGAGTTGATGCAGCAGACCCGCGGTTCGGCGATGCCCTCGCGCTGCAAGAGGCCGAGGATGTCCTGGTGCGGCCGCGAATGGCGGGAAAAGGTGATCAGCCGCTCGCCGGCCAACTCGGCCAGGTTGGCGTAAGGCCGCGCCAGGTGACTGTCGCTCGCCACTAGCCAGCGCACCGGATAGCTGGCCAGGTGCAGGTTGCGAATGCCTTCGGCGCGCAGCAGATCGGTCTGGAAGATCAGGTCGAGCTGTCCCCGCGCCAGTTGCTCGGCCAGATTCAGCGCGGTATCGGCGGTCAACTCCAGCTCGATGGCCGGATAGCTCTGGGTGACCGCGGCGATCAACTGATCCAGCCAGCTGTGGATCACGGTATCCATCACGCCGATGCGCAGGCGACCCTCCAGGGTCTGGCCATGCCCCAGGGCCTCGTGCAATTCACGCTGGGTGGCCAGCATCCGCTCGGCGTAGCCCAGCACCCGATGCCCCTCAGCGGTCAGACTCACGCCGCGGGAGTCGCGCAGGAACAGTTGCACGCCCAGCTCGCTTTCCAGCACGGCGATGCGGCTGGAGATGGCGGCCTGGGTGGTGGAGAGCTTTTCCGCCGTCAGGCGGAAACTGCCCAGGCGGGCGACCCAGACGAAGGTATCGAGAAAGCGCAGATTCATGGGGACCTCGACAAGGCTATCCCGTCACTTTACCCCCACCAGCAGGCTTGTCTGCCCCGCTTTTCCCTATCGGCGGCGAACAGTTTTATTTGCTGGACGCCAGCTCCACCGACGGCAAAAGATGCCAGCCGGCGCCATGCCAAATGACGTCCGACAACAATAACGAGCCGTGCCACGGGCACGGCCTGGATCAGCCGAAGCCGCCTGCGGCTTCCTACCGTCCGCCGCACCGTCTGCCCGGAGCGCGGTGGACCCGCTGGAGACATCCACCCATGCAAACCACCGTCAACCTCTGGCCGCTGCTGGGCGTGCTGGTCATCGTGGTCGGCTTCGTGCTGAGGTTCAATCCGCTGCTGGTGGTCGCCCTGGCCGCCGTGGCCACCGGGATCGCCGCTCAGTTCAGCCCCGAGGCACTGCTCGCCGCCATCGGCACCGGCTTCATCAAGGCGCGCGCCCTGCCGCTGATCATCCTGCTGCCGCTGGCGGTGATCGGCCTGCTCGAGCGCCACGGCCTGCGCCTGCATGCGCAGAACTGGATCGCCCGCTTTCGCAACGCCACCGTCGGCCGCCTGCTGATCTTCTACCTGTTCGTCCGCGAGACCACCGCGGCCTTGGGGCTGACCAGCCTCGGCGGCCATCCGCAGATGGTCCGGCCGCTGCTGGCGCCCATGGCCGAAGGCACCGCCGAAAAACTCCATGGCCGCCTGCCCGAGGCGCTGCGCCAGCGGTTGCTGGCCTTCTGCGCGGCCACCGACAACGTCGGGCTGTTCTTTGGCGAGGACATCTTCGTCGCCTTTGGCGCCATCGCCCTGATGCACACCTTCCTGCTCGGCGCCGGCCTCGATGTCGAACCCCTGCACATCGCTCTCTGGGGCATTCCCACGGCCCTCTGCGCCTTCTTCATCCATGCCCTGCGCCTGCACCGCTTCGATCGCCAGCTCTATCGCGAGCTGACCGCGCGCAAGGAGGTGCAACCATGATCCTGTCGATCCAGTATCTGTTCTGGCTGGCTGGCGCCATCCTGGCGCTGACCGCGGTCATGACCCTGGCCGATCGTCACCACCCCAAGCGCTGGACCAGCGGCCTATTCTGGGGCCTGTTCAGCCTGGTCTTCCTGATCGGCGATCGCCTGCCGCCGGCCTGGGTCGGCGCCGGAGTGCTGCTGATGGCCGTGCTGGCCGGTTGCGGCGCAGTGGGCAGTGGTCACCACGTGACTCGCCCTGAACGCGAGACCCGCGCCAGCGCCGGCCGCCTGGGCAATCGCCTGTTCATTCCGGCCCTGGCGATTCCCGTGGTGACGGTGATCGGCAGCGTGCTGCTCAAGGATGTGCAGATCGCCGGCCTGCCGCTGCTCGATCCCAAGAACGTCACCTTCGTCTCCCTGGGCCTGGGCGCCCTGGTGGCCCTGGCGCTGGCCTGCTGGCTGACCCGGGACACCCCGATCCAGGCCATGCGCGAATCGCGCCGCCTGACCGATGCCCTGGGCTGGTCGCTGGTGTTGCCCCAGGCCCTGGCCATGCTCGGCCTGGTCTTCACCGATGCCGGCGTCGGCAAGGCGGTGGCGCACCTGGCCACCGCCTACGTGGCCCTCGACCTGCGCCTGGTGGCGGTAGTGGTCTATGTGGTGGGCATGGCCGCCTTCACCGTCATCATGGGCAACGGCTTCGCCGCCTTCCCGGTGATGACCGGCGGCATCGGCGTGCCGGTGCTGGTGGGTGTCTATCATGCCGATCCGGCGGTGATGGCTGCCATCGGCATGTTCTCCGGCTACTGTGGCACCCTGATGACGCCCATGGCGGCCAACTTCAACATCGTCCCGGCGGCCCTGCTGGAACTGGACGACAAGAACGCCGTGATCAAGGCCCAGGTCCCCACCGCCCTGGCGGTGCTGGCTTGCAACGTGGTGCTGCTCTATCTGCTGATGTGAGGTATCCCATGACCCTGCTGCTCACCGGCTTCGCGCCCTTCGGTGGCGAAGAGCTCAACCCTTCCTGGGAGGCCGTGCGCCGACTCGACGGCGAACGCCTCGGCGATCTACCCGTGGTCGCGGCGCAATTGCCGACCGCATTCGGCGCCGCCCTCCGGGTGCTGGACGAGTTGCTCGACCGCCATCGCCCCACCCTGGTGGTGGCGGTCGGCCAGGCCGGCGGGCGGGCCGAGCTGTCGCTGGAACGCATCGCCATCAACGTCGACGATGCCCGCATCCCCGACAATGCCGGGCGTCAGCCCATCGACGAGCCGGTGGTGGCCGGCGGCCCGGCGGCCTACTTCAGCACCCTGCCGATCAAGGCCATGGTCCATGCCTTGCGCGCCGCCGGCTTTCCCGCGGCGGTGTCCCAGACCGCCGGTACCTTCGTCTGCAACCACGTCTTCTATGGCCTACAGCATCGCCTGCAGGGCACCGGGGTACGCGGCGGCTTCATCCATATTCCTTATCTGCCGGCCCAGGCCGCCAACCAGCCCGGGGCGCCGTCCATGGCCCTGGAGACCCTGGTCGCCGGCCTGCGCCTGGCGCTCACCTGCGCGGCGACCACCCAGGCGGACCTGCGCGAAGGCGGCGGCCAACTGGACTGACACCCGCAGGTGCGGCGGCGGAGGACCATCCGGGCTGGCTGGCCTACAATGCCCCCTCCGCCGCCGCTGCGATTAGCCCATGTCCACCCTGCTTGCCGACTGGCGTCATCCCCTGCTGCACCGCCGCGTCTGGGCGCTGGCCGCGCCCATGATCCTGTCCAATCTCAGCGTGCCGCTGGTGACCCTGGTCGACAGCGCCATCGCCGGTCACCTGCCGCAAGCCCGCCAGCTCGCCGCGGTGGCCATGGGCGGCGCCTTCTACACCGCCCTGCTCGGCATCCTCGCCTTCCTGCGCATGGGCACCACCGGTTTCGCCGCCCAGGCCAGCGGGCGCCGTGATGGCGCCGCCCTGCGCCAGATCCTCTTGCAAGCCGGTCTGCTGGGCCTCGGGTTGTCGCTGGTCCTGCTGCTGATGGCCAGCCTGGCGCTGGAGCCGCTGCTCGCCTGGCTCGGCCTGGATCCCGCCTTCGCCGAGCTGGCCGCGCGCTTCCTGCACCTGCGCCTGCTCGGCCTGCCTGCGGCGCTGCTTAGCTACGCGCTGATCGGCTGGCTGCTCGGCACCCAGGATGCACGCACGCCGCTGGTGCTGCTGCTCACCACCAATGCCCTGAACCTGCTGCTGGTGACCGCTTTCGTGCTCGGCCTCGGCGCCGGGGTGCAGGGCATCGCCCTGGCCTCGGTCCTGGCGGAATGGAGCGGCATGCTGCTCGGCCTCGGGCTGGTGCTGCGCCGCCTGCGGCTGTGGCCCGGCCGGATCGATCGCCAGGCGCTGCGCCAGCTCTCCAGCTGGCGCCCGCTGCTGGCGGTCAATCGCGACATCTTCATCCGCTCCCTGGCGCTGCAGGCGGTGTTCCTGCTGTTCGCCGCCCAGGGCGCCCAGCTGGGCGAGACCACGGTGGCGGTCAACGCCCTGCTGCTCAATGGCCTGCTGGTCACCGCCTTCGCCCTCGACGGCCTCGCCCATGCGGTGGAGGCCCTGGCCGGTCATGCCCTCGGCGCTCGCGAGGGCGCCACCCTGCGCCGGGTGCTGGTAATCGCCGGCGGCTGGTCGTTGCTGGCCAGCCTGGTGTTCGCCGTCGCCTTCGCCCTGGGCGGCGATCTGTTCGTCGCCCTGCAGAGCGACATCGCCGCGGTGCGCCAGGAGGCCCATGCCTACCTGCCCTATCTTACGGTGCTGCCCTTGATCGCCATGGTCAGCTACCTGCTGGACGGCCTCTTCATCGGCGCCACCCGCGCCCGCGAGATGCGCAACTCGATGCTCCTCGCCCTGCTGCTGGCACTGCCCCTCGGTGGGTTGCTGCGCGGCCTCGGCAATCACGGCCTGTGGCTGGCCTTTCTGACCTTCATGGCGTTGCGCGGCCTGATCTCCGCCCTGCTCGCCTGGCGCCTGGCCCGGCGCGAAGGCTGGCTCGACGACCACGCCAGCGCCTGATCCTGCGGAACCGCCGGCTCGGCGCTCCCCTCAAAGTCGAACATCCCCTGCCGAGAGCGCTGCCATGAGCGAAGACACCCGCGATCAGGAACCCCTGGACACCCCCGCCGACGGCGACGACGTCCCCGAGCACCAGAAGCCGGAAAACCTGGAGAAGCTCAAGGATTACGGCAAGGATCAGATTCCGCCCGGCATCGCCTGACGCCAACCCTGAACCCCTCGACAAAAGCCGTCGACGGCGGTGGCAAAGCCCCGGCGGAGCTTCTAGCATCCGTCGGGTTGAGTGGGCCCCAAGGCCTTCGTGAAGGGAATCCAGATCACCATGACCGTCAGGTCCTACCTGTCGCCTTTCCTTGCGCCCTTATTGGCGCTGCTGGTGCTGTTCCCGGCGCCGGCCCAGGCCGTGGATGGCTATGCGGGCATCGCCTTCGGCACCGAGCTGAAGGCCTTTCTGGCGAAAAAGCTCTGCACCTTCCAGCCGCGCAAGATCGACGTGGTCGGCGTCGAGTATTTCGAATGCAACGACCTCGCCTTCGCCGGTGAAAAGGTCGAGGCCGGTGCCTTCTTCATCGATGGTCGCTTCCTGCGGCTGTCCATCGTCACGCCCCTGGCCCAGTCCTTTCTGATCGCCGAAGGCCTCACCCAGAAGTATGGCAAGCCCTCCTCCCAGTCATCGGCCGCCGCCTTCGAACGCCTGAACCAGGATGACGACGCCCAGGCCTATCTGGCCTTCGATCACGACACCGTGGTCTACAAGTTCAGCGCCCAGGCGGCACGTCGGAAACAGGTCCTGCTGATCTACACCTCGCCACGTTACGAACCCCTGCTCAAGGAGCGGCAGTTGCAGTTCGTCAAAGACTCGCTTTAAACATCCGGTTACAGCTCGTCGGACAGTTGTCCCCCAGGCGGCCAAAGTGTCGCCCCGTTCACGCCTGGCCGGAAACAAGCCATGAACAATGGCAGATAGCCATGGTCAGAACGCGGGCAAGGAGCCCCTTCCTGTAACCGGCTACTTACGGACGTCGTTCCTTCGGGAGTCCTACCATGACCGAACCTGTCGCGATGCGCGCTCTGGCGCCGCAGCGTTCCTGCTTTCGTTTGCCCCCAGCGCTTGGCTTCAGCGGCACAGGTTCTCCTTTGAAAAGGATCATTCAATGAACACTCGCAATCTCTGGGTCGACTATGCGAAAGCCATTGGCATCGTGCTGGTCGTCTATGGCCATGTCGTCCGCGGCCTGCTCAACGCCGGCATCCTGCAGGACGCCGAATTCCACGGCCTGGTGGACAGCGTCATCTACAGCTTCCACATGCCGCTGTTCTTCTTTCTTTCCGGCCTGTTCTTCTACAGCTCCTTCGTCAAGCGCGGCACCGGCGGCCTGTTGGTGAACAAGATCGACACCATCGTCTATCCCTTCCTGGTCTGGTCACTGTTGCAGGGCTCGGTGGAGGCGCTGATGTCGCGCTACACCAATGGCGGCGTCAGCTTCAGCGAAGTCCTGACGGTCTGGGAGCCACGCCAGCAGTTCTGGTTCCTCTATGCCCTGTTCCTGGTGTTCTGCCTGGCCATGCTCGCCTATCGCTGGGCCAAGCCGCTGGCCTTCTTTGCCGTGTTCGCCTTTGGCGCCCTGGTCTATCTGTTCCAGAACGCCGGCCCGGAAGACTTCTTCTTCACCTTCACCGCGCAGAACTTCGTGTTCTTCGCCTTCGGCGTCTGGTTCAACAACTTCAAGCAGGCCATCGAGGAACAGGCCGGCCGGGTGATGCTGGGCTCGGGTCTGCTGTTCGTGGTGCTGGAGTACTGGTTCCACGGCCTACTGGGCCTGGTCTATACCGATCGTGGCCTGGCCACCCTGGTCCTGGCGCTGAACGGCATCGTCTTCGTCAGCGCCACCTGCATGGTGCTGGCGCAACGGCCGCTGCAGTGGGTACTGACCCTGGGGGCACTGTCCATGCCCATCTATGTGATGCACGTGCTGAGTGGCAGCGGTGCGCGCATCGTCCTGAGCAAGGGCCTGCACATCAACGACGGCCTGCTGCACATCGTCGCCGGTTGCGCCTTCGGCATCCTGGTGCCCGTGGCCATCGCCAAGCTGCTGGAAGCCCGTGGCATCAACGGTCTGTTCGAGGCGCCGGCGTGGATCTCCGCCCGGCGGTGGCTTCGGCCCAAAGCTGAAACCCCCCGCCCGGCCGTCTGAGTGACGGCTCCGGCCAGGGCGCCCTGCGCCTCTGGCTAGCGTGGAAGAGCGTTTCGATCAGCACGAAACCCCCATGAAAAAACCCGCTACCAGGTAACTGGTAGCGGGTTTTTTCATGGGCTGAAGCCCTAGGGCTTCAGCGGTCAAGGCGGATCACTGGCTGGCCAGCACCTGACCGTTCTTCACTTCCAGTTGCTTGCCCGGCTCGTGGTCCATGCGGACCTGGCCGATCTTGCCATCCAGCAAGTACTTGACGTCATAGCCGACCACCTGGTCCTTGCTGTCGGTAACCGTGTTGCAACGGGTCTGGGTGGTGGTGTAGGTGTCGCGGTTCTGCATGTATTCCTGACCCTTGTTGCCGGCGTAACCACCGCCCACGGCACCGGCGATGGTCGCCAGGGTCTTGCCGCTGCCGTTGCCGACCTGGTTGCCCAGCAGACCGCCGACGACCGCGCCTACGGCGGTCCCGGCGATCTGGTGTTGGTCCTGAACAGGTCGCCGATGAGTCACCGCGACCTCCTTGCAGACCTCGCGCGGGGTCTTGACCGTTTCCTTGACCGGCTGGACGGCGACGACCTCGGCGTACTGAGGCCCGCGGTCGACGAAACTGTACGCCACGGCGCCACCTGCGGTGGCGACGATGGCTCCCAGAACCGTACCTACGAGCATCGACTTGTTCACTACAACCTCCTGACTACTCTGTCATAGCGGGCACCTGGCCCTTTGCCATGCCTGGGACATCAGGGACGCTCGTCGAGTTCCTTGGCCTGCGGCGGAATCAGGTCCTCGCTCTTCAGATCCAGCCAGATCAGCACAACGTTGGCGATATAGATCGACGAGTAGGTACCGGCCATCACGCCGATGAACAGCGCCAGCGAGAAGCCGAACAGGTTGTCGCCACCAAAGATCAGCAGGGCTCCCACGGCGAGCAGGGTCGAGATCGAGGTCGCCAGGGTCCGTAGCAGGGTCTGGGTGGTCGAGACGTTGATGTTCTCGATCAGGTCGGCCTTGCGCAGCACCCGGAAGTTCTCCCGCACCCGGTCGAACACCACGATGGTGTCGTTGAGCGAGTAACCGATGATCGCCAGGACCGCCGCCAGCACCGTCAGGTCGAAGGTGATCTGGAAGAACGACAGCAGCCCCAGAGTCACCACCACGTCGTGCACCAGCGACAGGATGGCGCCCACGGCGAACTTCCACTGGAAGCGGAAGGCCACGTAGACCAGCACGCTGCCCAGGGCCAGCAACATGCCCAGGCCGCCCTGGTCACGCAGCTCCTCGCCCACCTGCGGGCCGACGAACTCGGTACGGGTCAGGGAGAAGTTCTCGGTGCTCGCCTGCTGCAGCGCGCCGGTCACCTTCTGGCCCAGTTGGGGATCGTCACCGGGCATCCGTACCAGCACGTCGGTGGTGGCGCCGAAGCTCTGCACCACGGCGTCTTCGAAGCCGGCGCCCTGCAATTCCTGACGGATCTTGCCGAGGTCGGCCGGCTGCTCGTAGCGCAGCTCGATCAGGGTGCCGCCGGTGAAGTCCAGGCCGAAGTTCAGCCCCTTATAGAACCAGCTGAACAGCGCCAGTACGGTCAGGAGCGCGGTGATGGCGAACGCGATATTGCGTACGCCCATGAAGTTGATGGTCTTTTTCATGGCCGCGTCCTCAAATCCACAGCTTCTTGACGTTCCGGCCGCCATAAATCAGGTTGACCATGGCACGGGTCACGAAGATGGCGGTGAACAGGGAGGTGAAGATACCCAGCGACATGGTCACGGCGAAGCCCTTGACCGGCCCGGTGCCCATGGCGAACAGGATGGCGCCCACCAGCAGGGTCGTCAGGTTGGAGTCCAGGATCGCCGTGAAGGCCCGATTGAAACCTTCGTGAATGGCGCGCTGGATCGGCATGCCGTTGGCGATCTCTTCACGGATCCGCGAGAAGATCAACACGTTGGCGTCCACCGCCTGACCCATGGTCAGCACGATACCGGCGATACCCGGCAGCGTCAGGGTGGCATGCAGGATGGACATCAGCGCCATCAGCAGCACCATGTTGAACGCCAGGGCGATGGTCGCCAGCACCCCGAAGAAGCGGTAGATGGCGATCAGGAACAGCGAGACGAAGACCATGCCCCACAGCGAGGCATCGATGCCCTTCTCGATGTTGTCGGCGCCCAGGCTCGGGCCGAGGGTGCGTTCTTCGGCGAAGTACATGGGTGCGGCCAGGCCACCGGCACGCAGCAGCAGCGCCAGTTCCGAGGCCTCGCCCGAGCCATTCAGGCCGGTGATGCGGAAGCTGTTGCCCAGGGCCGACTGGATGGTCGCCAGGCTGATGATGCGCCGCTCTTCCTCGAAGCCGGGCACCGCCACTTCCTTCTGCACGCCGTCCACGGTCTGGGTGGTGTAGCGGGTGACCGGGCGCTGCTCGATGAACACCACGGCCATGCTGCGGCCGACGTTGGTGCGGGTGGCACGGTTGATCAGATCGCCACCGTGGCCATCCAGGCGGATGTTGACCTGGGGCCGGCCGTTCTCGTCGAAGCTGGCCGAGGCGTCGGTGACCTGGTCACCGGTGATGATGACGTTACGCTCCAGCGGTACCGCCGGACGCCCGGGCTCGCGGAATTCGAAGCTCTCGGTGGAGGCCCGCGGGGTGTCCGCGGTGGCGGCCAGGCGGAATTCCAGGTTGGCGGTCTTGCCGAGGATGCGCTTGGCTTCGGCGGTGTCCTGCACACCCGGTAGCTCGACCACGATGCGGTCGGCGCCCTGGCGCTGCACCAGCGGCTCGGCCACGCCCAGTTCGTTGACCCGGTTGCGTACCGTGGTCAGGTTCTGGGTGACGGCATAGTTGCGGATCTCGCGCAGCTTGGCCTCGGTCAGCTGCAGACGCAGCACCTGCAGGTCGCCCCGGGTATCGGTGGTCAGCTCGAAATCGGTGTAGTTCTTGCGGATCAGGCTCTGGGCCTGCTGCAGGTCGGCGGCATCGGTGAAGCCGAGCTGCAGGGCGCCGTTCTGGTCGGGCATGCTGCGATAGCGCACCTTCTCGCGGCGCAGCAGGGTCTTGACCTCGTTGTCATAGACCTTCAGGCGCGCATCCACGGCCTTGTCCATGTCCACCGCCAGCAGAAAGTGCACACCGCCGGAGAGATCCAGACCCAGCTTCATGGGGCTGGCGCCCAGCTTGCGCAGCCACTGCGGGGTGGTGGGCGCCAGGTTCAGAGCCACCACGAAGTCGTCGCCCAGGGTACGGCGGACCACTTCCTGGGCCGGCAGTTGATCATCGGCGCGCATCAGGCGGATCAGCACCCGGCTGCCGTTCTCATTGAGATCGCTGGACTTCACCGCCAGATGAGCCTCGGCCAGGGCCGCGTTGACACGCTGCACCTCGGCGGGGGTCACCGTGCGTTCGGTGCTGGAAGCGCTGATCTGCAGGGCCGGATCGTCGGGGTACAGATTAGGAACCGAATAGATGGCGCCCACGACCAGTACGGCCAGGATCAGCAGGTACTTCCAGAGGGGATATTTGTTGAGCATGACACCGCCCGAGATAAAGGCGGGGCGCCTTGCGCGCCCCGGTGTTAGCTAGATTAAGGAAGGCTCAGAGGGCCTTCAGGGTGCCCTTCGGCAGGGTCGCGGCGATGGCGCCCTTCTGGAACTTGAGTTCGACGTTGTCGGACACTTCCAGCACCACGAACTCGTCGGTGACCTTGTTGATGCGACCGGCGATGCCACCGGTAGTCACCACTTCGTCACCCTTCTGCAGGCCGCCGATCAGGTTCTTGTGATCCTTGGTGCGCTTGGCCTGGGGACGCCAGATCAGGAAATAGAAGATCACCACGAAGCCGATCAGGAAGATGAACTGAATGTATTCACCTCCCGGTGCGGCGTTGGCGGCCGGCGCGGCAGCTTCCTGGGCCTGGGCCGTGGAAATCAGAAAACTCATTGCACTACTCCTTGCAGAGTTGGATGACGGAAAAAGAAGAGATGCCGGGGGTCGCTCGCCACCGGTTCGACCGCTGCAGAACCGCGGTCACGCACCCGGCGAAGGACGCGCGAGCGCCGTTTCGCCTGGACGATCGGACAGGGGCTTTCAGCGGTCGAGCGGCGGCGTAGGCAGGCCGCGCCGAGCATAGAAGGCGTCCACAAAGTCGGCCAATTTACCCTCTTGGATAGCCTGGCGCAAACCGGCCATCACCCGCTGGTAGTACCGCAGGTTGTGGATCGTATTCAGCATACTCCCCAGCATTTCCCCGCATTTATCCAGATGGTGCAGATAGGCCCGGGAGAAATGTTTGCAGGTGTAACAGTCGCAGGTGGGATCCAGCGGCGTCTCGTCGTGACGATGCACGGCATTGCGCAACTTGAGCACGCCAGTGTCGATGAACAGATGGCCGTTGCGCGCGTTGCGGGTGGGCATCACGCAGTCGAACATGTCGACGCCACGGCGCACGCCTTCCACCAGGTCTTCCGGCTTGCCCACGCCCATCAGGTAGCGCGGCTTGTCCGCCGGCAGGTGCGGCGGCAGGAAATCCAGCACGCGAATCATCTCTTCCTTGGGCTCGCCTACCGACAGGCCGCCGATGGCGTAGCCGTCGAAGCCGATGCCTTCCAGGCCCTCCAGGGACCTCAGGCGCAGCTCCTCGTGCATGCCGCCCTGGACGATGCCGAACAGCGCCGAGGGGTTGTCGCCATGGGCTTCCCGGGAGCGCTTGGCCCAGCGCAGCGACAGCTCCATGGAGCGGCGCGCGGTGTCGAAGTCCGCCGGATAGGGGGTGCACTCGTCGAAGATCATCACGATGTCCGAGCCCAGGGCGCGTTGCACCGCCATGGATTCCTCGGGGCCCATGAAGACCTTGGCGCCGTCCACCGGCGAGGCGAAGTAGACGCCCTCCTCCTTGATCTTGCGCAGCGCGCCCAGGCTGAACACCTGGAAGCCGCCGGAATCGGTGAGGATCGGCCCCTGCCACTGCATGAAGTCGTGCAGGTCGCCATGGCGCTGGATCACCTCGGTCCCAGGCCGTAGCCAGAGGTGGAAGGTGTTGCCGAGGATGATCTGGGCACCGATATCGGCGACGCTGTCGGGCAGCATGCCCTTGACCGTGCCGTAGGTACCGACCGGCATGAAGGCCGGGGTCTCGACCACGCCGCGGGGAAAGGTCAGGCGGCCGCGACGGGCCTTGCCCTCGGTGGCCAGCAATTCGAAATTCATGAAACTCATATCAGCTCTCCGGGCCCTGGGCCCCGGGATTGCGGGTGATGAACATGGCGTCGCCATAACTGAAGAAGCGATAGCCCTCGGCCACGGCCGTCGCATAGGCGGCCATGGTCTCGCGGTAACCGGCGAAGGCCGACACCAGCATCAGCAGGGTCGATTCGGGCAGGTGGAAGTTGGTCACCAGCGCATCGACGACATGGAAGGGGCGACCGGGATAAAGAAAGATATCCGTCTCGCCGGCGAAGGCCTTGAGCTGGCCATCACGGGCGGCGCTTTCCAGCGAACGCACGCTGGTGGTACCGACGGCGATCACCCGACCGCCACGGGCGCGGCAGGCGGCCACGGCATCCACGACGGCCTGGTCGACCTGCAGCCACTCGCGGTGCATGTGGTGGTCTTCGATGCGCTCGACCCGCACCGGCTGGAAGGTGCCGGCGCCGACGTGCAGGGTGACGAAGGCGGTCGCCACGCCCTTGGCGCGGATGGCGTCCAGCAGCGGCTCGTCGAAGTGCAGTCCGGCGGTGGGCGCGGCCACCGCGCCGGCATTGCGCGCATAGACGGTCTGGTAGCGCTCGCGATCCTCGGCCTCGTCGGGCCGGTCGATATAGGGCGGCAACGGCATATGACCGACCCGCTCCAGCAGCGGCAACACGGGCTCGGCGAATTTCAGTTCGAACAGCGCCTCGTGGCGCGCCACCATCTCGGCCTCGGCACCGCCGTCAATGAGGATGCGGCTGCCTGGTTTGGGCGATTTGCTGGACCGCACATGGGCCAGCACCCGCTCCTCGTCCAGCACCCGCTCCACCAGGATCTCCAGCTTGCCGCCACTGGCCTTCTGGCCGAACAGCCGCGCGGGTATCACCCGGGTGTCGTTGAACACCATCAGGTCGCCCGGCTGCAGATAGCCCAGCAGATCGGCGAAGTGGCGATGGCTCAGCTCACCGCTGGGGCCGTCGAGCACCAGCAATCGACTGCCGCGGCGCTCGGCCAGCGGATGACGGGCGATGAGGGATTCGGGAAGGTCGAAATGGAAGTCGGCGACGTGCATGGCAGGTAGATCTCGAAAGGCCGCACAGCTTACCGGAAGCGGCCTTTTTCACCAACGCACTTTGGATTGACCGGACCTGCCTGCATCCCTATACTCCGCCGCCATTGCCCCGGTGGCGGAACCGGTAGACGCGGCGGATTCAAAATCCGTTTCCGAAAGGAGTGGGAGTTCGAGTCTCCCCCGGGGCACCAAGTTGGTACCTTCCAGGCCTCCCCCGTGTTGCCTGGAAGCCGAAGAAACCGCCCCTCGAGGCGGTTTTTTTGTGCCTGGTGCGCCCTGGTCGCGGCGTCGATACGAGCCTCAATCCACGACGAATAACCTAGCCCCAGTCGCGGTCGAGGATCTGTGAGCCTCTGCATTGTCGGCCACCTGGTAACTCATGCCGGCGGTCAAGGTGAAGACGCGACCATCGGCCAGCTCGGTATCCAGCCGACCATCCAGGCAAAGTAGAATATGTCCCTTGCTGCACCAGTGATCGGCAAGATAACCCTCACTGTACTCGACCATGCGGACCCGTATTGCACCAAACTGGCAGGTACGCCAAAGCGCTGAGCCGCTCGCTCCCGCATGGACTACAGGTTCGATTTTCGACCAGTCAGTGGTACCGAATGGAATGTCGCTCAGTTGCATGACGGCCTCTACCTAGGTCAGGAAGGGTATGTTAGCCCGGCAGCAAGACGGTCAAGGGATACAGATTGGATGAATTTTCAAGGTATGCAGCCTTGCGCTAATTGCGGTTTTTGTACCTTTGCGAATACGGCGACCCCCATCCATCAGGCACGTTCTTGATCACCACACTCCCGCTTTCATCGTAGGGAAGGATGCCTTTTGAAATGGATATTGCTTGGCCTCGCGTTACTGCTGACCGGCTGCAACCACTACAGCTCGGCCGACTCCGTCTGCGAACCCAGCCCACTGAGCGGTGAGGACTGCAAGAAGTCGCAACCGGTCGGTAACTACCTGATGGACAAGTATCGGGAATGGCAGCGTTACCAATAGGCTGGTGCCCGCACAAGGCTTGCCGAGACCGGAAGATGCACCTGAGCCCTTCCCTGCTACTCGTCCTGCTGCTGACCCTGGGTGGCTGCGCCGTACAGCGACCCACCCAGCCAGCGAGTGCGGGTGTCGACCTGAATCGCTCGCCCAGCTGGACGTTGCAGGCCCGGTTGCACAGCGCCCTCTATGGCTGCGAGTTGCTGGTGCTGCATGGCAACAACGCCCGCTTGGCGGGCGAACAAGGGCGGCTGGCGGACTTTCGTCAGCGGCTGAGCAGTTGCCAGACCCAGGCCGCTGCCGAAGAGAAGTCTGCTACGGACCAATTACCCGCCGGCCAGGATTGGCGGCTGCGCAATGCGCAGAAAGCCTACTTGGCCATCTGGCAGGGCTATCTGGCGGGGCTAACCATCGATCATCCAGCCGACTTGCAGCAGAAGCAGTCTTATCTTAAGGCGCGATCAGCGCTGCTCGACGTGGCGACAGGAGCACCCGGACATCCGCGCTGAGCCCCGGAAACGATCGGATAGCCAGCTGACCACCGGCAGCTGAAACGCAAGGGCAAAGCGTGCAATAGTAAGACATCGATACGGACGCGAGATCTTGCACATGGAAACGCTCTCCCCCCTCTCTCAGGTGGCGGTCAAGGACCTGGAAACGGCCCAGACCCCCGCCCGCTTCTCCACCGCCTTCATCGAGCGCCTGCTCTCGCGTTGCGAGACGCGCATGGACGAGATGGACGCCTGCCCCGACATGAGCGCTGATCTGCGCCTGATCCACATGCAGAACGTCGATCTGCTGGTGCGTACCGTGGTGGGCGAATGCCGCCATCGGGATCAGATCCGCCGCGTGCAGCGCATCCTGAGCTTCTGCGAAGCCCACGCCGGCTGGCTGCAGCCGCAACCGGTCGTGAGCAAGGGCGCCGCCTAGCGGACGGCGCCGCCGGGCCCTAGCCGGCCCGGCGCAGCAACAGGATCCCAGCCACGGCGCAGAGCAGCGCCGGTGCCAGCACGGCCAGCAGCGGCGAGAAGCCGAACACCAGGCTGGACGGTCCCAGCAGGTCCTGGAAGATGCGCAGGGCGAAGCCGATGATCACCCCGGTGAAGATCCGCTGGCCCAGGGTCACCGAGCGCAGCGGGCCGAAGATGAAGGAGATCGCCATCAACACCAGAGCGGCGGTCACCAGCGGCTGGAAGATCTTCGACCAGAACGCCAGCCAGTAGCTCTTGTTGCTCAGGCCCTGATCGGCCAGGTAGTGGATGTACCACCACAGCCCGGAGATCGACAGCGCATCCGGCTCCATGATCACGGTATCGAGCACCTGCGGGGTCAGCTCGACGTTCCAGATCACCTTGGGCTCCTGACGCACACTGGTCTGGCGATTGCCGAAGTCGGTGATGCTGACGTTTTCCAGCTCCCAGTGATCTCCACGATAGATACCGCGCTGGGCGAAGCTGGATTGCAGCAGATGGCGATTGTCGTCGAATTCGTAGCGCGTCACGCCCAGCAGCAGGCCATTGGGCTGCACGGCGTTGACGTGGGTGTACTCGTGGCCCTGGCGATGCCAGAGGCCATGACGCGAACTCTGCGCCTTGCCGGCGCTCTGCGCCAGGGCACGACCGCTCTGCGCCAGGTTCTCCGACCAGGGCGCCACGTACTCGCCGACCAGGATGCCGGCGATGAGCAGCACGAACATCGGCTTCATCACCGCCCAGACGATGCGCCCCAGGGAGACCCCAGCGGCACGCATCACGATCAGCTCGCTGCTGCTGGCCAGGGTGCCCAGGCCGATCAGGCAGCCAATCAGCGCCGCCATGGGCAGCATCTCGTAGGCTCGCCGCGGCGAGGTGAGCAGGACGAACTTGAGCGCCTCGGCGACGCCGTAGTTGTCGTCGAAGTCGCCGAGCTGGTCGATGAAGGCGAACAGCAGGGCTAGACCAACGATCACACCCAGCACCGCGAGGATGCTGACGAAGACGGTGCGCCCTATGTACCAATCGAGCTTGTTCATGCCGCTACCTCCGGCTTGCGACCGCGCAGACGCGCCTTGAGCGGTTCCCAGAAGGCCAGCAGCAGCCCCAGCACCAGGAACAGCAGGTGCACGCCCCACAGACCGATGGCCGGCGGCAGGCGGCCTTTATCCAGGGCGCCGCGGGCGGCGATCAGCAGCGACAGGTAGGCCATGTACAGCAGGATCGCCGGCAGCAGCTTGAGGAAGCGGCCCTGACGCGGATTGACCTTGGCCAAGGGCACGGCGATGAGAGTCACGACGAACACCAGGATTGGCAGCGACAGCCGCCATTGCAGCTCGCCGCGATACTGCAGCTCGTTGCTGCGCATGAGTTCACCGGTGGTGACGGCGTCACGCTCGCTGATGTCCTCGCTGACCGCGGGCTTGGGCAGGAGCACGCCATAGGTCTCGTACTGCACGGCGCGGTAATCGGCCTGGCCCGGCACGCCGTCGTAGCGGAAGCCGTTCTGCAGGATCAGGTAGCGACTGCCGTCCGGGTGGATTTCCTGCCGCCCGGTGTCGGCCACCAGCACGCCCACGCCGCGGTCCTTGCCGCCGGCGGTGGAGGTGTTGCGCTCGGAAATGAAGACGCCGCCCAGCTGGCTGCGATCCGCCGACAGGCGCTCGGTGTAGGTGACCCGCGAATTGTCCCGCAGCGACTGGAAGCGGCCCGGTTCGAGGGTGTCGAACTCGGTCATGGCATCCTGCTGATTGAGGATGGTGGTGACCTTCTGCACGCCCAGGGGTGCCAGCGACAGACTCAGCCAGGCGACCACCAGGGCCACCACCGCGGCCGGCGCCATGCTGTAGGCCAGCAGGCGGCGCGGACTCAGGCCGGTGGCGGTGAGCACGGTCATCTCGCTGTCCAGGTACAGCCGGCCATAGGCGAGCAGGAAGCCGAGAAAGAGGCCCAGCGGCAGGATCAGCTGCAGGAATCCGGGGATGCGGTAGGCCATGATGAGCAGGAGCACGCCCGGATCCAGCAGGCCCTGGGCCGCCTGGGCCAGGTACTTGATGAAGCGGCCGCTCATGATGATCACCAGCAGCACGGCACTGACCGCACCGAGGGTGGTGAGAACTTCTCGAGACAGATAGCGGAAGACGATCAAACAGGATTCTCCAGGGTTGTCAGGCTCTGGCGCGAACGCTCACACTAGCTCGGCTGCATGGCTTGCGTTGCAAGGCCCACCCGTTGAAGGCCGATCGCCGGGAAAGGCCCTGGCGAAAGCCCCGCATTATATCCTGCGAACTCATGTGTTTGTCTTGGGGAGCTTCTCCTAATGGAATTCGTCGTCAAAAACGCTCGTCCGGAAACCCTGAAAACCGCCACGCTGGTCGTGGCCGTCGGTGAAGGCGGTGCGCTCGACGCAGCGGCCAGCGCCGTGGACGCTGCCACTTCCGGCGCCCTGAGCGCGGCCGTCAAGCGCGGCGACATCGCCGGCAAGGCCGGCCAGACCCTGCTGCTCACCAATCTGCCCGGCATCAAGGCCGAGCGCGTGCTGCTCGTCGGTAGCGGCGCCAGCGAAGGGCTTTCCGACCGTCAGTACCGCAAGCTGGCCAGCGGCGCCCTGGGCGTGCTCAAGAGCCTGGGCGGCAGCGACGCTGCCATCGCCCTCGGCGATGTGCCGGTCAAGAATCGCGATGGTTATGCCCGCCTGCGCCTGCTGGCCGAGACCCTGGCCGATGGCGACTACGTCTTCGATCGCTTCAAGAGCAAGAAGGCCGAGCCGCGGCCGCTGAAGAAGCTGACCCTGGTCACCACCAAGGCCTCCCAGCCGGAGGCCGAACGCGCTCTGGCCCATGCCCTAGCGATCACCCACGGCACCGCCTATGCCAAGGACTTCGGCAACCTGCCGCCAAACGTCTGCAACCCGGTCTATGTAGCCGATCAGGCCAAGGTCCTGGGCAAGCAGTTCAAGGACGCCGGGCTCTCCGTCGAGGTGCTCGACGAGAAGAAGATGCGCGAACTGGGCATGGGCTCCTTCCTCGCCGTGGCCCAGGGCAGCGCCCAGCCGCCGCGCCTGGTGGTGCTGCAGTACCGGGGCGGCGCCAAGAACGCCCAGCCCTACACCCTGGTCGGCAAGGGCATCACCTTTGATACCGGCGGCATCAGCATCAAGCCGAGCGCCGGCATGGACGAGATGAAGTACGACATGTGCGGCGCCGCCAGCGTCCTGGGTACCTTCCGTGCCCTCATGGAGCTCAAGCCGGCGATCAACGTGGTAGGTCTGCTGGCCCTGGCCGAGAACATGCCGAGCGGCACCGCCACCCGTCCGGGTGACATCGTCACCAGCATGAGCGGCCAGACCATCGAGATCCTCAACACCGACGCCGAAGGCCGCCTGGTGCTGTGCGACACCCTCACCTACGCCGAGCGCTTCCAGCCCAAGGCGGTGATCGACATCGCCACCCTCACCGGCGCCTGCATCACCGCCCTGGGTTCGCTGGTCTCGGGCCTGATGGGCAACGACGATGCCTTGATCGACCAGGTCAAGCAGGCCGGCGATCGCGCCGACGACCGCGTCTGGCAACTGCCGCTGCACGAGGAGTACCAGGAGCAGCTGGACAGCCCCTTCGCCGACATGGCCAACATCGGCGGTCCCAAGGCCGGCACCATCACCGCGGGCTGCTTCCTGGCGCGCTATGCCAAGGCCTATCCCTGGGCGCACCTGGACGTGGCCGGCACCGCCTGGATCAGCGGCGGCAAGGACAAGGCCGCCACCGGTCGCCCGGTACCGCTGCTGGTGCAGTACCTGCTCGACCGCACCGCCGAGGCCTAAGCACCTGCTCAAAGTCTGCTGCGCGTCGGCCAAACGGCGTTGAAAAGACCTTCGGAATGCTCATTTACGTTTTGTAAACTCCACTTCCTCAGGTCTTTTCGCCTTGTTTGGCTCTAGCTCGCGAGACTTTGAACACGCGCTAACGCCTATAGAGGCCGCGACGCCCCTACGTCGCGGCCTTGCCGCTTCCCTCCCCTTCTTCGTGATCCGCCATGACCCGTGTCGATTTTTATGTCCTGCCCTCCACCGATCCCGCGGCGCGGCTGGCCTTTGCCTGCCGGCTGGTGGACAAGGCCTGGAAGCAGGGCATGCCGGTCTATGTGCATTGCGCCGACACCGAGCAGCGTCAGCGCCTGGACGAACAGCTATGGGCCTTCCGTCCCGACAGCTTCATTCCCCACGACTTGGCGGAAACCGCCAGTGACAGTCCGGTGGTGCTGGGCCTGACCACGACCGCCGAGCAAACGGGCGAACTGCTGATCAACCTCAGCCTGGCCCCGCCGCCCTGCCATGCGGGTTTCGCCCGGATCGCCGAAGTGGTCGTCGAAGCCCCCGACGTGCGCCAGGCGATGCGCGAAGGTTTTCGCTTCTACCGCAAGCTTGGCTATGCTCTACAGGACCATCAGCTGTCACGTGTCTGATTTCATGACCAGCACCAAGCCTCCCGCGCACGTCCTGCAAGACCTCGAAGCCATCCGCCAGGTGCTCGACAAGAGTCGCAACACGATTCATCCGAGCAGCGCCGATGGCATCCCCATCCTCTCCGACGTCATCGCGCCCAGCGCCGAGCGCCTCAAGGCCATCCCGCCGCTGCTCGACCAGATCGTGCCGGACGCCATCGAAGAGGTGACACCCAGCGCGCCCCATGAAGACCTGGCCCACGTCCGCCTGCACCAGGAGGCGCCGGCCATCCTGCAGGAACTGCTCGACGAGCAGTTGCCGCGCCTGGAAGCCGAGTTGCAGCGCCGTCTGCAACGGCGCCTGGAAGAACTGCTGCAGCGTCCCTGAGCGCGGAGCGCCAAGGCGCCCTGCCGCCGGCCGGCGGGAGTCGCTATACTCGGAGGCTTTCCTCTTCCAGCGACAAAAGCCCCCTCCATGGACAAGACCTACCAGCCGCACGCCATCGAAACCTCCTGGTACCAGACCTGGGAACGCCAGGGCTACTTCGCGCCCCAGGGGTCGGGCGAGCCCTACACCATCATGATCCCGCCGCCGAACGTGACCGGCAGCCTGCACATGGGCCATGGCTTCAACAATGCCATCATGGATGCCCTGATCCGCTTCCGCCGCATGCAGGGTCGCAACACCCTCTGGCAGCCGGGCACCGACCACGCCGGCATCGCCACCCAGATGCTGGTGGAGCGCCGCATCGGTGCCGAGGGCCTGTCGCGCCATGACCTGGGCCGGGAAAAATTCCTGGAAAAGGTCTGGGAATGGAAGAGCGAATCGGGTGGCAACATCAGTCGGCAGATCCGCCGCCTGGGCTCCTCGGTGGACTGGTCGCGCGAGCGCTTCACCATGGACGACGGCCTCTCCGAGGCGGTCAAGGAAGCCTTCGTACGCCTGCACGAGGACGGTCTGATCTATCGCGGCAAGCGCCTGGTCAACTGGGACACCAAGCTGCACACCGCCATTTCCGACCTGGAAGTGGAAAGCCATGACGAGAAAGGCCACCTCTGGCACCTGCGCTATCCCCTGGCGGACGGCGCCCGCACCGCCGAGGGCATGGATCACCTGGTGGTCGCTACTACCCGCCCCGAGACCCTGCTGGGCGATGCCGCCGTGGCCGTGCATCCGGAAGATCCGCGCTACAAGGATCTGATCGGCCAGTACGTCGAACTGCCCCTGGTGGGCCGCCGCATCCCCATCGTCGGCGACGACTACTGCGACCCCGAATTCGGCACCGGCTGCGTCAAGATCACCCCGGCCCACGATTTCAACGATTATGAAGTCGGCAAGCGCCACAACCTGCCGCTGATCAACGTCTTCGACGCCGACGCGGCCATCCTGCCCGGCGCTCAGGTGTTCAACCTGGACGGCAGCGTCAACGGCATGTTCGACGCCACCCTGCCCGAGGCCTACGCCGGCCTGGACCGTTTCGAGGCGCGCAAGCGCATCGTCGCCGACCTAGACGCCGCCGGCCGCCTGGAGAAGATCGAGGACCACGCCCTCAAGGTGCCCAAGGGCGACCGTTCCGGCACCGTGATCGAGCCCTGGCTGACCGACCAGTGGTACGTCTCCACCAAGCCCCTGGCCGAGAAAGCCATCGGCGTGGTCGAGAGCGGCGAGGTGCAGTTCGTGCCCAAGCAATACGAGAACATGTACTTCAGCTGGATGCGCGACATCCAGGACTGGTGCATCAGCCGCCAGCTCTGGTGGGGCCACCGCATTCCCGCCTGGTACGACCAGGCCGGCAACGTCTATGTCGGCCGTGACGAAGCCGAGGTACGCGCCAAGCACGACCTCGGTGACATCGCCCTGCGCCAGGACGACGATGTGCTGGATACCTGGTTCAGCTCCGGTCTGTGGACTTTCTCCACCCTGGGTTGGCCCGAGCAGACCGAGGCGCTGAAGACCTTCCATCCCACCGACGTGCTGGTCACCGGCTTCGACATCATCTTCTTCTGGGTCGCCCGGATGATCATGCTGTCCACCCACCTGACCGGGCAGATCCCGTTCAAGACCGTCTACGTCCACGGCCTAGTCCGCGATGGCCAGGGCCAGAAGATGTCCAAGTCCAAGGGCAACGTGCTCGATCCCCTCGACATCGTCGATGGCATCGACCTGGACACCCTGCTGCAGAAGCGCACCAGCGGCCTGATGCAGCCCAAGCTGGCCGAGAAGATCGCCAAGCAGACCCGCGCCGAATTCCCGGACGGCATCGCCAGCTACGGCACCGATGCCCTGAGATTCACCTTCTGCTCCCTGGCCACCACCGGCCGCGACGTCAAGTTCGACATGGGTCGCGTCGAGGGCTATCGCAACTTCTGCAACAAGCTGTGGAACGCGGCGAACTTCGTCATGGAGAACGTCGAAGGCCAGGACACCGGCGTCAATGACGAACCGGTCGAGCTGTCCTCGGTGGATCGCTGGATCATCTCCCAGCTGCAGCGCACCGAGGCCGAGGTGACCCGTCAGCTCGACGCCTTCCGCTTCGACCTGGCCACTCAGGCCCTCTATGAATTCGTCTGGGACGAGTACTGTGCCTGGTACCTGGAGCTGGTCAAGCCGGTGCTGTGGGACGAGAACGCCTCCATCGAGCGCCAGCGCGGTACCCGCCGCACTCTGGCGCGGGTACTGGAAGTGGTGCTGCGCCTGGCGCACCCCTTCATGCCCTTCATCACCGAGGAAATCTGGCAGCGCCTCAAGGCGCCGGCCGGTGTCCAGGGTGAGACGCTGATGCTGCAGCCCTGGCCGGTAGCCAACGAGGCGCGCATCGACGCCGCCGCCGAAGGCGACATCGAGTGGGTCAAGGCGCTGATGCTGGGCGTGCGGCAGATCCGCGGCGAGATGAAGATTTCCATGGCCAAGCGCATCGACATCATCGTCGCCAATGCCAGTGCCGAGGACCAGCGCCGCCTGGCCGACTTCGAGCCGCTGCTGAACAAGCTGGCCAAGTTGGAATCGGTCCGCGTGCTGGCCGCCGGCGAGGAAGCGCCGATGTCCGCCACCACCCTGGTGGGCGAGATGGAAGTGCTGGTGCCCATGGCCGGGCTGATCGACAAGGACGCGGAACTGGCGCGCCTGGACAAGGAGATCGGCCGCCTGGAAGGCGAGGTCAAGCGCGTCGGCGGCAAGCTGGGCAACGAAGGCTTCGTCGCCAAGGCGCCTGCCGAAGTGCTGGAGAAGGAGCGTGCCAAACTGGCAGAAGCCGAACAGGCCCTAGCCAAGATGGTGGACCAGCGGCAGCGCATCGCTACCCTCTGATGCCCCTGAAGCCCACCCTCGCGGTGGGCTTTTTATTGCCTAGGACGATTCTCATGGATGTGAGCAAGACCAAGACCAGTTTCTATCGCCGGCTCTATGTGGCCTGGCTGGTGGCCAGCGGCACCGCCACCAGCGTGCCCGCGCTGATGGCCGCCACCGGCATGCCGCGGCGTACGGCCCAGGACACCCTGCTGGCGCTGGCCGATCTGGATATCGACTGTCAGTTCGTGCAGGGCGACGGCGCGCGCAACAACGCGGGCGGCTACGAGGTCCGCGATTGGGGCGCGGTGGATCCGCGCTGGGTCGAGCGTGAGCTTGCACGGATCAAGACCGTTCTCGGCTATCCCTGACGGCTAGAAATCCAGCACCTGCACCACGTCGTAGGCCGGCGTTTCATAGGGATGCGCCTCCTTGAGCGCCGCCACGGCCTGGCGGGCGACCTGCTCATCGGCCAGTACCAGCTCCACTCGCCATTCCGTTAGCTGTTCGAGACTGCCCTGCTCGCCCAGGTGCGGCTGGCTGCCCGCCAGTGGACGGAATTGACCGAGGCCCTGGACCTGCCAGCAGCAACTGTCATAGAGCCCGATGCGGCCACCGCCCACAGCAAAGATCGCCTGCTTGACGGCATCGAGGTGCGAGTCGGGGACGTAGAAACACAGCTTGAACATCGAGGACTCCGGAGACGCTGGACGGTCCCTTCAGCTTAAACCCTTCCCAGAAAGACGAAACCCGCGCCGAGGCGCGGGTTTCGTCAGACGCGAGCCGAGGACTCAGTCCACCCAGACCCGCGCATTGCGGAACAGGCGCATCCAGCCGCCGTCCTCGCCCTGCCAGTCGGCCGGGATCCAGGAGTTCTGTACGGCGCGGAAGCAGCGCTCGGGGTGCGGCATCATCAGCAGCACGCGACCGTCCTGGCTGGACAGACCGGTGATGCCCAGCGGCGAGCCGTTGGGGTTGGCCGGATAGGTCTCGGTGACCTTGCTGTGACCGTCGACATAGCGCAGCGCCACGGTGCCGGAGACGTCAGCGGCGACCAGCGCCTGCTGGTTCGGGTATTCGGCGAAGCCTTCGCCATGGGCGATGGCGATGGGCAGCCGCGACCCGGCCATGCCAGCGAGGAACAGCGAGGGCGAATCCTGCACCTGGACCATGGCCACCCGCGCCTCGAACTGCTCGGAGCGGTTGCGCACGAAGCGCGGCCAGAATTCGCTGCCGGGCACCAGCTCGCGCAGGTTGGCGACCATCTGGCAGCCGTTGCACACGCCGAGGGTGAAGGTATCGGTGCGCTCGAAGAACTGCTGGAAGCCGTCGCGGGCCCGGGCGTTGAACAGGATGGACTTGGCCCAACCACCGCCGGCGCCGAGGACGTCACCATAGGAGAAGCCGCCACAGGCGACCACGCCCTTGAAGTCCGCCAGGTCGATGCGACCGGAGAGGATGTCGCTCATGTGCACGTCGATGGCGGCGAAGCCGGCGCGATCGAAGGCCGCGCCCATCTCCACCTGACCGTTGACGCCCTGCTCGCGCAGGATGGCGACCTGGGGCCGCACGCCCTTCTTGATGTAGGGGGCGCAGATGTCCTCGTTAGGATCATAAGCCAGCTTGGCCGACAGACCCGGATGATCCTCTTCCAGCAGAGCGTCGAATTCCTGCTGGGCGCAGTCGGCGTTGTCGCGCAGGCGCTGGATCTGGAAGCTGGTCTCGCTCCAGACGCGCTGCAGCATGCGCCGCTCGGCCCGGTAGAGATGCTCGTCGTGGTAGTGGATGTTGATCTCGTAGCCGTTGACCGGGTTGCCGATCACCGCCACGCAGTCTTCCAGACCGGCCGCGCTGAACTGGGCCAGCACCTCGTGGGTGAAGTCCTGGGGCACCTGGATGACGGCGCCCAGTTCTTCGGCGAACAGCGCCCGGGTCAGCTCGTCACGGTCGGCGGCCAGGGCGTCCAGGCGCAGGGCCAGGCCGCAGTGACCGGCGAAGGCCATTTCCACCAGGGTGGTGATGAGGCCGCCGTCGGAACGGTCGTGGTAGGCCAGCAGCAGGCCGTCCTGGTTGAGGCCCTGGATCACGGCGAAGAAGGCCTTGAGGTCTTCGGCTTCGTCGACGTCGGGAGCCTGCTGGCCGAGCTTGCCGTGGGTCTGGGCAAGGATGGAGCCGCCCAGGCGATTCTGGCCGCGGCCGAGATCGATCAGGATCAGGTCGGTCTGGCCCTTGTCCAAGCGCAGCTGGGGGGTCAGGGTGCGGCGGATGTCCTGCACCGGGGCGAAGCCGGTGATCACCAGTGACAACGGCGCGGTGACGCTCTTGTCTTCGCCACCGTCCTGCCAGCGGGTCTTCATGGACATGGAGTCCTTGCCGACCGGGATGGTGATGCCCAGCTGCGGGCACAGCTCCATGCCCACCGCCTTGACGGTTTCATAGAGGCGCGCATCTTCGCCCGGGTGGCCGGCGGCGGCCATCCAGTTGGCGGAGAGCTTGATGTCGCCGAGCTTGTCGATGCGCGCTGCGGCCAGGTTGGTGATGGTCTCGCCGATGGCCATGCGGCCGGAAGCGGGCGCGTCGAGCAGCGCCAGCGGGGTGCGCTCGCCCATGGCCATGGCTTCGCCGGTGTGGACGTCGAAGCTGGTGGCGGTCACGGCGCAGTCGGCCACCGGGACCTGCCAGGGACCGACCATCTGGTCGCGGGCGACCAGGCCGGTGATGGTGCGGTCGCCGATGGTGATCAGGAAGCTCTTGCTGGCCACGGCCGGGTGGCGCAGGACGCGCTCCACCGACTCGGTCAGGTCCAGGCCGGCGCCGTCGAAGGCGTCGCCCAGTTCGGCTTCCCGGGTGGCGCTGCGGTGCATGCGCGGCGGCTTGCCGAGCAGGACGTCCAGCGGCATGTCCACGGCGTTGTTGCCGAAGTGGCTGTCGGCCACGGTCAGCTGGCGCTCCTCGGTGGCCTCGCCGACCACGGCGAAGGGGCAGCGCTCGCGTTCGCAGATGGCCTTGAAGGTCTCGAAGTTTTCCGCGTCCACGGAGAGCACGTAGCGCTCCTGGGACTCGTTGCACCAGATCTCCAGCGGGCTCATGCCTGGCTCGTCGTTCGGCACGTTGCGCAGTTCGAAGCGGCCGCCGCGACCGGCATCGTTGACCAGTTCGGGGAAGGCGTTGGACAGGCCGCCCGCGCCTACGTCATGGATGAAGGTGATGGGGTTGTTTTCGCCCAGCTGCCAGCAGCGGTCGATGACCTCCTGACAGCGGCGCTCCATTTCCGGGTTCTCGCGCTGCACCGAGGCGAAATCCAGGTCGGCGGAGCTGGCACCGGTGGACATGGACGAGGCGGCGCCGCCGCCCAGACCGATCAGCATGGCCGGACCACCGAGCACGATGAGCTTGCCGCCCACCGAGATGTCGCCCTTCTGCACGTGGTCGGCGCGGATGTTGCCCAGGCCGCCGGCGAGCATGATCGGCTTGTGGTAGCCGCGCATCTCGGGACCACGGGGGGTCTCGACCTGCTGCTCGAAGGTGCGGAAGTAGCCGGCTAGAGCCGGGCGACCGAATTCGTTGTTGAAGGCGGCGCCGCCCAGCGGGCCCTCGATCATGATGTCCAGCGGGGTGACGATGCGCTCGGGTTTGCCGTAGGGCTGCTCCCAGGGCTGCTCGAAACCGGGGATGTTCAGGTTGGAGACGGTGAAGCCGGTCAGGCCGGCCTTGGGCTTGGAGCCGCGGCCGGTGGCGCCTTCGTCGCGGATCTCGCCGCCGGAGCCGGTGGAGGCGCCGGGGAAGGGGGCGATGGCCGTCGGGTGGTTGTGGGTCTCCACCTTCATCAGGATGTGCACGGGCTGGCTGTGCGCGCCGTACTCGCGGGACTCGGCGTCGGGATAGAAGCGGCCGGCGGTGAAGCCTTCCATGACCGCGGCGTTGTCCTTGTAGGCGGACAGCACGCCGGTGCGGTTCATCTCGTAGGTATTCTTGATCATGCCGAACAGGGACTTCTCCTGGCTCTCACCGTCGATGTCCCAGCTGGCATTGAAGATCTTGTGCCGGCAGTGCTCGGAGTTGGCCTGGGCGAACATCATGAGTTCGACGTCGTGGGGATTGCGCCCCAGGGCGGTGAAGCTCTTGACCAGGTAGTCGATCTCGTCCTCGGCCAGGGCCAGGCCTAGTGCCAGGTTGGCCTGTTCCAGCGCGGCGTGACCACCGCCGAGCACGTCCACCGCGGTGAGCGGCTTGGGCGCGGCATGGCTGAAGATGTCGGCGGCGGCGTCCAGGGTCGGCAGCACGCGCTGGGTCATGCGGTCATGCAGGGCCGCAGCCAGTTGCGCGTGGGCAACGCCGTCCAGCTCGCCGGCGACGTAGTAGGCCACGCCGCGCTCCAGACGCTCGATCTGCGCCAGGCCACAGTTGTGGGCGATGTCGGTGGCCTTGCTCGACCAGGGCGAGATGGTGCCCAGGCGCGGGACGATGAGGAACAGCGCGCCTTGGGGTTCTTGCTGGGGGACGCTGGGGCCGTATTGCAGCAGTCGGCCGAGGATGCCCTCTTCCTCCGCGCTCAGGGTGCCGGCGACTTCGGCGAAATGAACGAACTCGGCATAGAGCCCGGAGACACCGGGAACCAGGCGAGTCAGCTGGTCGAGAAGTTTGCCGTGACGGAACGAAGAAAGAGCGGGAGCGCCGCGCAGGATCAGCATCGGGGACAGCCTCGGGGCCAAGTCACTTTGGGGCCGTGCATTCTAGCCTAAAGGCGCGCCGGGGACACCTTCCGGCGACGAGGGTTCATGCAGCCTTACCACCATCCTTGTATGTATAAAATGGGCGCTGGGCCACTTCTCGCGTATACTGCCCGCCGTTACGGCCTGCCGCGCCCCATGGACGCGGCTCCCCATTGGGCTCAGGATAGAGCCTTTGGCCGGACCGGTGGCGCGGAGCGTCCCGACCATAACGAGTGCCCGGAGGGGCCGACCGATGAGGCGCGTCAGCAAGGCGCCAGTGCCGTTTTGATGCCGTATGGCCGAGCTAGCCCATTTGAATAGAGCCTTCAAGCGATTCGCCTGGCTTACCCTGCCCTTCCTCGCCTTGCTCATGAGCTGCGGGGAGGCCGACGTGCCTGCGCCGCCCAAGCCTACCGCGCTGGAGCAGGTGCAGCAGGCGGGAGTCCTGCGCGTGGTGACGCGCAACAGTCCGGCGACCTATTTCCAGGACCGTAACGGCGAGACCGGCTTCGAATACGAATTGGTCAAGGGCTTCGCCGAATCGCTCAAGGTACGCCTGGAAATCAGCACCGCCGACAACCTCGACGACCTTTTCAATCGCTTGACCGCGCCGGACGGGCCGGTGATCGCCGCGGCCGGCCTCACGCCTTCGATCAATCGCCAGAATCTGAAGTTTTCCCGCAGCTATCTGGACGTGGTGCCCCAGGTCATCTATCGCAACGGCACCGTCCGCCCCAGCACGCCCAAGGACATGGTCGGCAAGCGCATCCTGGTGCTCAAGGGCAGCAGCCAGGCCCAGCAACTAAAGGCGCTGCAGGCCCAGGTGTCGGGGCTGGCCTTCGACGAATCCGATCAGGTGGAGGTCAGCGACCTGCTGCGCATGGTCGACGAGGGCCAGATCGACCTGACCCTGGTGGATTCCAACGAACTGGCCATGAACCAGGTCTATTTCCCCAATGTGCGGGTGGCCTTCGACCTGGGCGATAACCAGGGCCAGGCCTGGGCGCTGCAGCCCGGTGAGGACAACAGCCTGCTCGACGCGGTCAACGCCTACCTGGACAAGGTCCGCCGCGACGGCACCCTGCAGCAGCTCAAGGAGCGCTACTACGGCCACGTCGACGTGCTTGGTTACGTCGGTGCCTACACCTTCGCCCAGCACCTGCAGGAACGCCTGCCCAAGTACGAGAAGCACTTCCGCAAGGTGGCGCAGAAACACCAGTTGGACTGGCGCCTGCTGGCCGCCATGGGCTACCAGGAATCGCTGTGGACGCCGGACGCCACCTCCAAGACCGGGGTACGCGGACTGATGATGCTGACCAACAACACCGCCCAGGCCATGGGGGTATCCAATCGCCTGGATCCCGAGCAGAGCATCACCGGCGGCGCCAAGTACTTCGACCAGATCCGTGACGAGCTGCCCGACAGCATCAACGAACCGGATCGCACCTGGTTCGCCCTGGCCACCTACAACATCGGCATCGCCCATATCCTCGACGCCCGCCGGCTGGCCGAATCCCAGGGCCTGGACCCGGATCGCTGGCTGGACGTGAAGAAGATGCTGCCGCGCCTGGCGCAGAAGCAGTGGTACAGCAAGACCCGCTATGGCTACGCCCGTGGTGGTGAGACGGTGCAGTTCGTGCAGAACGTGCGCCGTTATTACGACATCCTCACCTGGACCACCCAGCCGCAGATGGAAGGCCAGCAACTGGCCAAGACCGGCCTGCACGTCCCCGCCATCGCCGACGACCGTCCCGTCCGGGAAACGCCCCAGGATATGTGAGGCTGCGGCCCGGTCTTGGCGCTGACGTAGGTTGGGCTGAGGCAGCTTCACCGCCGAAGCCCAACATGCGGGCTCGACCTGGGCACCGTTGGGCTTCGCTGCGCTCAACCCAACCTACCGAAGCGACCATCGTCCTCTGAACGTAGGTTGGGTTGAGGCAGCTCCATCGCCGAAGCCCAACATGCGGACTCGACCTGGGCACCGTTGGGCTTCGCTGCGCTCAACCCAACCTACCAAAGCGCCCACTCGTCGTCAGGACGTAGGTTGGGCTGAGACGGCTCCATCGTCGAAGCCCAACATTGCGGGCTCGACCTGGGCAGCGTTGGGCTTCGCTGCGCTCAACCCAACCTACGAGAGCTTTAACCTTTGGGCTTCTGGATCAGCTTGTCCACGGCGCGGGCGGCGGCGACCATGCCGAAGGTGGCGGTGACCATCATCACCGCGCCGAAGCCGCCAGCGCAGTCCAGGCGCACGCCTTCGCCGACGAAACTCTTCTGCTGGCAAACGCTCCCGTCCGGCTTGGGATAGCGCAGCTGCTCGGTGGAAAAGACGCAGGGCACGCTGTAGTGGCGGCTGGGATTGCGCGAGAAGCCGTAGTCGCGGCGCAGCAGCGAACGCACCCGCGAGGCCAGGGGGTCGTTGTAGGTGCGATTGAGGTCCACCACCTGGATCTGGGTGGGGTCGATCTGGCCGCCCGCACCGCCAGTGGTGACGATGGCGATCTTGCGTCTCTTGCACCAGGCGATCAACGCCGCCTTGGAGGCCACGCTGTCAATGCAGTCCAGCACCAGATCGAGCTCCTCGGTGATGTAGTCGGCCATGGTCTCGCGGGTGACGAAGTCCGCCACCGCCTTGACCGTGCAGGCCGGGTTGATGGCCTGGATGCGCTCGGCCATCACCGTGACCTTGGGTCGCCCCACCTGGCCGTCCAGGGCGTGCACCTGGCGATTGGTGTTGCTGACGCAAACGTCGTCCAGATCGAACAGGCTGATGCGACCGACGCCGCTACGGGCCAGGGCCTCGGCGGCCCAGGAACCCACTCCGCCGATGCCGACCACGGCGACGTGACTGGCGGCCAGGCGCTCGACGGCCTCCTGCCCATAGAGCCGGGCGATCCCGCCGAAGCGTTGTTCATCGAACGTCATGAAGGCTTTCCAGGTGGGTAGCCCTGGATCGTTATCTGATCCAGGGCCCCCTAAGAACCGTGCGTGCGACTTTCACCGCACACGGCTCAAGCTTACGAAAAACCAGCCAATAGCTGGCCGGCAACTGTGACTACGATCTTAGCACTTAAGACCGCTGTATCGCAGGGTTACCTTATGTCGCCGGCTATGAACCAGCGAGTGGCAGCTTGGATGAAGAAGTGTACGGTTTTTCAAAGTGTCTGGACCGCCGTCCACCCGTCTGATGACATGGTGATCGTCCCATCCAGTCTCTTTGGTAATCGCGTGACCGCATAGAGCGCATTTCCCGAGCTGACGTTGAAAAAGATAAAGTATTTGCCCCCGATAACGCAGCTTGTGCTGCATCCGTTGGACCCTTAACTTCTCCCACTTTTGCTCATGCTCTACATCATAGGGTTGGTATTCAACCGCTAGATGCATGTGCCGCACGATTTCCGTGTCCGCCAGCTTGTAGAGCTGACGAAGCTTCCTCTCTCCTTTACTACTCTTGTAAGGGGATGCAAACACCCATTGGCGCGTGCCGATAGCATGAAAGTATTTGCTCTCACACCATCCAGCCTGCTTTCTTGGATGCCTGCGTTTCGCCCACCTCTTCAATAGCCAGTAAATATCGCTATCCAGCTTATTGAAGGTCTTCTTTGCCACTACTGGAGAGTGATAGTTGGCCCACCCTTTCAGTACCGGATTCAGGCGTCCGATTAACTCTCCTTGAGTTAGTGCACCACTACTCCTCACTATCTCCTTCACCTTACGATAGAATGCGGAAACATTCTTCCTTGTCGGCTTGATAAATAGCTTAGTGCGCTTATATGGCGACCTCGGCACATACTTCCTGAAATTCCACCCTAAAAAGTCAAAGCCTTGATAAATGTGTGTGATATGCGTTTTCTCAGGAGAAAGGCTAACCCCTCGTACTGACAGGAATTGCTCGACCCATGGTTGCACTTCGTCGCGCAGCAACTCTTTACTAGCAGCCGTGATAACGAAATCGTCCGCATACCTAACCACATGAACCTTCAGCGTCTTAGTCCTAGTCTTCCCAAATTTGGAAATCAAGTACGTCCGAAGCTGAGACTCCAATCCATTCAAGGTGGCGTTAGCCAAACAGGGCGAGATGATCCCGCCTTGTGGCGTCCCGGCCTCCGTAGCTCTGAAGTGCCGCCGGTCAATTACCCCAGCCTTCAACCACAGCCGTAGTACCTTCTGGTCCATGGGGACGTTCTGGCACAGCCACTCGTGATTGATGTTGTCGAAGAACCCCTTGATATCCCCTTCCAAAATCCACTGGGCGCAGGTCCGCTGTGAAAGTAGGTTGAAGAGTTCTGCCATAGCATCAGCCGTTGATCGGTCAGGCCTGAAGCCATAACTTTTCGGATCACTGGTGCTTTCGGTGACAGGTTCAAGAGCGAAAAGGTAGAGCGCTTGCATGGCCCGATCAAACATCGTCGGTATGCCTAGCGGGCGCTTTTCCTTCTTTCCTGGCTTTGGTATCCAAACCCTCTTTAGCGGTTTGGGCCGATAGCCTCGTTTCTCCGATAGACGCTTCGCGGCGCGGAGCTTGGCTGGAGGCGTCCCCCAGGTTTCTCCATCAACGCCCGGAGTCTTGCGACCCCGGTTTTCAGTCACCCGTCTTACAGCCAAACAGCGACCATAAAACGAATGGGTCAGTAACCGTTGTAGGCGTTTAACCCTACGCCAGTCACCAGCCATTGTTGCCTGCGCAATCTTCAACTGCGTTTTCCGAACGGAGATTTGGATCTTGGCCCAATCGAGATCGTGCCAGCCCTTAACCCCGTCAGGGGACGCAGACGAAACCGATGTTGCCGGTTGCGTATTCATACAGTCCTCCTCAGGTCGGTGACCCTCGGGACGGACTTCTCCCCCTAGGGGTTAAA